>NZ_JBIALO010000026.1:0-116520 GCF_042873595.1 Streptomyces sp. NPDC004629 | reverse complement strand
GGCTGGGAAACCCCAGCCGAGCGCCTGCATAAACTACTCACAGCCTGACCAACACGACCAAGTGTTGCGACGATCCCTAGAAACCGCCCTGCGCACCCAGCCACGACGGCGCCGCAGAAACCCGGCGGCGCAGGCGCCCCGCAGGGGCGCGGGGAACTGCGCGCTCAACCACGACGGCGCCGCAGAAACCCGACAACGCAAGGCCAGGTCCCCCCGTCAAGCCGGCGGCAGCCATGCGGCAGCATGGGCGGCCGTACACCCGGCACCGACCGAGAGGACCCCCCATGCCCGCGGCAGCGCCGGCACCGAAGCCCGAGATCCTGGCCGCGTTCGAGGCGGCGAAGGGGTTCATGCCCCGGGACGAGGGGCTGGCACTGTACGCGGCGGCCGTCGAGGCCGGCCGGCTGGGCCTGCCGCTGCTGGAGGTCGGCACCTACTGCGGACGCTCGACGGTGCTGCTCGCGGACGCCGCCCGGCAGGGCGGGGTCAGCGCGCTCACCGTGGACCACCACCGCGGCAGCGAGGAGCAGCAGCCGGGCTGGGAGTACCACGACCCGGAGACGGTCGATCCCGAGACCGGCCTGATGGACACCCTGCCCACGTTCCGCAGGACGCTGCACCGGGCGGGCCTGGAGGAGCACGTGGTCGCCCTGGTCGGCCGCTCACCGCGGATCGCCGCCCTGTGGAACTCTCCGCTCGGGCTCGTCTTCGTCGACGGCGGCCACACCGACGAGCACGCCACCGCCGACTACGAGGGCTGGGCCCCGTGGGTGGCCGAAGGCGGCCTGCTCGCCGTCCACGACGTGTTCCCGGACCCGGTGGACGAGTTCACCGGCCAGGCCCCGTACCGGATCTGGCTCAGGGCCCTGGAGTCCGGCGCGTTCACCGAGGTGACGGCGCACGGTTCGCTGCGCGTGCTGCGGCGAACGGGGACGGGGATCTGAGCACGACGTTAGAGTCGCACCCGTGTCGTACGTAGGCCCCGACTTCGAACCCCCGCGGCCGCGCCGCTCCCGGCGCCCGCTCACGGTGACGCTGGCCGCCCTGGTCGCCGCCGCGCTGCTCGGCTGGCTCGTGTACCAGACGGTGGGCGGCTCGGGCGGCTCCGCCGCCGCGGGCGGCGCGGCCACGCCCCCCGCGGCCACGCCCGGCGCGGCCACGCCCGGCGCGGCCACGTCCTCGGCGTCCGCCGGACGCTCGGCGCCGTCGACGGGCTCGCCCGATCCCTCGCCGGCCCGGTCCTCCCCGCGCGACGACGCCAAGCCGACGCCCGCGGCGACGGGCCCCGCCGGCTCCGGGCCGCTCGCGGGCAAGGTGGTCGTCATCGACCCCGGGCACAATCTGGGCAACTTCCGGCACACGGCAGAAATCAGCCGTACGGTCGATATCGGTACGAGTCGCAAGGAGTGCGACACGACCGGCACGGCCACCGACGACGGCTATCCGGAGGCGGAGTTCACCCTGGACGTGTCCCACCGGCTGCGCACGCTGCTGGAGCAGCAGGGTGCCACGGTGAAGCTGACCCACGACCGGGACGAGCCCCCGTGGGGGCCGTGCGTGGACGAGCGGGCGCGGATCGGCAACACCGCGCACGCGGACGCGGCCGTCTCCATCCACGCGGACGGCTCGGCGGCGGGCAACCGCGGGTTCCATGTGATCCTGCCGGGCTCGGTGCACGCGGGCGGCGCGGACACCCGTCCGATCGTCGGCCCCTCCCGTGACCTCGGCGAGCGGATCGCGGGCAACTTCGTGCACGCCACGGGCAGCGCGCCGTCCAACTACGTCGGCGGCGGCACCGGTCTCGTCACACGCGAGGACCTGGGCGGTCTCAATCTGTCAACGGTTCCGAAGGTCTTCATCGAGTGCGGCAACATGCGCGATAGCAAGGACGCGGCATTGTTGACCAGCGGCGCCTGGCGGCAGAAGGCGGCGGAGGGGATCTCTGAGGGAATCGTGAGTTTCCTGCGCGGGCAGGGCCGCGCGGGCCCCACCGGGCGGACACCGTGATCGTACGGACGATAAGGTCGGCCCTACGATGAGGGGCACACCCCCCGCGCTTCGCACCGGGCCCTGAGGGCGACACGGTGACAGCGACGCCTCCACTGACGACGAGACGACCTACGAAGGACCTGAAGTGAATATCCGCTCCCTCACTAGGGGCGACGGCGTGGTGATCGGAGCAGCGGTGTTGCTGTTCATCGCGTCGTTCCTCGACAACTACTCGTACGACGGGGTACCGAACAACATCGACCTGCCGAGCCTGTGGGCGAGCGGACCGGTCCTGTTCAGTGTCGTTCTCGCGGGGATCATCGGCGCCGCGCTCCTCGTCCTCACCCGGCTGCTGCCGCAGCCCCCCAAGGTGGCCGGCCTCGACCTCGGTCCGTTCGGCGTGGCCTTCACGGTCTTCGCCGCGTGGAGCGCGCTCGGCAACGTCTTCGACCCGGCGGGTGCCGGGGACAACATGGGCGGCACCTTCAAGGGCCCGAGCGCCGGCATCGGTCTCGTACTCGCCCTCATCGCCACCCTGGTGATGGCGGCGGCGGCCATCGCCAGCCCGCTCGTGCCCGCCCTCCAGGCCGGTCTGGTCCCGGCCCCCAAGCCGGCCGCGCCGCAGCCCTACGGCGCGCAGCCCCAGGGCGGTTACGGCTACCCCGGCGCCGCGCAGCAGCCGTACGGCGGGCAGCCACAGCAGGGCCAGCCGCAGCAAGGCCACCCGCAGCAGGGCCAGCCGTTCGGCCAGCAGCCGCCGGCCCCGCAACAGCAGGCCCAGGCCGCGGAGTTCTCGCCGTTCTGGTTCGCCGTGCCGGTGCCGCGGCCGCTGTTCGCCGAGGACGGCTCGCCGGCCCCGATCGCCGAACTGGCGCCGGGCACCTGGTATCTGGCGGTCGAGCAGCGCGGGGCGCAGCTGGTCGCGCAGACCCAGGACGGCCGCCGTGGCGTGCTCCAGGACACCTCCGGCATCCAGCGCGGCTGAGCCGCCGCCGGTCCACGGCCGTCGCATCCGGCCCCTCGCCCTTCCGGGCGGGGGGCCGTTGCCGTACAGTCACCCCGTTGTCTGACGGATCGTCAGGAGGCGGGCATGCGGCTCGGTCTGGCACTCGGCTACTGGGGGCGCGGCCCCTGCGCGCACCATCTGCCGCTGGCCCGGGAGGCGGAACGGCTCGGCTACGACTCGGTGTGGACCGCGGAGTCCTGGGGCTCCGACGCGTTCACCCCGCTGGCCTGGATCGCCGCGCACACCGCACGGATCCGGCTGGGTACGGCGGTCGCCCAGATGGCGGCCCGCTCCCCCACCACCACCGCGATGCACGCCCTCACCCTGGACCACCTCTCCGGCGGGCGGCTGCTGCTGGGCCTCGGGCTGTCGGGGCCGCAGGTGGTGGAGGGCTGGTACGGCCGCCCGTTCCCGCGCTCGCCGCTGACCGCGACCCGGGAGTACGTCGACGTCGTACGGCAGGTGCTGCGCCGGGCGGCGCCGGTGGCCGCGGACGGCCGCTTCCACCCGCTGCCCTACCGCGGCCCGGACGCCACCGGCCTGGGCAAGCCGCTCAAGCCGATCACCCACCCGCTGCGCCCGGACCTGCCGGTGCTGCTCGGCGCCGAGGGCCCGAAGAACGTCGCCCAGACGACCCGGATCGCGGACGGCTGGCTGCCGCTGTACTGGGCGCCCAGCCGGCCCGAGGTGTACGGACCCGCCGTCCACGACCTGCCCGAGGGCTTTCTGGTCGCCCCCATGGCGCAGGTCAGGGTGTGCGCCGATGTCGCCGAGGGGCTGCTCCCCGTCAAGGCCATGCTCGGCTTCTACATCGGCGGCATGGGGCACGCGGCCCGCAACTTCCACGCCGACCTGATGGCGCGCATGGGGTACGCGGAGGAGGCCCGGCGGATCCAGGAACTGTTCCTGTCCGGCCGCCGCGAGGAGGCCGTACGGGCTGTGCCCGACGCGTTCGCCGACGAGATCTCCCTGGTCGGCCCCCGCGAACGGATCGCCGAACGCCTGGAGTCCTGGCGCAAGGGCCCGGTGACCGACCTGCTGGCCCTGACCCAGGACCCCCACACCCTCCGCACGCTGGCGGACCTCAACTCCTAGCCGCGGCGGGGAGCGGCGCCCCGCAGTGGCGCCGGAAACCGCGCGACCAGCCACAACACCGCCGTAGCCGACGGACGACAACCTGGCCGCCGACAACTCCCCGCGCTCGCTCAGCTCTTGGCGCCGGTGACCAGTTGGGAGTTCGACGGTACCTTGTCGTGCACCACGGCACCCTGGCTCCGGCCGGCGTCCTTCACCTGGTTGATGAGGTTGTTGTAGGAGTCGGCCGCCTGGTCGCTGGAGCCGTCGCCCTTGCGCAGCTTGGCCGGCAGGTCCTTGAGCCCGGCGATGCCCGCGCTGAGCGGGGCCAGGGCCTTGGCGAGCGCGGGATCGCCCTTGGCGTTGCGCACGGCCGCCTTCAGCCGGTTGTACGAGAACGCGCCCGCGAGCCCCGCCTTGACCAGCGCGGTCTTACGGCCCGGCGCGCCCTTCTTGAACTTGCCCTCCCTGGCGGGCTTCACGATCCACTTGTACGTCGCCCCGGCCGCGAGTCCGGCGTTCACCACGAACCGGGTCTTGGCGAACTTCTGCCGTTCCGCGGACGTGCTGGGACTGGGCGTCGCGGCGACGATCACCGCCGCGTGCGTGTCCCGGGTGGCGGTCTGGCCGCTCCCGCAGGCGGTGGCGCCGGCCAGCAGGGCGCAGCACACGGTGAGTGCGACGACGAGGCGCCGCATCGGTACAGTCACGGGTTTTCCTCCGGGATGTTCTCCCCGAGCAGACGGTTCTCTCCCGACCGGAAAAAGGTCTCTCCCGGCAGCCTCACCCTCCGGCGCCGACTACGCCACTCGGGGCGCGACCGTTCAGTCTTCACCTTCTGCGTTTCACCGCGGAACGTGCTCGAACAGGGGGACCCCCATCGCGGCGGAGCCGTATATCGATACAGCCCCGCGCCCCTTCGGGGCGCCGGACCCGCTCAGACGCAACAGTCGGGGGCCAGGCCGTGGGGCAGCCGGGCCCCGCCGAACACGGCGCAGGTGGCCTCATGGCCGCCGAGCGCGGCCACCGCGAGCAGCAGGGACCCCGCCGTCCACGTGGTGAGTTCACGGGGCCAGACGGTGTCGTCGTCGAAGACATAGCCGGTCCAGTACAGGCCGGTGGCCGGGTCGCGCAGATGCTGGATGGACTGGAGTATGTCCAGCGCGCGGTCGGACTCGCCCATCGCCCACAGGGCCAGGGCGAGTTCGGCGGACTCCCCGCCGGTGACCCAGGGGTTGGGCACCACGCAGCGGACGCCGAGGCCCGGCACCACGAAGCGGTCCCAGCCCTCCTCCATACGGGACTTGGCCTCCTCGGCGGGCAGCGCGCCACCCAGGATCGGGTAGTACCAGTCCATCGAGTAGCGGCTCTTGTCGAGGAAGCGCTCGGGGTGCCTGCGGATCGCGTGGCGCACCGCGCCCAGAGCCAACTCCCAGTCAGGTTGGGTCTCTTCGCGCTGTTCGGCGATGGCGAGCGCGCAGCGCAGGGCGTGGTGGATGGAGGAGCTGCCGGTGAGCAGCGCGTCGGCGGTCGCGGTGCCGTCGTGCTCGCGCCGCCAGCCGATCTGGCCGCCGGGCCGTTGCAGCAGCAGCACCCATTCCAGCGCCGCGCGTACGGTCGGCCACATGCGGTCGAGGAAGGCGTCGTCGCCGGTGGCGAGGTAGTGGTGCCAGACCCCGACGGCTATGTACGCGACGAAGTTGGACTCGCGGGCCCGGTCCGTGACGTCGTCGTACGCGCCGTCCGCGTAGGCGGCGTACCAGGAGCCGTCGTCGTTCTGGTGCCGGGCCAGCCAGGTGTAGGCCCGCTCCGCCGCGTCGTGTTCGCCGGCCGCGTCGAGGGCCATGGCGGCCTCGGTGTGGTCCCACGGGTCGAGATGGTGCCCGCGGAACCAGGGGATCGCGCCGTCCTCCCGCTGTACGCCGAGGATGCCGCGCACGGTCGCGGCGGCCTGCTCGGCGGTGAGGACCCCGGGCAGGACGAGGTGTTCTGTCCGGGGCGTGGTCACCGGGTGGCCGCCTCGGTGCCCTCGGCCGGGGTGCTCCGCGGCAGCGGGGGCAGGTGGGGCTTGGTCGCATAGGCCACGAAGCTCTTGCCGATCAGCGGGTTCAGCGTGCGCTCGGCGAGCCGGGTGGCGAGCGGTTTCTTCATGATGTCCCAGACCAGCAGCTTGTGGTACGCCTGCACCGGCAGCGCCTTGTCGTTGTCGACGCCGAAGGCGCACTTCAGCCACCAGTACGGGGAGTGCAGGGCGTGGGCGTGGTGGGAGCCGTACGGCCGCAGGCCCGCTCCGCGGATCTTGGCGAGCAGTTCGTCGGCGCGGTAGATGCGGATGTGGCCGCCCTCGACCTCGTGGTAGGCGTCGGACAGCGCCCAGCAGACCTTCTCGGGGCCGTAGCGCGGGACGGTGATCGCGATGCGGCCGCCCGGTTTCAGCACCCGCACCATCTCGGCGAGTACGCCCTTGTCGTCGGGGATGTGCTCCATCACCTCGGAGATGATGACGACGTCGAAGGACTCGTCGGGGAAGGGCAGCGCGAGGGCGTCGCCCTCCATGGCCGTTGCGGTGGCGCCCGCCGGGGCCTCGCCCGCCTCCCGCATGGCCGCGAACCACTTGGCGACCTCGCGGATCTCCTCGCCGTTGCGGTCCAGCGCCACGACCCGTGCGCCCCGCCGATAGCACTCGAAGGCATGCCGCCCGGCTCCACAGCCGAGATCCAGAACACGGTCCCCCTGGGCAACCGGAAACCGACTGAAGTCAACGGTCAGCACGTGGCCCTGCTTTCACAATCGAGATCAACATCAGCCCCACCGACAACACCCTGAACAACGGCGTCGACACCCCCCGGCTCCGCCGCACCGCGAGAGGAACCGACGGGAGGCGAACCCGCCCCGCGAGCGACCGAACCGGCACTCGCCGAGCCCGCCGGGCGGGCGGCAGGACCGCCACCCCGCGAAACCGCCGCGCCGGCAGAAGAACCAGCCCCCGACTCGACCACCCCGCCGGCGGCAGAAGAACCACCACCCGAAACCGCCACGCCACCGACCGAACCGGCACCGGGCAAGGCTGCCGCGCCAGCGGAAGAACCAGCCCCCGACTCCGCCACCCCGCCGGCGGCAGAAGAACCACCACCCGAAACCACCGCGCCAGCGACCGAACCGGCACCGGGTAAAGCTGCCGTGCCAGCGGCGGAAGACGTGGCTGGTGAGGTCGTTGCGTCGGGGGTTGGAGCGGCGTCTTGGGGGGTCGCTGCGCGAGCGGTCCGGGTGGGTCTCGGTGCAGCCGTCCCGTCGCCGGCACCGGCCCCCGGCGGAGCCGTTGCGTGGGTGATGGCCTCGCGGTAGTGGGCCACCGTGCCCTCGGCCGCGCGGGTCCAAGTGAAGTGGTGGAGGATCCGGGCGCGGCCCGCCGCGCCGAGGCGGGCGCGCAGGCCGGGGTCGCCGAGGAGCCGGCTCAGCCCAGCGGCCAGCGCCCCCGCGTCGCCGGGCGGCACCGCAAGGCACGTCTCGCCGTCGCGCCCGGCCACCTCGGGGATCGCGCCGCCGGTGGTGGCGACCAGCGGGGTGCCGGTGGCCATGGCCTCCGCGGCGGGCAGCGAGAAGCCCTCGTACAGCGACGGCACGCAGGCCACCTGCGCGGAGCGGACCAGGTCGACCAGCTCGGCGTCCGTGATGCCCTTGACGAACTCGACGGCGCCCGCCAGGCCGTACCGTTCGATGGCCTGGGCGACCGGCCCGGCCTCGGCCCGCTTGCCGACGACGACGAGATGCGCGGCCGGGTGCTCGGTGCGCACCTTCGCCAGCGCCTCCACGAGGAAGACGAGGCCCTTGAGCGGCACGTCGGCGCTGGACGTGGTCACGATCCGGCCGGGCACGACGGGCACGGACGGATCGGGCGCGAACAGGTCGGTGTCGGCGCCGATGTGGACGACGTGCACCCGGTCGTCGCGGACACCGAGGTGATCGACGATCTCCTGGCGTGAGGTGCCGGAGACGGTGAGGATCGACGGCAGGCGGCGGGCGACGCGTTTCTGCATGCGGGTGAAGCCGTACCAGCGGCGCACCGAGAGGCGGCGGCGCCGGCCCTCGGCGGCGTCCAGCTCCAACTGCCGGTCCACGGTGATGGGGTGGTGCACGGTGGTGACCAGGGGCGCGCCGATGTCGCCCAACAGCCCGTAGCCGAGGGTCTGGTTGTCGTGCACGACGTCGAACGCGCCGCGCCGGGCGCGCAGATAGCGGCGGGCGCGGAGCGAGAAGGTGAGCGGTTCGGGGAAGCCGCCGGTCCACATCGTGCCGACTTCGAGGGCGTCGATCCAGTCCCGGTACTCGTCCCACCGGGGGGTGCGGAAGGGGTCGGGCTGGCGGTAGAGGTCGAGGCTGGGCAGTTCGGTCAGGGTGAGTCCGGGCAGTCCCCCGTCGAGGACGGGGTAGGGCTGGGAGCCGATGACCTCGACGCGGTGCCCGAGGCGGGCCAGCTCGCGGGAGAGGTGCCGTACGTAGACGCCCTGTCCGCCGCAGAACGGGTTCCCTTTGTAGGTGAGAAGCGCGATGTGGAGCGGTCGCTCGCCGTCGGCTGCGGGGTCCTCTGAAGCACCCGCATCCCTGGCCTCAGCGGTCACTCTGGGCCCCCTTCTCCCTGCGGTGTCCCGCGAGATTACGCCGGGACGCTAATCTAGAACAAGTTTCAGACTTGATCGTTCAAGAAGCTCTGAATCTACCGGCAGGTAGGGGTGCTGTGAGCACTGGTACGGGTGATTCACGCCACGGCCCGCCTACCATGCTGTGCGATCAGCAGCCTTCACCGACAGTCACGGAGCGGGACCCATGCCTGCGCAAGCCAAGGCGGACGCGAGCGCCGCCCCATCGAGGCAGCCGGCCTCGTCGCCCCTAACAGAGCGGCAGGAGGCCCGCCGCCGCCGGATCCTGCACGCGAGCGCGCAGCTGGCCAGCCGGGGCGGCTTCGACGCGGTGCAGATGCGGGAGGTCGCCGAGTCCTCCCAGGTGGCGCTCGGCACGCTCTACCGCTACTTCCCCTCCAAGGTGCATCTACTGGTCGCCACGATGCAGGCCCAGTTGGAGCATCTGCACGGCACGCTGGGCCGCAAGCCCCCGACGGGCGACACGGCGGCCGAGCGGGTCGCGGAGACGCTGATGCGGGCCTTCCGCGCCCTTCAGCGCGAGCCGCATCTGGCGGACGCGATGGTGCGCGCCCTGACCTTCGCGGATCGCAGTGTGAGCCCCGAGGTGGACCAGGTGTCCCGGCAGACCACGGCGATCGTGCTGGACGCGATGGGCCTGGAGAATCCCACCGCGGAGCAGTTGTCGGCGGTCCGCGTCATCGAGCACACCTGGCACTCGGCGCTGATCACCTGGCTGTCGGGCCGCGCCTCCATCGCCCAGGTCAAGATCGACATCGAGACGGTGTGCCGGCTGATCGACCTGACGGCCCCCGAGGGGCAGCACACGGCGCGCGCGGGGCAGAAGCAGAAGTAGGACCGGCGCAGAAGTACCGGCGCAGAAGCAGCACCGGCGCAGAAATAGAACCTACGAGACGGGTTCCCTTCGCCGGTATTGTCCGGATCAGGTGATGGAGGTCGCCTTCCGGCCCAACCACTGCCTTCCGGCCTCTCAGCCCGACCGTCGACGTCGGCCCCGGCGGATGCTTGCGCGTCGCGCCCGAGTCGGCTACTCCGGTCGAACTCCCTCACTCGCCTCGTAGGCCTCTTCCAGCATAAAACCGTCCATACAAGATGGAACCCCCCGGAAGGGAAAAATTTACTCTTCGGGCGGAAACACCGGCTCCCCGCCCGCCGACAGCGTGATCACGATGGCCTCCACGGGGCAGCTCTCCGCCGCCGCCAGCACCTGCTCGTTGGCGTCGGTGTCCGCCTCGACCGGCCGGGACTGGCGCGCGGTGTCGAGACGGAAGCCGTCGGGGGCGTGGTGAACGCACTGGGCGGAGCCGATGCAGACGGAGCGGTCGACCTCGACGTGCCAGCGGTCGCCCATCGCCTACGCCTCCCAGCCCGCCGGCAGATGGATCATCTTGTGCTCCAGGTAGGCGTCGTAGCCCTCGGGCCCGAACTCCCGCCCCAGACCGGAGTTCTTGTAGCCGCCGAACGGGCCGAGCATGTCCAGGCTGAAGGTGTTGACCGAGTACGTTCCGGTACGCACCTGCCGGGCGACCTCGATGCCGTGCGCGGTGTCGGCCGTCCACACGCTGCCGGACAGCCCGTACTCGGAGTCGTTGGCGATCTTCAACGCCTCGGACTCGTCGCCGTACGGCAGCAGGCAGATGACCGGTCCGAAGATCTCCTCGCGGGCGATCCGCATGGAGTTGTCGACGTCGCCGAAGAGCGTCGGCTCGACGTACCAGCCGCGCTCCAGGCCCGCCGGCCGGCCGCCGCCGGTGAGGATCTTGGCGCCCTCCTCCTGGCCGATGCGGATGTAGTCGAGGTTGCGCTGCTGCTGGCGCCGGGCGACCAGCGGGCCCACCTGGGTGGCCGGGTCCAGCGGGTCGCCGACCGTGAGCGCGCTCGCGGCCCGCGCGAAGGCGTCCGCGAACTCGTCGTAGCGGGAGCGGGGCAGCAGGATGCGGGTCTGCGCCACGCACGCCTGCCCGTTGTTCATCCAGGCCGCCGGGACGATGCCCGCGACCGTGGTCTCGACGTCCGCGTCCGGCAGCACGACGGCCGCCGACTTGCCGCCGAGTTCCAGGGTGACGCGAGTGAGGTTGCGGGCGGCCACCTCCATGACCCGCCGGCCCGCGGCCACCGAGCCGGTGAAGGCGACCTTGTCGATGCCGGGGTGCCCGACCAGGTACTCGCTGACCTCGCGGTCGGCGGGCAGGATCGACAGCACGCCGTCCGGCAGCCCGGCCTCGCGGGTGATCTCGCCGAGGAGGTAGGCGTCCAGCGGGGACTCGGGGGACGGCTTGAGGACCACCGTGCAGCCGGCGAGCAGGGCGGGCGCCAGCTTGGCGGCGGCGACGAACTGCGGGACGTTCCACGGGACCACGGCCGCGACCACGCCGACCGGTTCGCGCCGCACCATGATCTTCCCGAGCACCCCGTCGCGTGTCTCCTCGTACGTGTGGCCGCGGGCGACGGTGATCGCCGCGTCCCACACCATCATCGCGCCGAGCGCCTGCGCGAGGACGCTC
Source organism: Streptomyces sp. NPDC004629 (assembly GCF_042873595.1). Taxonomy (NCBI): domain Bacteria; kingdom Bacillati; phylum Actinomycetota; class Actinomycetes; order Kitasatosporales; family Streptomycetaceae; genus Streptomyces; species Streptomyces sp. NPDC004629. The sequence goes on along the minus strand of NZ_JBIALO010000026.1, from coordinate 105,289 downwards.
CATGAGTACGGCGACCCGTTCTCGGCGGAGATCACGCGGGCGATCTCCTCGTGCCGGGCGGCGATGCCGTCCTTGATGCGGGTGACGACCGCGATCCGCTCGTCGAGCGTCGTGCGCGGCCAGGGCCCCTCGTCGAACGCGGTCCGCGCGGCGGCCACGGCCCGGTCCACGTCGGCCGCGGACGCGTGCGGCACCCGGCCGATGACCTCCTCGGTGTGCGGCGAGACCACCTCGATGACGCCCTCGCCCAGGGGTTCGGTCAACTCCCCGCCGATGAACAGCTGTCCGTGTTCCACGAGCTCGGTCATGGCCGACTGCCTCCTGCGGCAAGTTTCTGACGCTGTTTCAGAACTGATACCAGTTCTAGTTATAGTGGGCAATGGTCATGGGGCCGGGAGGGCGGACGATGGTGAAAACGTTTGATCACGGTGGGGGTGTGGGGGCCGTGGCTGTGCCTATTCCGGATAATCCGCTGGGGCACACGCTTGTGTACGTCGTGGACACCGATCGCGGGCCGGTGCTGGTCGACACCGGGTGGGACGACCCCGGGTCGTGGGACACGCTGGTCGCGGGGCTGATCGCCTGCGGGACGTCCGTGCGGGAGGTGCACGGGGTCGTCATCACCCATCACCACCCCGACCACCACGGGCTGTCCGGGCGGGTGCGGGAGGCGTCCGGCGCGTGGGTGGCGATGCACGCGGCCGACACGGCGGTGGTACGGCGCACCCGAGAGGCCCGCCCCGAGCGGTGGTTCGCCTACATGAGCGCCAAGCTCGCGGCGGCCGGCGCCCCCGAGGACCATCTCGCGCCGCTGCGCTCCCCCCGCTCCGTGCCGCGGCTGTCCCCCGCCCTGCCCGACCGGGAGATCGTCCCCGGCGAACTCCTCGACCTGCCGGGCCGCCGGCTGCGGGCCGTCTGGACGCCGGGGCACACGCCCGGTCACGTCTGTCTCCACCTGGAGGAGGAGCATCCCGCCGGACTGCCCGGCCACGGCCGCCTGTTCTCCGGCGACCATCTGCTCCCGGAGATCACCCCGCACATCGGGCTGTACGAGGACCCGGACGACGCGACCGTGACCGATCCGCTCGGGGACTATCTCGACTCGCTGGAGCGGGTCGGCCGGCTCGCCCCCGCCGAGGTGCTGCCGGCCCACCAGCACGCGTTCACCGATGCGGCCGGCCGGGTGCGGGAGTTGCTTGCGCATCATGAGGAACGGCTGGGTGGTCTGCTGGCGCTGCTCGCCGTACCGCTCACTCCGTGGCAGCTGGCCGAGCGGATGGAGTGGAACCGGCCCTGGCCGGAGATCCCGCCCGCGTCCCGCAACATCGCCGTCTCGGAGGCCGAGGCGCACTTGCGCCGCCTGGTTGAGCAGGGGCGGGCTGAACCGGTCCCGGGTGCCTGGCCGGTGGCTTACGTACGGACCGGCTGAACAGCTCGCCTCGCTGGGTGCGGGTGCGTTTGGGGCGGGTGCGCCTACTGGGGTGCCTCGAATTGTCGGTGGGCGGGTGCGGGTTTGGTTTGGCTGGGCGCGCAGTTCCCCGCGCCCCTTTGGGGCGCTGCTGTGGACGTCCGCCTCGGGGGGTCCCGAGGGGGGTCGGTAGAGTGGGTGGGGTGTCATCACATCCGTGTGGGGGGAAGCCGGTGCAATTCCGGCGCTGACCCGCAACCGTGAGCCGGACTTTCAGGTCCGGTGAGCCGGACTGCCCCGGGCGGAACGTTGACCGGCTCACGTGCGTCGGCACCCGCCGCGCACGGCACCGTCGAGGTTTACGGGGCCCGAGCCGCCCGGGGTGTCCCGTGCTGCCCGGCTTCCTCGCGAACCGACCGCGAAGAGAGGCACCCGCCGACCATGAACGTCCGCCGTAGCGCAGCGGCCCTGGCCTCCGTCGGCGTGCTCGCCGCCGCCGCGCCCGCCCTGGCCGCGAGCCCGTCGCCGTCCTCGTCGACGGTGCTCCCGTCCGGGCTGTACGGCGACTCGGATCCGAAGTACGACGGCGTCTGGCGGCAGTCGCTGGCGCTGCTCGCGCAGCGCACGGTGTCCGTGACGCCCGCCGCCAAGGCGGTCGACTGGCTGACCGGACAGCAGTGCGCGAACGGCGCGTTCGCCGCCTTCCGCGCCGAGCCCGCGCGGGCCTGCGACGCCAAGGTGATGACCGACACCAACAGCACGGCCGCCGCCGTCCAGGCGCTGGCGGCGCTCGGCGGGCACGAGGACGCCACCGGCAAGGCGGTGACCTGGCTGAAGTCGGTGCAGAACGAGGACGGCGGCTGGGCCTACGCACCGGGTGGCGCGAGCGACGCGAACTCCACGGCCGTGGTCATCGGCGCGCTCGCGGCGGCCGGTGAGCGGCCTGCGGAGGTCGCCAAGGGCGGCAGGTCGCCGTACGACGCGCTGCTGAAGCTGGCCCTGCCCTGCACAGGAGAAGGCGCGGGCGCCTTCGCCTACCAGCCGGACAAGAAGGGCGCGTTGACCGCCAACGCGGACGCCACCGCGGCGGCCGTGGTGGGCGCCCTGGGCGCGGGCCTCGACGCGAAGACGGGCAAGCCGGACCAGGCGTCCGGCAAAGAGTCCGGCAAGGAGTCCGGCACGGGGTGCGTGGACTCGGACCCGCTCACCCCCGAACAGGCCGCGGCCAACGGCGCCGGGTATCTCGCGAAGGCCGTCGCCGAGGACGGCCACCTCACGTCCGCGCTGGCCGGCGCCCCCGAGCAGCCCGACTACGGCAACACGGCCGACGCGGTCGTCGCGCTCGCCGCGCAGGGCGGTGCGCAGCGGGCGGCGAAGCCGTTGGCGTGGCTGGAGAAGAACGCGGCGGCCTGGGCGAAGCAGAGCGGGCCGGCCGGGTACGCCCAGTTGATCTTCGCGGCGCATGCCGCCGGCGCGGACCCGCGGGACTTCGGCGGTACGGACCTGGTGCGGGCGCTCAACGCGACCGGCCCGGCGCCGCAGACCGCCGAGGCGACGAAGGCGGCCGACGCGTCCGGCACGAAGGACGACGGCGGCTCGGGTACCAGCCTGTGGTGGATGGTCGGCTCCGGTCTGGCCGCGGGCGCCGGCATCGGCTTCCTGATCAGCAGCCGCAGAAAGCAGCAGCAGCTGTGACCGGCGTGCGGCGCGGCGCGCTCCTGCTGCTGGCCGCGCTCCTGGTCTGGGGCGCCGCGGGCCAGGCGCAGGCCGTCGGCTACCGCTACTGGTCCTTCTGGGAGCGCGCGGGCGACCGGTGGACGTACGCCACCGAGGGCCCGTCGACGGCCCGGCCCGCGGACGGTGCCGTGCAGGGCTTCCGGTTCGCGGTGAGCGAGGACTCCGGCGACGCCACGCGCCCGCGCGGTGCGGCCGGCTTCGACACGATCTGCGCGCAGACGCCGGAGCGGGAGGGCCGCAAGCGGGTGGCGCTGGTCCTCGACTTCGGTACGGCGGCGGACGCGGCCGAGGGCGAGACGCCGCCGAAGGCGCGGACCGCCTGCGCGGTCGTCGCACCCGACGCGACGACGGCGGAGGCGCTGGCGGCGGTCGCCGGGCCGCTGCGCTACGACGCCAACGCCATGCTGTGCGCGATCGCCGGATACCCGCGCAAGGGCTGCGGCGAGCAGGTGGCGTCCGCCGGTGACAAGCCGACGTCCGCCGCGAAGCGGCCCGCGGCCACCGAGGACGGCGGCCCGTCGATCGGTTTGTGGGCGGGCGTGGCCGCGGTCGTCCTGCTCGGCACGGCAGCCGTCTGGCAGGCCCGCCGACGCCACCATGCGTAACCGCCCTGCCCGCCAGCCACCGCACGGCACCCCCGGCACGGACCGGCCCGCCGGCACAGACGGTGGCACAGACCGACCCGGCGCCACAGACCAGCCCAGCGGCACAGACCAGCTTGGCGGCACAGACCAGCCCAGCGGCACGGACCGGCCTGGCGACACAGACCAGCCCAGCGGCACAGACCGGCCTGGCGCCACAGACCAGCCCAGCGGCACAGACCGGCCTGGCGCCACAGACCAGCCCAGCGGCACAGACCAGCCTGGCGCCACAGACCAGCCCAGCGGCACGGACCAGCCCAGCGGCACAGACCGGCCTGGCGCCACAGACCAGCCCAGCGGCACGGACCAGCCCAGCGGCACAGACCGGCCTGGTGGGACGGACCGGCCTGGTGGGACGGACCGGCCTGGTGGGACGGACCGGCCTGGTGGGGCGGGGGGTGGCGGTCACACGGGTGGGGCCGGCGGCGCGGACGCGCCTGGCGGCCTTCGCCGGGAGCCGTCGTACCGCACGAGCGGCGCCCGTGGCACGGGCAGTACGCGTACGGGCCGCAAGGGCGGCGCGAGCCGGCGGGTCGGTTCGGGCGGGGGGTCCGTGTCCCGGTCGCGGCGGCGAAGCGTCGTGCATCCCGGGGCCTGGTGGGTGTGGGCGGTCGGGCTCGGGGTCGGGGCCAGCCGGACGACCAATCCGCTGCTGCTCGGGCTGCTCGTCGCGGCGGCGGGCTATGTGGTGGCCACCCATCGCAGCTCCGCCCCCTGGGCCCGGTCCTACACGGCGTTCGCCAAGCTGGCGCTCGCCGTGCTCGTCGTACGCCTCGTCTTCGCGGTGGTCCTCGGCTCCCCGATCCCCGGCACGCACGTCCTCGTCACCCTCCCCGAAGTCCCGCTGCCGCACTGGGCGCAGGGCATCCGCCTCGGCGGCCGGGTCACCGCCGAGTCACTGCTGTTCGCGCTGTACGACGGCCTCAAGCTGGCCACGCTGCTGATCTGCGTCGGCGCGGCCAACGCCCTCGCCAACCCGGCCCGTCTCCTCAAGTCCCTGCCGGGCGCCCTGTACGAGATCGGCGTGGCCGTGGTCGTCGCGCTCACCTTCGCGCCGAACCTGATCGCGGACGTACAGCGGCTGCGGGCCGCGCGCCGGCTGCGGGGCCGCCCGGACCGGGGCGTGCGCGGCCTGCTCCAGGTCGGCCTCCCCGTGCTGGAGGGCGCCCTGGAACGCTCCGTCGCGCTGGCCGCCGCGATGGACGCCCGCGGGTACGGCCGTACCGCCGACGTGCCCGTCGCCGTCCGCCGTACGACCGCCGCGCTCACCCTGGGCGGCCTGCTCGGCGTCTGCGCCGGCACGTACGGGCTGCTCACCGCCGAGGGCGGCACCTACGGGCTGCCGGTGCTGCTCGCCGGGGTGGTCGCGGCCCTCGCCGGGCTGCGCCTCGGCGGCCGGCGCTCGACCCGCACCCGGTACCGGCCCGACCCGTGGAACGCGCGGGCCTGGCTGGTCGCCGCATCCGGTGCCGCGGTCGCCGCGCTGCTCGCCCTGGCCGCGGCCCGGAACCCGGCGGCGCTGCACCCCGGGGTGGTCCCGCTCGCCGCGCCCACGCTGCCGCTGTGGCCCGCGGCGGCCGTACTCCTCGCCCTCATTCCCGCAGTCGTGGTCCCCAGGGAGCCGTCGTGATCCGCTTCGAGGACGTCAGCGTGACATACGACGGTGCCGTCGAACCCACCGTCCAGAGCCTGGACTTCGAGGTGCCCGAGGGTGAACTCGTGCTGCTCGTCGGGCCGTCCGGAGTCGGCAAGTCCACGGTGCTGGGCGCGGTGAGCGGGCTCGTCCCGCACTTCACCGGGGGTACCCTGCGCGGCCGGGTCACCGTCGCGGGACGCGACACCCGCACCCACAAGCCGCGCGAACTCGCCGACGTCGTCGGCACGGTGGGGCAGGATCCGCTCGCGCACTTCGTGACGGACACCGTGGAGGACGAACTCGCCTACGGCATGGAGTCGTTGGGGCTGGCGCCGGCGGTGATGCGGCGGCGGGTCGAGGAGACCCTGGATCTGCTCGGGCTGGCGGAGCTGCGGGACCGGGACATCGGCACGCTGTCCGGTGGGCAGCGGCAGCGGGTCGCCATCGGGTCCGTGCTCACCCCGCACCCGCGGGTGCTGGTCCTCGACGAACCGACGTCGGCGTTGGATCCGGCCGCCGCGGAAGAGGTTCTGGCGGTGCTTCAGCGGCTGGTGCATGACCTGGGGACGACGGTGCTGATGGCCGAGCATCGGCTGGAGCGGGTGATTCAGTACGCCGACCAGGTGCTGTTGCTGCCTTCGGTGGGGGGTGCGCCGGTGCTGGGCGCTCCCGCTGAGGTGATGGCGGTGTCTCCGGTGTTTCCGCCGGTGGTGGATCTGGGGCGGCTGGCGGGGTGGTCGCCGTTGCCGCTCACTGTCCGCGAGGCGCGGCGCTGGGCTGGGCGGCTTCGGCTGCGCCTGGCCGACGTTGCGGTCCCGCCGCCGGTGACTGGCCGTCTTTCGACTGCGGCGCCGTCGGGGCCGAGCGCGGCACCGCGGCGCTGGCCTCGGCTCATGCGGCGTCGTTCGACTGCGGCGCCGTCGTGGCCGAGCGCGCAGTTCCCCGCGCCCCTGCAGGGCGCTGCCCAGGCGTCGGCGGAATCAGGTGACGGGGTCGGGGCGCAGGCGGACCCGCCGTCCATGACCGACCGCCCCCCGACCGCGGCGCCGTCGGGGTCGCTCGCGCAGTTCCTCGCGCCCCTTTGGGGTGCGGCGTTGCCTGCGGGTCTTGGGGGTGTTGCTGAGGTGCGGGGGGTTGGGGTGTGGCGGGGGGCGGTTGAGGCTCTGCGGGGGGTTGATCTCAGGGTTGATCGTGGGGAGATCGTCGCTCTGATGGGTCGTAACGGGGCCGGGAAGTCGACCCTGTTGAACTCACTCGTCGGGTTGGTTGAGCCGGGGGTGGGGAGTGTCCGGGTCGGCGGAGCCGTCCCGCACCGCACGCCGCCGCGCGAACTGGTGCGGCGGGTGGGGCTGGTTCCGCAGGAGCCTCGGGATCTGCTGTACGCCGACACCGTGGGCGCCGAGTGTGCCGCCGCCGACCGGGACGCGGGTGCCGAGCCCGGTACCTGCCGTGCGCTGGTGTCGGAGCTGCTGCCCGGGATCACCGACGACACGCATCCGCGTGATCTGTCCGAGGGCCAGCGGCTGGCGCTGGCGCTGGCCGTGGTGCTGGCCGCCCGTCCGCCGCTGCTCCTGCTGGACGAGCCGACCCGCGGCCTGGACTACGCGGCCAAGGCCCGCCTGGTCGCGCTGCTGCGCGGGCTCGCCGCCGAGGGGCACGCCGTCGTCCTGGCCACCCACGACGTGGAGTTGGCCGCCGAGCTGGCGCACCGGGTGGTGCTGCTCGCCGACGGTGAGGTGATCGCCGACGGCCCGACCGCCGACATCGTGGTCTCCTCCCCCTCCTTCGCCCCTCAGGTCACCAAGATCCTCGCCCCGCAGGAATGGCTCACTGTGACCCAGATACGGGAGGCACTGGCATGACAGCGGCGACTCGTCAGGCGAGGGCCGTCCGGATCGGGCCCCGTTCCGCTGCCGCGCTCGTGCTGGTCGGCGCCGTCGGGGTGGTCGCCTTCGGGTGGCCCTTTCTCGCTTCGCCCGGGTCGGGGATCAGCGCTCATGCGCAGGACGCGCCGTGGCTGTTCGCCGGCCTGCTGGTGCTGCTGCTCGCGGTCGTCGCGGCGGCGATCTCCGAATCGGGTCTTGGTCCGAAGGCGGTGGCGATGCTGGGCGTGCTGGCCGCGACCGGCGCGGCGCTGCGGCCGATCGGCGCGGGCACGGCGGGGATCGAGCCCATGTTCTTCCTGATGGTGCTCAGCGGACGCGTCCTGGGCCCCGGCTTCGGCTTCGTACTCGGCTCGCTCACGATGTTCGCGTCCGCGTTGCTGACCGGCGGGGTGGGGCCGTGGCTGCCGTTCCAGATGCTGGCGATGGGCTGGTTCACGATGGGCGCGGGCCTGCTCCCGGGCCCCGACCGGCTGCGCGGGCGCGCCGAACTCGCACTGCTGGCGGCGTACGGCTTCTTCGCCGCGTTCGCCTACGGCACTGTCATGAACCTCGCGGGCTGGCCCTTCATGGGCGCCCTGGCCTCGAACATCGCCTTCGATCCGCAGGCCGCGGTGCCCGCCAACCTGGCCCGGTTCGTCGCCTACTGCCTGGCCACGTCGCTCGGTTGGGATCTGGGCCGGGCCGTCTGCACGGTGCTGCTGACCCTCGTCCTCGGTCCGGCGCTGCTGCGGGCGCTGCGCCGGGCCACTCGGCGGGCCGCGTTCGAGACCGCGGTCACATTCGACGCCCCGGACCGTTGACCTCTGGGTGAGCGTCCGTGCGCGGGCGGTCGGCGGTGTGGTGAGCCGCCCCACATGACCCAGGTCACCTACGAAGCCGGATAGCAGCCCAACTTGTCCGATATGTCCGCTAACACACCCCCGTTGACCTGCACCTTGCGAGCCAGATCACACGAGCGACCTTTCCCCTCGTTTCGGCCACAACTAGTAAAAGGGGTCATTGCGGACACGTTTCCGGCCTGTTTCTCTGGATCCCGTCGCCAGGCGCCGACGTACCCACCCGGGTCGCGGCGCCGACGTACGCCCACCGCGCGGAACGCGGAGGTGACGCGTACCGGGCGGCCCCCCGTCCCCAACGCAAGAGGTTTCTCCGTGTCCGTCTCGTTCGTCCGCCGCTTCGCCGCCCCCAAGAAGGCCCTCGCCGTCGCCGCCGTGGCCGCCGCCACCACCGGCATGGTGCTGACCTCATCGCCCGCCCAGGCCGCGCCCGCCGCGGACTCCTCGGCCCGGACGATCGCGAAGCAGATGATTCCGGACGCCGCGCAGTACAACGCGTTCAGCAAGATCGTCGAACGCGAGAGCGGCTGGAACGTCAACGCCACCAACAGCTCTTCCGGCGCCTACGGTCTGGTTCAGGCGCTGCCCGCCCACAAGATGGCGACCGCCGGCTCCGACTGGAAGTCCAACCCGGCCACCCAGATCAAATGGGGCCTGGACTACATGAACTCCCGCTACGGCAGCCCCACCGCCGCCTGGACCTTCTGGCAGTCCCACGGCTGGTACTGAGCCGCTCCCCGCGCAACCTCCGCGCCCCCGCGTCCCTACGGCGTGGGGGCGCGGCTCGTCAGTGCACCGAGTTGGCTACCGAGAGCTTCACTTGGCCGCCTGACTTGGCAGGCCGCACCACCTGGCACCTGGTCCGTTCGTGCCGGGTACGGTGGCGGTCGGCAAGCAGATGACGGACCGGGAGGTGGCGTGGTGAGTGGTGTGCAAGGTGGGGGTGGCGGTCTTCCGGGGCCGCTGCGGCTGCCCGATCCGGGCGAGTTGCTCAACGACGAGAGCCTCGACCGGCTCGACTTCGCGGGCGTCCTCGCACTCGCGCGTGCCTTCGTCGACGTCGACGCGGTACAGCAGGCCACCGCCCTCGCGGCGCGCGTCGCCACCTCTGACAGCGCGAAGCTGCGCACGGCCGGCGTACTCGTCACCGCCCTCGTGCAGATCGCCGGGAAGAAGCCGAAGGACGCGTTGAAGAGCATCCAGAGCGTGGGCGAGTCCCCGGACCCGGACATCGCCGCCGAGGTCTTTCTCATGCGGGGCATGGCGCTGCACGCCCGCCGCAAGTGGGCGGACGCCGACGCCAATTACCAGTTGGCGATGATGCTCCGCAACGGCACCACCTCGGGCCTTGCCGCCGTCCACCTCGGCTTCCTGCGTGCGGGTTTCGGCGAAGAGGAGGAGGCGGGGCAGCACTTCGTCGCCGCGACCAGCTGCGGCGACCCCGTGGTCACCGCGTATGCCCAGCTCGAACTCGCCCTGCTACTCGACCGCAACGGCCGGCGCGACGCCGCGGTCGACCGTTACCGCGCCGCTCTGAGCAGCCCGCACCCCAACGTCGCGCTGCACGCGGCGTTCAATCTCGCCGGGCTGCTCAGGGAGGGCGGTGACCCCGCAGCGGCCGAGGAGTCACGCGACCTGCTCGAACGCGTCCACGCCACCGGCCATCCCGACTACGCGCCCAAGGCCGCGCTGGAACTCGCGGTCGGCCGCCTGGAGGCGAACCAGACCGACGGCGTGGTGGAGTTGCTCACCGTCGGCACCAACTCGCCCGACCCGGCGGTCGCCGCCCTGGCCCATCTCCACCTCGGCTCCTGCCTTGCGGACCCCGTCCTGGCCGACCAGCACCTCGCCATCGCCCAGAAGACCGGCTCACGCACGATCAAGCAGGCCGCGGCGCGGACTCGCAAGCTGCGGCGTGCGGCACGTTGATTCTTTGACCGTGCCCGGACGCGGCGCTGGCCTCGACACCATCCGGCTACGGCTGCGCCGCGCCGGCCCCCGGCAGCCCACCAAACCCGGCCGCGGCGCCATCGTGGCCGTTCGCGCAGTTCCCCGCGGACCCGCGGCGCTGGCTTCGACACCGTTCGGCTACGGCTGCGCCGCGCCGGCCCCCGGCAGCCCACCAACCCCGGCCGCGGCGCCATCGTGGCCGTTCGCGCAGTTCCCCGCGCCCCTTCCGGGCGCGGCCCCCGACGCCGCTCGGCTGCGCCAGCGCCACACCAAACCCGGCCGCGGCGCCGTCGTCGTTGCTCGCGCAGTTCCCCGCGCCCCCTCAGGGCGCGAGCCCCGACGCCGCTCGGCTGCGCCAGCGCCACACCAAACCCGGCCGCGGCGCCGTCGTCGTTGCTCGCGCAGTTCCCCGCGCCCCTTCAGGGCGCGAGCCCCGACGCCGCTCGGCTGCGCCAGCGCCACACCAAACCCGGCCGCGGCGCCGTCGGGGTGGTGGTCAGCCGGTGGTTACCTGGAGTTCCTTGACGCCGTTGATCCAGGCCGAGCGGAGCCTGCGGGGGTCGCCGACCAGTTTCAGGTCGGGCATGGCGTCCGCGACGGCCTGGAAGATCAGGTCGATCTCCAGCACCGCCAGGGACTTGCCGAGGCAGTAGTGCGGGCCGCCGCCGCCGAAGCCGAGGTGCGGGTTGGGGTCGCGGGTGATGTCGAAGGCGTCCGGGTCCGTGAAGACGTCGGGGTCGTGGTTGGCGGAGGCGTAGAACAGGCCGACCCGGTCGCCTTTCTTGATCTGCCGCCCGCCCAGCTCGGTGTCCTGGGTGGCGGTGCGCTGGAAGGCGTTGACGGGGGTCGCCCAGCGGACGATCTCCTCCGCCGCGGTCTGAGGCCGCTCGCGCTTGTAGCGGTCCCACTGGTCGGGGTGGGTGAGGAAGGCGTGCATGCCGTGGGTGATGGCGTTACGGGTGGTCTCGTTGCCCGCGACCGCCAGCATCAGCACGAAGAAGCCGAACTCGTCCGAGTTGAGGTTGCCCTCGTCCTCGGCGGCCACCAGAGTGCTGACGATGTCCTTGGCCGGGCACTGCTTGCGGGCGGCGGCCATGTTCATGGCGTACGCGAGGATCTCGGTGGCGGCCTCCGTGCTGACCTCCTCGGTGATCGCGTACTCCGGATCGTCGTACGCGATCATCCTGTTGGACCAGTCGAAGATCTTGGACCGGTCCTCCTGTGCCACGCCGATCAGCTCCGCGATGGCCTGGAGGGGCAGTTCGCAGGCGACCTCGGTGACGAAGTCGAAGGGCCCGGAGCGGGCGAGCGCGCCCTGGACGATCGCGTGCGCGCGGGCCCGCAGCCGGTCCTCCAGCGCGCGGATGGCACGTGGGGTGAAGCCGCGCTGCACGATCTGCCGCACCCTGGTGTGCTCGGGCGGGTCCATGTTGAGCAGGATCAGCCGCTGCGCGTCGATGGCGTCCCGTTCGATGTGCTCGTTGAAGCGGATGATCGCGGTGTTCAGGGAGGAGGAGAAGATCTCCGGGTGGGTGGAGACGTACCGGACGTCCTCGTGCCGGGTCACGGCCCAGTAGCCGTCGTCGGCGAATCCGGCCAGGCCGTGCGGCTGCGGTATCCAGCGCACCGGCTCGGCCCGGCGCAGCTCGGCGAACTCCGGCAGCGGCACGCGGCGGTGCAGCAGATCGGGGTCGGTGAAGTCGAACCCGTCGGACAGCGCGGGACAGGGCATGAGCGGCTCACTCCCACCATTTCTGACGGACCATCAGGAAATCCCGGTCGTCGCGACGGTAGTAACGGGTTCTACAAGTCGCAAGGGGCAGAGCGACCCCAATTGCGCGCGACCCCTTGCGGTGATGGACGGGCTGTCAGCAAACTGCACACAGAACTGGTACGCGTTCTAGTTCTGCGTGGCGGGCCGGGCCGGGACGCCCCGCGCCGCGCGGGTGACCGAGGAGAGGACGTTTCCCCCATGGCCGCGGAACCCGTGATCGTCGAGGCGGTACGCACCCCGATCGGCAAGCGCGGCGGCGCGCTCGCCAACCTCCATCCCGCCTATCTCCTGGGCGAGACCTACCGTGAACTGCTGGGCCGCACCGGCATCCCCGCCGACTGCGTCGAGCAGATCGTCGGCGGCACGGTGACCCATGCCGGCGAGCAGTCCATGAACCCCGCGCGCACGGCCTGGCTGACCGTGGGCCTGCCGTACGAGACGGCGGCGACGACCGTGGACTGCCAGTGCGGCTCCTCGCAGCAGGCCGCGCACATGGTGGCCAACATGGTCGCGGCCGGCGTCATCGACGTCGGGATCAGCTGCGGGGTCGAGGCCATGTCGCGGGTGCCGCTCGGCTCGGGCTCCAAGCACGGTCCGGGCAAGCCGTTCCCCGACGAGTGGAACGTGGACCTGCCCAACCAGTTCGAGGCGGCGGAGCGCATCGCCCGCCACCGCGGACTCACCCGGGAGAACGTCGACGCGCTGGGCCTGCTCTCCCAGGAGCGGGCCGCCAACGCCTGGGCCGAGGAACGCTTCAAGCGCGAGACCTTCGCCGTGCAGGTCCCCACCACCGAGGAGGAGCAGCACGCCGGGCAGGGCATGTGGCGGCTGGTCGACAAGGACGAGGGGCCGCGCGACACGTCCATGGAGGCACTGGCCCGGCTCAAGCCGATCATGCCGACGGCCGTGCACACCGCGGGCAACTCCTCGCAGATCTCCGACGGTTCGGCGGCCCTCATGTGGGCGTCCAAGCGGATGGCGCGGGCGCTGAAGCTGCGGCCGAGGGCACGGATCGTCGCGCAGGCCCTGGTGGGCGCCGACCCGCACTTCCACCTGGACGGGCCGATCGACGCGACGAAGGCCGTGCTGGGCAAGGCCGGGATGACCCTGAAGGACATCGACCTGGTCGAGATCAACGAGGCGTTCGCCTCGGTGGTGTTGAGCTGGGCGCAGGTCTTCGACCAGGACCTGGCGAAGGTCAATGTCAACGGCGGCGCGATCGCCCTCGGGCATCCGGTCGGGTCGACCGGGGCCCGCCTCATCACCACGGCGCTGCATGAACTGGAGCGCACGGACAAGGAGTTCGCGCTCATCACGATGTGCGCGGGCGGTGGACTGGCCACCGGCACGATCATCCAACGGCTCTGACATCCTCGCCGACACGGTCGCCTCACTCGGCATCCGCCCACCGCGTGACTCGTCAAGTCATTGCTCCGATGGTCGAGCCGGGCGGGCGGCGGAAACGGGGAGAGCGGCAGCGGCCAGTCCGGCGACCCCCAAAGCGATGGCCTCGATGAAGGCCGGCAGGTAGGTGGGCTCGTGCAGGGGCCATGCCCAGGGTGCGGGGGTCCCGTGGTGAACGCCGAAGGCCGCGCAGGCGATCGGGAAGAGAGTGACGCCCGTGGCCGCGACACGAAGGCTGGTAAAGGTGCGCAGCAGTAGGGCGAGTCCGAGGTAGCCCAGGAAGTTGCGGGCCATGCCCGCGGCGAGGACATGGCCGGTCGTGGCCGATACGAGCCCGCCTCCGGCGAGCGTCAGTGCGGCGCAGGCCGTCATGAACCCGGTGTCCCACAGCCGTACCGGTCGCACGGCCGTCGCCTCGATGGGGCTGTCTCCACGGGACTGTCCGTACAGGATGAGGCACACCGGTGCGAGCGGCAGCAGGAACGGCAGAGGGAAGGCGAAGGAGAGTCCGCCGACTACGACCGGTACGGGGATCTGGATGGAATCGGCGACGGCGCCGAGGACGAGGCAGGCGGCGAGGGCGGCGCAGACCGCGGGTACCCGGCGCACGTGAAGCCACCAGTCCATGCATGTTTCTCTCTGTCGGTCGGCTCGTAGTGGCCGGTTCAGAAGCGGGAGGGGTCGAGGACGGGCGTCAGGTCGCACCGAGTGACTGTCCGCGCATTCTGCTGGAACCAGGCCAGCTGGGCCTGCCGGGGCCGTTCGAGAACGCGGGTGGCGACCGCGACTTCCTCTGGCATGTAACGGGAAGCGATGGCCTGGGAGTTCACTCCCGCGGTGAGGGTGAGCCAGACAGTGAGCGGCCCGGAAGCGGCACTTCCCGGCCATTCACCGGACGTGGCGCATGCCGGAACATCTTGAGGCAGAGCGCTCTGGGCTACCAGGGAGCGGATGTCATCGGAAGCCGGCATGGGTTTCCACGGCGACAGCTCCGGAGCGGTGTGGACGCCGAGCGCGGCCAGCCGGGTGCGTGCATCCGTTGCCCATTCGATGATGTCCCCGGCAATATGCTCCTGTTCGGGCCAGAGGCAGACTCGTGGCTGCGTGCCCGAGCAGGTGCGCAAGGCGGTGGAACGGGCTTCGGCCGCGCTGTACCCGAGGGGATGGACGATCCACGCCGAGACGGTCACGGCCACGGCCAGAACGACGGGGGCCAGGATCCGCACCCCCCACTGCCGTACCGTCACCAGCCGGGCGGCCAGCAGCAGGCCGATCGAGACCAGCGCGGGTGCCAGAATGCTGCGGGGTGCCGCTACCTGGTCGAGCGCGCAGCACTCGGCGAGGTTCGTACCGTTCAGCTGCCGGACCCAGAAGACGTTCATCGCCGCCGGGTAGGCCATCCACACGAAGCTGCCCACCAGCGCCACAGGAACGGCCAGCAGCCGGGGCAGGCTGAGCCCGATTGGGCGGGCTCCTCCCAGAGGCGGCGAGGTTTGTGGCAGCCGCGCGGGCGAGCCGTAGCTGCGTGTTCGGCAATGCTCAACCTGCGACGGCAACTCGCTCACGCGCTCGGTGAGCAGCGGGCATCCGCACGCACAGGGTCCAGTCCATCGCTTCGCTCTTCAGCAACGACCGGCCCGTGCTGACCGGCGCCTCGAAGGTTACGCGGCCAGGTCGAAGCCAGTGTCCTTGACCTGGCCGCATCTCCAAGGCCAGGCCGTGGGCCCGGCATCGCTGCCGAGGCTACTCGGCTACGCGCCGCCGAGGTGGCGCCAACCGGATGCGACATCGCACCTAAGCTACGGGGGTGAAATACAGCGAACTTGAGGCGGACGTTCTCCAGTTGATCGTCGCGGCCACCGAGGATGACGTTCGTGCCTTCGGCGAGGAGACGGTCACTCGTCTGGTGCGGCCGGAACTGCTCGACGGTGCGGACGAGGACGAACTCACCGAAGAGGCCCGTGCGGCACTGACCACCGCCTGCGCGAACGTCCTGACGATCAGCGCCACCGAGCTGCACGACGCGCTCGCGGCGATCTATGACGGCATCCTGGTCGATGACGATCTGGACCCCGGAGTCCTCACCGCCATCCGCGCGTTGGCGCATTGGCACAGCTACTTGGAGCAGAACCGGCGCGGAGAACTCTACGAACTCGCCATCCGTTCCATCGAGGAGATCGACCACGAGGTCTCCGCCGACCTCGACGACTTCCTCGCCACGCCGGAGATGGCCGCCGAGTACGAGCGCATCCGCCGGCTGCTGGACCCCGACGCGGAGCAGGAACGCGGGACCCCCCGCGTGTAGTCCTCAGCGGTGGGAAGGACCAGGCGGTCTCGTCGCCGTACGGGGCGCCGACGCATGCGTCCAGCGCCCGCCGGGTCGCCCGGAGGGCGTCTCACCCCCGGGCGGCCCGGCTACTTGTCTCTCCGGAGCGGGCCTCAGACGCGCTTCGCGCCGGCCCACTCCACGAACGACGTGAACACCGCGGGCTCGAACGCGAGGTGCGGGCCCGCGGGGTTCTTGGAATCTCTTACGGCAACGGTGGCGCAGGGGGCTTCGGCAATCTCCAGGCACTGGCCGCCCTGGTCACTGCTGTACGTCGACTTGCGCCAGGTGAGGCCATCGAGAGCAGCGCACTCGACACACTCGCCGCCCTGGTCGCCGCTGTAGCTGGACTTACGCCACTTGCTCTCCATAGCGATCCTCCCTCACACGCCGGATCAACTCCGCCGAGTCCTTCAGGGACAGCGTTCTCACGGTCGGGCCGCCCGGAGGGCGTCTCACCCCCGGGCGACCCGACTGCTTGGCTCTCTCCTCCGACGTCCCCGGAGCGGGCTTCAGACGCGCTTCGCGCCCGCCCACTCCAGGAACGACGTGAACACCGCGGGCCCGAAAGCGAGGTGCGGGCCCGTGGGGTTCTTGGAGTCTCTTACGGCAACGGTGGCGCAGGGGGGCTTCGGCGACCTCTATGCAGTTGCCGCCCTCGTCGCCGCTGTACGTCGACTTGCGCCAGGCCAGGGCGCCGAGCGTGGCGCACTCGACACAATCACCGCCCTGGTCGCCGCTGTAGCTGGACTTACGCCACTTGCTCTCCATAGCGGTCCTCCATTACGCGCCGGATCAACTCCGCCGAGTCCTTGAGGGACAGCGCGGCGGCCTGAAGATGATCGTAACGGAGCGAGCAGTCCTTGACGGTGTCCGGGTCGGCGGTCGGATGCCCGATGCCGTATCCCTCCGTGTACACAATGGGCGGGTCGTTCGCGAAACGGTAGACGTTGAACGAGCCCTGCGAGCCCGCGTGGGCACCGGCCGAGAACGGCAGAACCTGGACGTTGATCCGCGGGTTGTGTTCGAACGAGGCCAGGTGGGCCAGTTGGCCGCGCATGGTCTCCGCGTCGCCGATCTCCTGGTGCAGCGCGGCCTCGCTGAGGACCATCCAGAAGACCAACTGCCCGGCCCTTTCGAAGATCCGCTGGCGGGCCAGTCGTACCGCGGTGCGGTCGTCGAGGTCGCTGTGATCCAGCGCGCCGAGCACGGCACGTACGTACTCAGGCGTCTGCAACAGCCCATGGACCATGCCCATCTGGAAGGTGCAGATCTCCGTGGCCCGCGCCTCCAGCTCGGCCACCTGCCGGAACCACGCCGGAAGTTGGGTGCGCATCACCAGCGCGACGAGCCGCGACAGCAGCCCGCCCGTCTCCAGCGCCGTGTCCGCCCGTTCGCTGAACTCCTGCGTCGGCAACTTGCGGGCCGTTTCGATCTGGCCGACAAGAGAGCCCGTGTAGTTGAGGATGTCGCCGAGTTGCCGCTGGGTCAGTCCCGCCGCCTCTCGATGTCGGCGCAACTCGAAGCCATAGAAGTCGAGCGGCGACGCCCCCGGGTCGAGTACGTTGATGTGGGTCACGGACGGTTCCCCTCTCGCGCAACTCGGTCCACGGCGGGACCTGTTGTATCCGTTCCATAGCCGAGCGTAGTCGCGGCAGGTCAGCCTCGTGGCGTGAACTTGCACATTCCCCACTACCGCATGAGTCTCGCCGTCGGCGAGCACTCCGTGCGGCACATGCGCAACATCGTGCGCTCCCTGCTCCGTGACTGGGGGCTGGCCGACCTGACGGACGCCGTGGAACTGGGCGTGAGCGAACTGGTCAGCAACGTCGTACGCCATGTACCCGACCGCCGCTGCGTGCTGCTGGTACAGCGGCGGAAGTCGGTCGTACGGGTCGAGGTGACCGACGGATCACCCGACCTGCCGCTTGTCACCCTCCACCCGCCGCTGGACGGGGAGGGCGGACGCGGACTCCTCCTGGTCGACGCGGTCGCCGACAAGTGGGGCGTCCAGCCGCGCCCCGGCGGCGGCAAGACCGTGTGGTTCGAGTGCGGCCCGCGGCCCCTGGAAGAGATAGGACAGTCCGAGGCCCCCGGCCACGACCATCGCGCCGCCGACCGCGTCCAGTACCCAGTGATTGCCCGTCGCGACGATGGCCGACACGGTGAACAGCGGATGCAGTAGGCCCAGCGCCTTCATCCACCACCTCGGGGCGATGACCGCGATGACCACCCCGCACCACAGGGACCAGCCGAAGTGCAGCGAGGGCATCGCCGCGTACTGGTTGGTGAGGGCGGTCAGGGTGCCGTAGTCCGGCTTGGAGAAGTCCTGGACGCCGTGCACGGTGTCGATGATGCCGAGGTGCGGCATCAGACGGGGCGGGGCCAGCGGGAACAGCCAGAAGCCGACAAGCGCGAGCAGGGTGGCGAAACCGAGGGAGGAGCGGGCCCAGCGATAGTCGACGGGGCGGCGCAGGTAGAGGACGGCGAGCACGCTGAGCGGGACGACGAAGTGGAACGACTCGTAGTAGAAGTCGAAGAAGTTCCGCAGCCAGTCGATCTTGACGACGGCGTGGTTGACCGCGTGCTCGATGTCGATGCGCAGGAACCGTTCGAGGTCGAGGATCAGTTGGCCGTGGTGTTCGGCGGTGGCCCGCCCCTCGGCGTTGCTGCCGCCGGTCGCCGCGAGCCGGACCTGCTGGTAGGCGGCGTAGGTGACGCGTATCAGGAGCAGTTCGAGAAGGAGGTTGGGGCGGGTGAGGACCCGGCGGAGGAACGGCAGGAGCGGGACGCGCCGGAAACGGGCGGGGACCGGCTTCGCGTACTCCGTCGGGACCGGGCTCGCGTAGTACGGCGAGGTGCGCGACAGGAACGGCACCACGGTGGCGGCGGCGACGGCCGCGAGCAGCACGATGTTGTCCCGCAGCGGGTACACCACCGGCATGTTCGGCAGCATCATCTTCGCCGGGAGCGTGGTCACCAGGACCACGGCGACCGGCCAGACGTAGCGGTCCGAGGCGCGCTTGCCGACCCGGCCGACGACCGCGAGCAGCACCCACAGCAGCTGGTGCTGCCAGGTGGTCGGCGACACGGCGACGGCCGCGCAGCCGGTGATCGCGACGGCGAGCAGCAGCTGGCCGTCGCGGGCGTAGCGGACGGCGCGGCGCAGGGCGAGGGTCGCGACGACCGCGCCGAGCACCAGGAAGACGGCTATCTCCAGCGGGCCGGTCAGATCCAGGCGGAGCAGCGCGCCGTGCAGGGACTGGTTGGCGAGGGCGTCGGCCTTGCCGCCGAGACCCACGCCCGCCATGTGGTGCACCCAGTAGGTGTAGGAGTCGTGCGGCATCGCGGCCCAGGCCAGCACGGTGGCGGCGGCGAACGTACCCGTGGCGGAGGCGGCAGCGCGGCGGCGGCCGGTGAACCACAGCAGCGGGGCGAACAGCAGCACGGTCGGCTGGAGCGCGGCGGCGACGCCGATGCACAGGCCGCCGGCCCGCTGCCCGCGGACGACGAAGCAGCCGAGCAGGACGAGCAGCACGGGTATGACGCTGGTCTGGCCCAGCCACAGGGTGTTGCGGACGGGCAGGGACAGCATCAGCAGGCTGATCGCGACCGGCGCGGCCAGCAGCGCGGTGCGGCGGCTGACCGGCTGGGGCAGGGCACGGGCCGCGACCAGGCCGAGGGCGACGACCAGCAGCAGCGTGCCGAAGGTCCAGCCCCAGCCGAGGGCCTGCTCGGCGGCGCGGGTCAGCGGCTTGAGGACAAGACCGCCGAAGGGGGTGCCGGTGAACCGGGTCGAGTCGTACAGGGAGCCGTTGACGTGCAGGACGCCGTCGGGGCCGACCCAGGTCTCCAGGTCCGTCAGCCGCTCCCCGCGGGGCGAGCCGAGGACCGCGGTCAACTGGCGTACCGCGAGGATCGCGGCCACCGCCCACAGGGCCAGCCTGGCCGCCTTCAGGCGGGCCCTGGCCGGCGCTCCCGCGAAGGCTTCCCCCGGTCCCCCGCTGTGCTCCACGTTCGCCACGCCTCGTCGGCCTCCCGCCCCGTCCGACCCGCACACCCGTGCGGGTTCCCTTTGCGCACCCTATGAAGATGCGCTGCCCCCTGGAGAGTGACGCGGGAAACCCCTGCTTCACCTGACGTCCGCTCGCCTTTTGTCCGGAAGACGATAGTGCGCTGGGGGTGGGGTTGCGTCCGAAGGGAGCGAGATGGATCACAGCGAGCGGGGCGGGCGGGGGCGCCGGGACGGATCCGCGTGCCTGCTGCGTGCCTGCTTGGGGGGTGTTTGGCTGCGCTGTGCGGTGGGGTGCGTACGGCACGTAAGGGACGTACGGCGGCCTATGGTCGAATTTCGGCCTGCTGCGGTGGGCCGCGTCCCTGTTCCCGTCGAGAGGTAGGCGAGCGGAGTTTTGTCGGCCGCCACAGTCGTCACCCCGTCCGGGTCGCCCGAGCCGTCCGGGTCATCCGGGGCGTCCGGATCGTCCGGGGCTTCCGGGGCGCCCGGGGCTTCCGGGTCATCCGGGTCGCCCGCCGGCCGCGCGGGGGGCCGGGTCACCGAGACCGACCCGGTGCTCGTCAAGCGCGCCGTGAAGGCCGCGGCGCTGGGCAACGCCATGGAGTGGTTCGACTTCGGCGTCTACAGCTACATCGCGGTGACGCTGGGCAAGGTGTTCTTCCCGTCCGGCAACCCGACCGCGCAGCTGCTGTCGACCTTCGGCGCGTTCGCGGCGGCCTTCCTGGTCCGGCCGCTCGGCGGCATGGTGTTCGGGCCGCTCGGCGACCGGGTGGGGC
Source organism: Streptomyces sp. NPDC004629 (assembly GCF_042873595.1). Lineage (NCBI taxonomy): Bacteria > Bacillati > Actinomycetota > Actinomycetes > Kitasatosporales > Streptomycetaceae > Streptomyces > Streptomyces sp. NPDC004629. The sequence continues at coordinate 84,900 of NZ_JBIALO010000026.1, read as the reverse complement.
GGCAGAAGGTGCTGGCCCTCACCATGATCATGATGGCGGCGGGCACGTTCGCGATCGGCCTGATCCCGTCGTACGCCACGATCGGGGTGGGCGCGCCGATCCTGCTGCTGGCGGCGCGGCTGGTGCAGGGGTTCTCCACCGGCGGTGAGTACGCGGGCGCGTCCACGTTCATCGCCGAGTACGCGCCCGACCGCAGGCGGGGCTTCTTCGGCAGCTGGCTGGAGTTCGGCACGCTCGCCGGGTACATCGGCGGTGCGGGGCTTGTGACGGTGATGACGGCACTGCTGTCCGCGGACGACCTGGTGTCCTGGGGCTGGCGTATCCCGTTCCTGATCGCGGGTCCGATGGGGATCGTCGGGCTGTATCTGCGGATGCGGCTTGAGGAGACGCCGGCGTTCGCGGCGGAGGTCGAGAAGGCCGAGTCGAGCCGCCCGAAGGTGCCGCTGCGCGAAATGATCGCCGGCCAGTGGCACGCCCTGCTCCTGTGCGTGGCACTGGTCCTCGTCTTCAACGTCACCGACTACATGCTGCTGTCGTACATGCCGAGCTATCTGACGAGCGAGCTGAAGTACGACGAGACGCACGGGCTGCTGGTGGTGCTCGGGGTGATGGTGCTGATGATGATCGTGCAGCCGTTCGCGGGCGCCCTGACCGACCGCGTCGGGCGCCGCCCGCTGATCGCGGCGGGCTGCGCGGGCTTCCTGCTGCTGTCGATCCCGTCCCTGCTGCTGATCCGCCAGGGCAGCCTGCTCGCGGTGGCCCTCGGCATGGGCGCGCTGGGCCTGCTGCTGGTCTGCTTCACGGCCGCGATGCCGTCGGCGCTGCCCGCCCTGTTCCCGACGCGGGTCCGCTACGGCTCCCTGTCGATCGGCTTCAACATCTCGGTCTCCCTGTTCGGCGGCACGACGCCCCTGGTGGTCACCGCCCTGATCGGCACGACCGGCAACATGATGATGCCCGCGTACTACATGATGGCGGCGGCAGTGATCGGCGCGGTCGCGGCTTGGCACCTCCCAGAATCAGCAGGCCGCCCCCTCCCGGGCTCCCCACCCGCACTGGAACCCCACCACCCCCTCCCATCACACGGCTAGCCCCGCCAGGGACACGAGGAACTGCGCGATCAGCCACGACGGCGCCGCACCCGCCAAACACCCCACCAAGGCACCCCCACAGGCACCCCAGACCCGGGCACGGCTAGCCTCCCCGGCAGGCCAACGCCCCGAAAGGGGCGCGAGGAACTGCGCGACAAGCCACGACGGCGCCGCACCCGCCAGACGGCACACCAAGGCACCCCCTCAGGCGCCCCGGGTACGGCTGGGCCAGGCGACATACCGGGGCATTCGCTGCGGCGGCCGGGCGGGGAGACACTGACCGGGGTCGGCCGAGCCGCCGGCAGGCGCGTGCGGGGTACTCAGACAGGTACGGACACGGAAAGGCAAGGGGCCATGAGCGGGTCGCAGCTCTGGGACGACGTCGACTTCTACTTCACCAGCCACCTCTCACCGGACGATGAGGCGCTCCAGGCGGCCCTGCGCGACAGCGAGGCCGCCGCCCTGCCGCACGCCAACGTCACCGCGAACCAGGGCAAGTTCCTCCAGCTCCTGGCTCAGATCCAGGACGCCAGACGCATCCTGGAGATCGGCACGCTCGGCGGCTACAGCACCATCTGGCTCGGCCGCGCCCTGCCCGCCGACGGCCGTCTGATCTCCCTGGAGTACCGGGCGAAGCACGCCGAGATCGCCACCCGCAACATCGCCCGCGCCGGCCTGGAGAAGGTCGTGGAGGTGCGGGTGGGCCCGGCCCTGGAGTCGCTGCCCAAGCTCGCCGACGAGAACCCGGCCCCCTTCGATCTGGTCTTCATCGACGCCGACAAGGTCAACAACCCGAACTACGTGGAGTGGGCGCTGCGCCTCACCCGTACCGGCAGCCTGATCGTCGTCGACAACGTCGTCCGCGGTGGCCGTGTGCTCGACGCGGAGAGCGAGGAGCCGGACGTCGTGGGCACCCGCGCCGCCATCGAGCTGATCGCCGCCCACCCCAGGCTGTCCGGCACGGCCATCCAGACGGTGGGCAGCAAGGGCTACGACGGCTTCGCGCTGGCCCGCGTACTGCCGTGACGGTTGGATCGGTGCTGTCGCGCGGCCACTACGCCTCGTGGTAGAAGCCGACGTTGACGCTGCGCGGCCCGGAGCGGTCCTGGATGACTATCTCTCCGGAGCCGCCCCGCGGCAGCGCCACACCGGCGCCGTACGCGACGCTCTGGGCGTACTCCCCGACCGTCAGCCGCACCACGGAGGACGGATCGGGCTGCGAGCCGCGCAGCCAGGTCACCTGCCAGCCGCCGTCGGGACCGCACAGGAACTCCAGGTGCACCCGGGAGACGAACAGCCAGTCGTCGGGCGTGGCGAGTCGGCACAGGGAGCCGTCCCGGCCCACGCGCAGCACCGCGCCCGGCTCACTCGGCGCGTCGGCCATGAGCATTCCGGCCGTGGCGCCCGCGTCGGCCCCGGAGACGGTGGCCATGGTGAGTTCGAGCACGTGCGTTCCCCCTGAGATGCGTGGCATTCCGTCGTGAACTGCCCTTGCGGCAGCGGCCGAATGATAAATCGCCCGTTGGGGCGCATCAACGGGTGCCTCGATATGTCGTCTGGCGGGTGCGGCGCCGTCGTGGCTGATCGGGCAGTTCCCCGCGTGGCCCTGCGGGGCTTTGGCCGGGGCGCCTGAGGGGGTGCCTCGATGTGTTGGCTGGCGGGTGCGGCGCCGTCGTGGCTGATCGCGCAGTTCCCCGCGCCCCTTTCGGGGCGCCTTCGCCGACGTGCATCAGGACCGCGACCAAGGGGCTCAGGTGAACCTTGGTTTGGGGGTGGGGTGGGGTTGTTCTCGGTGGGAACCGCATAGTTCGTCGGTCAGCTGTTTTACCAGGCGGTCGAGGTCGGTGGGCCGGTCCGGCCCCCACCAGTCGCCCAGCAGCTCCGCCAGCGACTCCTCACGGGCCCGGGCCAGCCGGTCGGCCGCCTCACGGCCCCTGTCGGTCAGATACAGGTCAAGGCCCTCGCGCACGCCAAGGTGCCGCTCCTCGACCTGCCGGGCGGCCGCCATGACGACGGCCAGCGGAACGGGACCGCGCTCGGCGAGCACACCGGGCTCCACCGAGCCGTACTTCCGCATCCGCAGCAGCAGCCAGCTCGCCCCGGGCAGCAGGTCGTACCCGGCCCGTTCGGTGATCTTCTGGTAGACCTCCCGCCGCCCGTCACGGGTGCCGAGCACCGACAGCGCACGGCACACCTCGTCGTACGAGGACCGCTCGACCGGGTTGGAGGCCAGCGTCTCCGTCCCGTCCGGCGCCGTCACCGAGCCGCGCAGCCGGTCCTCCTTCAGGAACCACGCCAGGACGAACCCGAGCAACGCGACCGGAGCCGCGTACAGGAAGACATCCGTGATGGAGGCCGAGAACGCGTGCACGGCCGCCGGGCGCAACGGCGGCGGCAGGGCGCCGATGCCGCGCGGGTCGGCCTGGATCGCGCCCGGCGTGATCCCCGGCGGCAGGTGCACGCCCCGCAGGGCGGCGACGAGTTCCGTGCCGAGGCGGCTCGCGAAGACCGTGCCGAAGATGGCGACGCCGAACGAGGCGCCGATGGAGCGGAAGAAGGTCGCGCCGGAGGTGGCGACGCCCAGATCCTCGTACGACACGGCGTTCTGCACGATGAGCACCAGGACCTGCATGACCAGGCCGAGGCCCAGACCGAGGACGAAGAAGTACGTGCTCATCAGGGCCGTGGAGCTGTGCTCGTCGAGCCGGTGCAGCAGGAGCAGCCCGATCATGGTGACCCCGGTGCCGGCGATCGGGAACACCTTCCAGCGGCCGGTACGGCTGACGATCTGCCCGGAGACGGTCGAGGACAGCATCAGGCCCACCACCATCGGCAGCATGTGCACACCCGACATGGTCGGCGAGACGCCGTGCACGACCTGGAGGAACGTCGGCAGATAGGTCATCGCGCCGAACATCGCGAAGCCGACGATGAAGCTGATGAGCGCGGCCAGCGTGAAGGTGCGGATGCGGAAGAGTTCCAGCGGCAGGACGGGCTCGGCGGCCCTGCGTTCCACGCCGACGAAGACCGCGGCCAGCGCGACGCCGGCCACGGCGAGGCCGATGATCTGGGGCGAGCCCCAGGGCCAGGTGGTGCCGCCCAGGGACGCGATCAGGACCAGACAGGTGGCGACCGCGGCGATCAGCAGGGTGCCGAGGTAGTCGATGACGTGGTGGGCGGTGTGGCGCGGGATGCGCAGCGAGGTGGCGATCACGGCGAGGGCGACGATACCGACGGGCAGGTTGACGTAGAAGACCCAGCGCCAGCTCAACTGCTCGGTGAGCAGGCCGCCGAGCAGCGGTCCGAGCACGCTGGTGGTGCCGAAGACCGCGCCGAACAGTCCCTGGTAACGGCCGCGTTCGCGGGGCGGGACGAGGTCCCCGACGATCGCCATCGACAGTACGATCAGGCCGCCGCCGCCCAGCCCTTGCAGGGCCCGGAAGACGATGAGCTGGGGCATGTCCCGGGCCATGCCGCACAGCGCGGAGCCGATCAGGAAGATCACTATCGCGAGCTGGAAGAGCCGCTTGCGGCCGTACTGGTCGCCGAGCTTGCCCCACAGCGGGGTGGCGGCGGTCGACGCCAGCAGGTAGGCGGTGACCACCCAGGACAGGTGCTCAAGGCCGCCGAGGTCACTGACGATGGTGGGCAGCGCGGTCGAGACGATGGTCTGGTCGAGGGCGGCCAGCAGCAGTCCGAGGAGCAGGGCGCCGATCGGCACGAGGACGTTTCCGGGGACGCCCTGTGCGCCCCTGGCGTCCTGCGTGGTGCCGTGCGTCTCCAGCGCCATGGGGCCTCCCGGGCTTCCCCCCTTCTTTCCCACCTTCCATCGTGAGCGGTGTCACCCGTTATGGCCTGTTGAGTCCCACGGGAATCTCTGCGGAACCTGCCCTTCCGGGGGCTTCCGGGCGGGAGATGTGTGGGAGGTCTGCATAATCTCTGGAGATCGCGCGGGGACGCGAGGGGAGGGGACGACACACACATGACGGATCCGAAGCCCGACGGTGGGCCGGGGGGCGAGGCAGGCGCGCAGGGTAGGCCGTGTCCGGAGTGTGGGACGCCGCGGGGGCCGGACAACACCGCTTCCTGCTCCTGCGGTCAGCGCGCCTCCGACGCCCTCCGCGACACCCGCACCGCGGAAGCGGCCGCAGCGGAGGACTTCGATCCGCTACGGGTACGGCCGTACGTCGACCTGGACACCAGCCCGGCCGAAGAAGCCGCCGGACATCCGAGCGAAGGCACGCCCCCGAAGGGGCGCGGGGAACAGCGCGGCCGGCCACCGACCACCCGCACCCCACCAAACCCCCAGACAGACGGGGCCGCTCCCGCCGGTGAGGTCACCATGGAGCTGCGGCGCGCCGAGGGGAACGCCCCGCTGTCCACCCCGCCGGCGGCCCCCGTACCGAGCACAGCCGACCTGGACCTGTTCGACGCGGCGCGGCCGGCCGAGGCCGGCCCCACGGACGCGCACGCGGTACCGGCGCCAAGACGCCGCCGTACCGTCCTCCTCTCGGTCACCGGCGCCGCGGTCGCCACCGTCACGGCGGCCGGTTTCGCGAGCGGGCTGTTCAGCTACGAGACGCCGTCGCGGGACGGGGCGGCCCCCGAGGACATCCGCGCAAGCGTGCCCGAACGGACGACGGAGTCGGCCACGACGCAGGCGCCCCCGGCCACCGCGTCCGCTCCCCCGGCCGCCGCCAGCCCCTCCACCTCCACGAGCCGGTCCCCGACGGCCTCCCCCACCCCGTCGGTCTCGGAGTCGGGCACGGCCACCCCCTCCGCCACCCCGTCCCGTTCGCCCGAGGCGTCCCGCACGGCGACCGCCGCCGACACGGCCGAGGAGCCGACCCCCGCCCCGGGCCCGGTCCTGCGGCGCGGCGACAGCGGCCCCGAGGTCGCCGAACTCCAGCTACGCCTCAAGGAGGTGCGCCTGTACTGGGGTTCCACGAACGGCCGCTTCGACCGGCACCTGGAAGACGCCGTACGCACCTACCAGTGGACCCGTGGCATCCGCGCGGACGAGTCAGGGGTCTACGGCGCGGCCACCCGGGCAAGCCTGGAGTCGGAGACCCCCCAGCCCTGAGCCCACCGCGCACACCGTGGGTCCAGCGGGAACGGGGGACAGCTCGGGAGGGGCGGTACGTCGCCGGGTGCGGGACCGTCGTGGCCGCTCGCGCCCACGCGGCGGAGCGGCATATCGATACAGCCCCGCGCCCCCCTTGGGGCCGCCTCACCACCGTCGGCCCAGCAGGGAACGGGGGACAGCTCGGGAGGGGCGGTGCATCGCCGGGTGCGGGACCGTCGTGGCCGCTCGCGCCGTTCCCCGCGCAGGCCGCGCTTACCCCGCGGGCGGGCGGACGTGCGCGTGTTTGAGCCCCATCCGAGCGTCCACCCGCTCCGCGGCCACGACCTCCGCCCAGAAGCGATGCGTGCTGACGAACACCGCCAGCTCGTGCTCCCGCTGCCGCAGCTTCTCCACCTCCGCCTGCTCGTCATCCGTCCAGCCCGGGGACGCGGGTCGCTCCACCTTCCGCCAGCCCTGGTCGTCGCTGAAGCCGTCCAACGGCTCGACCGACCAGGGGAGCCGCTTCAGCAGGGCCGACAGCTCGGCCCGGACCTGATGCAGCTCCTCCTGACCGGCGAGCAGGTCACTCGGAAAGTCATAGGTCTCAGCCACGCGGCAATGCTACGCCTGTTCGATTTTGCGATGCGAGTTCCTTCCCTTTCTTCACACGAACGTGTGTGTGACCGAGCGTCCCAGTCGGCCGCACCGGCCCGGTCAAGCGCAGCAGGCACAGCCAGGCCGGCAGCCGACGGAGTCGCGTTCCCGCTGGACAGGCCGAGCAAGAGCGCCTGACGCCGGGGCGGCGCAGCAGCCCTTGCCCCGCCAGGCGTCGCCTCCTTCCTTGACCGCGACGGCGGCGATGACGAAGGCGGCGATCGGGTCGGCCCAGGACCAGCCGAGAGCGACATGGAGGACCAGGCCGACCAGGAGCGCAGCGGACAGGTACGTACACAGGAGGGTCTGCTTGGAATCGGCGACCGCGGAGGCGGAGCCGAGTTCGCGCCCGGCCTTGCGCTGGGCGGCGGACAGGAACGGCATGACCGCCAGCGACAGGGCAGCGATGACGATGCCGGGGACGGACCGGTCGGCCTCGCCCGAGCCGACCAGCGCACGGATGGCGTCGATAGAGACGTACGCGGCGAGCGCGAAGAAGGAACAGGCGATGATCCGAAGGGTGATCTCCTCCCGGGCCTCGCGCACCGCGGGCTCACGGGCGGAGAACTGCCATGCGACCGCGGCGGCGGACGAGACCTCGATGACGGAGTCCAGGCCGAAACCGATCAGCGCGGTAGAGGAGGCGACCGTCCCAGCGGCGATCGCGGCGACCGCCTCGATGACGTTGTAGGTGATGGTCGCGGCGACCAGAAAGCGTATGCGTCGGGCAAGCACATCACGCCGGGCCGGGGACGGCCCGAGGGGTGTCGCGGTCATCAGCAGCAGCCCTTTACGTCGGCCTCGACGCACGTACGGTCGGTCTCGACGGCGATCACCGCGGTACGCAGATCGTCCAGCGCGTGACCAAGGCGCTCGTCGGCGAGTTCGTAGCGGGTGCGCCGGCCGTCGGGAACGGTCGCGACCAAGCCGCAGTCGCGCAGGCAGGCGAGGTGGTTCGACAGCCGGGTACGGGAGATGCCGAGCGCGTCGGCGAGATCGGAAGGGTAGGCCGGGGCCTCGCGCAGCGCGAGCAGGAGCCGGCAGCGGATCGGGTCGGCGAGCGCGCGGCCGAAGCGGGCCAGCGCCTCGATTTCAGGGGCAACGGTCAGCACCCCACAACAGTACAGAGAATCCTGAATTCAGGAAATCCTGAATCGTGAACTCGGTGACCGTCAGCGTTTGATGCGTCCGCGGACGGCGAGGGCTGCGAGGGCGAGCAGGGTGGGTTCCGTCAGGCGGGAGGCCATCTCGATGTAGGTGCCGGCAGTGGTCAGGTCCTGTCCGCTGGAGCGGAACACGACCGAGTTGAGCGTGACGTTCAGAGCTTTCTCGAAGCGGTCGCCGGTGATCCTGTCCCCGATGGGGTTCTGCGGGTCCTCCTTGCCGATCTCGAAGGAGACCTTGCCTCCCCCCGGCGGCACGGTGCCGGTCGCCTCCTGCTTCGGGGAGTGGCCGGGCAGTCCGAAGCCCATCAGCAGAAGGATGGTGACGAGCATCGCGGCAACCAGCCAGCCCAGGGCCCGGGAGGCGCGCAGGCCATAGCCGGACAGCAGCCAGTAGCCGTGCAGCAGCCCACGTTCAGCGCGGCTGGTGCCGGTACGGTCATGGCGGCGCATCTCCATCTCGCCGTAGTAGAAGTCCGCCGCCCCCGGCTCGTTCTTGCCGTCCTCGAAGGCCTTGCGCAGCGCCCGGTACACCGGCGCCAGCTGCGCAGGACCGGCATGCCCGGCGCCGAGTACCGCCGCGTTCCAACCGGGCACCGCTGCCGGCCGGCGCGCGCGCCAGTGGTGTTCCTCAGCGAGAGTGTGGCGCCGCGTGAAGCGCACCGGGCGCCGGCGCCGCCAGTGCAGGCCGGGCGGGACTTCGGCGAAGGAGCATGTGCCCTCCAGCCGTAGCTGGTCGAGATGCACCGTCCCGGTGAACAAGCACCCCGACAGGTCGACGTCGGCGAGGACCAGATGGGCCGCGTCCACTCCGCGCAGCGATGCCAACCGTACGGCGGCATCGGGTGTGCCGGCACAAACCTGCTCTCCGACTGATCGTCCGTCGGGGAGAAGGAAGCGGTCGGGTTCTGCTGCGATCGTAAGGGGGTATTCGAAAAGCGCATGGGCGAAGTCCACCGTGGCATAGCGCAGGCGCAATTCTGCCGTTGAAGACCAACGCGTCCGCCGGCACTCCACGCGGCGCCCGGCGAACGAGAGGGTCACCGGACCGCTGAACACCGCCCCGGACAGCACCACACGCCCGGAGCACACCAATGGTCCGAGGCTGTCCGCCCGCTCGAAAACCGCCAGTATGAACTGGGCGTCGCTCTCGAAGGTCGCCGCCTCGAACAGGGCGCCGCCCTTGAAGGTCGCGGAATCGAACCGTGTCTCGCCCTTGAAGGTCGTAGACCTGAACCCGATGTCCCTCTCGAAGGTCGCAGCCCTGAACGCGGCCACATTCTCGAAGGTCGCCGAATCGAACCCGGCGACGGTCTCGAAGGTTGCCGAATCGAATACGGCGACGTTCTCGAAAGTTGCCGAATCGAACCAGGTCTCGCCCTTGAAGGTCGCCCGATCGAACCATGCCTCGCCCTTGAAGGTCGCCGAATCGAACCGTGTCTCCACCCCCTTGAAGGTCGCCGATCTGAACCCGGCGGCGTTCTCGAAGATCGCCGACTCGAACACGGCGATGTACTCGAAGGTCGCCGAATCGAACCAGGCGTCGCCCTTGAAGGTCGAACCGAGCCAGACGATGCCCTTGAAGGTTGCCGATCTGAACGCGGCGACGTTCTTGAAGGTGGCTGAATCGAACTGGACGCCGTCCTCGAAGGTCGCCGACCTGAACTCGCCGGCGTGACCGAAGGTCACCTGGTTGAACCAAGCGGTTCCCCGGAAAGACGTTGAGTTGAACCAAGCGCCGTCCCCGAAGGCCGCCGAGTGGAACCAGGCGGAGTCCTCGAAGGTCGTGCGGTTGAAGTCGGCCAAGCCCGTGAAGGTCGTCGAATCGAACTTGGCGGCGCTCTCGAAAGTCGCCGAATCGAATCGGGCTACGCCGATGCGGGGGTGTCCGGTGGCTGGGTCGCGGAGGGCGTCGAGGAGGGCGTTCAGGAGGAACCAGGTGAAGTGCGTACCGCGGTGGTCGATGTCGTCGCCGGCGGACAGACCGGCCAGGTAGGCGTCGCGGTCGATGTCGGTCAGGTGAGCCAGGCACACGGTGTGGCCGGGGACGTGGACCCCTCGGCAGCCGACGGCGTCCGTGGCGGGGTCCGCGCCGTGTGCGCAATACGGCCAGAGAGGTGCCCCGGGCAGAGGGGATTCGATTCTGATCATCGCGTGGCGGCTCCGCTGATCCGTGCCGGTTCTGGGGCTCGTCGGGGTAGGACGGGCGGTTGCCACTCGACAGTTCCTACCCGGCGGCCGGCCATCGCGTGGATGCGTCCGCCGTAGATCGCCGCGGTGTCTGCCATGGAGGCATCCTCCAAGGACCCGACCGTCGCCGTCTTCGGATTCGGTCAAACGGCTGGGACACCACCTCATCCGCGCCACCGACGAAATCCGGGACGGCAGCCGGCTCACGCACCGAACAGACGACCTCGGTGTCAGAGATCGGCGCCGCTCTCCTCGTTCGCCCGGTCGATCTGCGCCATGTGATCCTCGGCCCAGGTCCGTACCACGGCGAGCGCGTTCTCCAGGGAGAGGCCGAGGGCGGTCAGCCGGTAGTGGACGCGGGGCGCCGGGGGACGCCTCCGCGAGCACCTTCACCGCCATCGACGTCCACTTCGTACCGATCCGGTCGAGCAGCCGCCGCGTGGGGCAGTCGGGGTCGAACAGGTCCCCGCGCCCGACCTGGAAGGTCACCTGAAGCTCACCAGGCCACCGCGGGAGCGGGCCCCGCCGTGCTTCTCCTGCACGGCTTCCCGCACACCTGGCGGCTGTGGACCCACGTCATCGACGACCTGGCCGCACGGCACCGGCTGATCGCGCCGGACCTCAGGGGATTCGGCGACAGCGCCCGCCCCGCCGACGGCTACGACGCGGGCACACTGGCCGACGACGCCGAGGCGCTGCTCACGGCACTCGGCATGACCTCGGCGGCGGTGGTGGGCATCGACGTCGGCACCCCGCCCGCCTTCCTGCTGGCGATGCGCCGACCCGACCTCGTACGGCGACTGGTGGTCATGGAGTCGCTGCTGGGCCGGCTGCCCGGCGCCGAGGAATTCCTCGCCGGCGGGCCGCCGTGGTGGTTCGGCTTCCACGCCGAGCCCGGACTGGCCGAGTCGGTGCTGGCCGGGCAGGAGGAGACGTACGTCGACTGGTTCCTCGACCGCGGCACGCTCGGGCACGGGGTGCGGGCCGACATCCGCGACGCGATCGTCCGTACGTACGCCGGCCGCGAGGCGCTGCGCGCCGCCTTCGGGCCCTACCGTGCGCTGCCGGTCAGCGCGCGGCAGATCGACTCGGCCGTGGCCGCGGGGCGGCTGACGGTGCCGGCGATGGCGATCGGCGCGCATCCGGTGGGGCGCGCCCTGGAACGTCAACTGCGGCCGTACGCCGATGACTTGACGGGGCACGTGCTGGAGGGTTCGGGCCATATCGTGCCGCTGCACCGGCCCGACGCGCTGCTGCCCCTGCTGCGGCCGTTCCTGGCCGCGTCCCGGTGAAGGCGCGCTTTGGGGCGGGCGTGCGGGAGACTGGGCGCATGTGCCGGAGTATCAAGACCTTGCGTCCGCCCGTGCTGCCGGAAGAGGCGACGGAGGAGGAGATCCGCGCCGCGGCGCTCCAGTATGTGCGGAAGGTGTCCGGGTTCCGGGCGCCGGCCGCGCACAACCGGGAGGTGTTCGAACGGGCCGTGGATGCGGTGGCGCGGGCGACGGCGGAACTCCTTGACGGGCTGGAGGTCCGTGGCGGGTCGCTCCGCGGGTCGCTCCGCGGGTAGGGCGTCGGCGGTCTGCGGGGCCGATTCGGCCGACCGCGCAGTTCCCCGCGCCCCTGACCGGCCAACGGTTGGTGGTCGGCTGCGGGGCCGTCGTGGTTTCTTGCGCAGTTCCCCGCGCCCCTGACCGGCCAACGGTTGGTGGTCAGCCGCGGGGCCGTCGTGGTTTCTCGCACCGTTCCCCGCGCCCCTGATGGGGCCGCCTGCTCGTTGGTTGGCTGCGGGCGCGTCGTGGTTTCTCGCGCAGTTCCCCGCGCCCCTGACGGGGTGGGTTATGTGGGGCGGCGCATCCAGTATGTGGCTGCTGCTCCTGCTGCGAACAATGCGGCCAAGGAGACTGCCGTGGTCAGCCAGGTGGCGCCCAGCCACTGCGCGCCGAAGTAGCCGAGGGCGACGCTGTAGGCGGCCCAGGACAGGCCGGCCAGGGCCGACCAGGGGAGGAAGTCGCGGGCACGGCGGTGCGCCGCGCCCGCGCAGAAGGAGACGACCGAACGGCCGGCCGGGGCGAAGCGGGCCAGGATCACCAGGGCACCGCCGCCCCGCGAGAGGGCCGCACCGAGGTGTTCCTGCGCCGTGGTCAGGCGGCGGGAGCGGGCGATGGCCCGATCCAGTCGCTTACCGCCGCGCCAGGCCAGGCGGTACGCCACCAGGTCGCCGAGGACGGACGCGGTGGCCGCGGAGAGGATCAGGACGAGCATGTCGGGCACCGCGTGCGGGACCTGCCCGGTCGCCGCGCCGGAACCGGCCGCCGCCGTGGTGGCCGCCGTGATCACCAGCACACCGCTCGGCAGCACCGGCAGGAACACGTCGAGCAGGACCGACAGGGCCACCATGGCGTATATCCACGGTCCGGAGGTCAGTGACCCCACGCTCTCCAGCACGACGACTCCCGTTGCTCCCCCGATGACAGCCATACAGCGTACGCGGCGGGTGTGACAGCGGGGACGTCGGGGGCGAAAGAGGCTGGAGAGAGTGGCCCGGCTTCAGCGTCACCGCAGGGGTCAGGCCGTCACCGGTTCCTGTTCCGCCGTCGGCCGTTCCCGCTCGGCGGACGCGCGCCGGGTGAGCAGGCCGTCCAGGCCGAGCGCGCCGGAGCCGGTGAAGACGAGCAGGAAGAAGGCCCAGCAGAACAGGGCCGACAGCTCGCCGCCGTTCTGTATCGGCCACAGGGCGGCCTCCTGGTGCACGTCGAAGTAGGCGTACGCCATGGAGCCCGAGGCGATCAGCGCGGCGACCCGGGTGCCGAGGCCGAGCAGTACGAGGCCGCCGCCCCCGAACTGGATCACGGCCGCGTACCAGCCGGGCCAGGTACCGGCGTCGATGGTGCCGCCGTCGGTGCCCGCGGCGCCGCCGAGGACGCCGAAGAGCGAGGCGGCGCCGTGCGCGGCGAAGAGCAGGCCGATGACGATGCGGAACAGGCCGATGGCGTACGGCTGAGCGGAGTTGAGGCGTGCGGACATGTGGGGGTCTCTCCTCTTCGGTTTCGGTCGGGCCGGCCGGGGAGGGGCCGGTCTGGTGCGGGTACCGAACGAGGCGACCAGGTTAGGTTGACCTAATCGATGCTTGCAAGTTCAACATCCGGCCACGGCGCCGGTTCCGCTTGCGGTTCCGCTTTTGCCCCGGCCGCCCGCAGAACCGCCCGCGCCACCGCGTCCGCATCGGACAGCGTGACCGAATCCACCCCGGGCCTGGCCCCCGCCGCGGTCACCCAGTGCACCCCCTCGGTGGGCACCCCGAACGCGAACCTCCTTGCGTGCGACCTGCCTTGACGGTCCATCAGGTGATAGGGGCGGGCTGTCACGTCCAGCCCTCCGGTCTCGTAACCGTCGACGGTGTGCGGCCGGCAGTCGCCGGTCCGCAGCAGTCCGGTGAGCAGTTCGTCCGCGGTGCGTCGCAGATCCGGTTCCGGAAGACGCGCCTCTATGAGAGTCGTCACACGCACCGCCGAGCCGGGCACGTCCGGTGAGTACGCCGTCCACGCCCCGTCCGCGCAGCGCACCTCCAGCCGCGGCCCCAGCACCTCCACCACCCCCGCGTCCAGCAGCGCGGCCAGCTCCTCGATGCGCCGCCGCGGCGGGCCGATGGACAAGAACGCGTTCAGCGGGGTGTACCAGCGGTCCAGGTGGTCCCGGCGGGAAGCACCGGCCAGCCCTCCGTGGTCGACCACCAGCCGTATCTCGTTGCGCAGGTCGCGCAGCACGTCCAGGGCCGCCTTGAGCGGGCCCGCGACATTGCCGAGCGCGGCCTGCGCGGCGTCCTCGCGCAGATGGGCGCGCAGCCACGCCCGCCACTGCTCCCGGTCCGCGAAGTCCCGTCCCGCGTGCGGCCGGGAGATCCGCTCCCAGCACCAGCGGTCGGTGTCCCGTACCCCGAACTCGTCCAGCAGCAGGGCCTCTTGGGGATCGCCGTGCGGGACGGCCAGGAACCGCTCGACGAAGTCGGCACGCCGGGTCAGCGCGCCGTAGTAGACGCTCTCCACCTCCTTGGCAACCAGCGGCCATATCTCCGCCAGGAAGTCCGGCGGCTCACCGGAGTCCGCACGCTTGCGGAAGCCCGCGATCGCCTCCGGGGTCAGGACCCGCGGGGTGTGCCGGCCGTACGGGCCCTTCGCGTTGTCGCCGCGGGCCTGATAGGGGACCCCGCGGCGGGAACCGGCGTACAGGCGCGGCTCGGCACCGGAGGGCGTGTAGCGCAGGGTGCCGTCGGCGCCGCGGGTGAACCGTCCGCCCCGGCCGGTCGTCAACAGGGCCATGTGGTCGAAGAAGTTGAGGCCCAGGCCGCGCAGCAGCACCGGTTCGCCGGGCGCGAGCGGGGCGAGGTCGACGTCGGCCGGGTTGGCGGGCGGTATGTGGCGCAGGCCGTGCCGCTCGGCGTACTCCGCCGCCTCGCGCAGCGTGCGGTCCGCGAGCGCCGGGAGGTGACCCTGGGCGAGGACCACCGCCGCGAGTCCGGTCAGGGTCCGGCCGTCGTCCAGGGTGAGCGTCTGCCGGCCGTCGGCGCCGTCGGTGAGCCGTACGGCGCGGGCCCGGTGGGTGCGTACGCGTACGGCGTCCGGGGCGTGCCGTACGACCCGGGCGAACACCCACTCCAGATAGCGGCCGTAGTGGGCGCGGGTCGGATAGTCGTCCGGGCCCAGCTCGCCGTCCGCCCACTCGTGCAGGCTGGGGCCGGGCCGGATCGGTCCCGAGCAGTCGACGCTCTCGTCGGTGAACAGCGTCACCTGGCAGGCCACGGTGTTCATCAGCAGTTCCGGCGGTTGGGCGGTGCGCCAGACGCGGCCCGGTCCTGGCGGCGCCGGGTCGATCACATGGACCGTCAGCCGGACGCCGGGCGGGAGCAGCTCCGGCGCGGAGGCGCAGAGGCGTTCCAGGACGCTGGTGCCGCGCGGACCGGCGCCGACCAGGGCGACGGAGACCGCAGAGGATTCCTCGGTCGGTGCAGACAAAGGTGAGACTCCCGAGCATGTGGGGCGCAAAGCAGCGAAACGCCCGCAGGAAGCGGACGGTCCGCCTCATCATGCCGCCGCCCACCACGGAAGCCAACGCGGACCCCACAGGTCCCGCTTGTCCCTCATGAACGGGTGAGGAGGAAGCCCTCCATGGTCGCCGACTTCCCGACCGGGAGGCCGAGGAGTGCATCACCGTGCCGGCAGTTCCTGTCGCGCTGCCCTGTCGGGGCCATGCACGCCGTCGGGCGACTGCGGCGGCCTTGTGGCTGGTCGCGCAGTTCCCCGCGCCCCTTCGGGGCACGAACCCGGTGGGAGCGCGTCCTCAGGGGGTGGTGAGGAGGGTGTTCTCCGCTGTCGTCAGGGTGCCGTTCTGTGTTGCCTGGTCCAGGCGTAGGCGGGCCGAACGGGCGGTCAGCGTCAGTGTCATGAGCTGGTTGCCGAACCAGGGGCCGCCCGTCCTGCGCCAGGACACCGGCGGCTCCGGGCAGCGGCCGTGCCGGGCCAGCCGGCGGCCCAGGCCCCGCGCCACCCCGCTCCAGCCGAAGCGGAAGCCCAGGCGGATCGAGAGCGGGATGGAGTTGTGCACCGGGGAGCAGGTGAGCTGGAGGACCCGGGCGTCGGGCGGGCCGGCCGGCCAGGACGGCTCGGCGACGTACGCGTGGTGGACATCCCCGGAGAGGACGAGGACCGTCGCGGGCGCGCCCGGCCCCGAGCCCGCCTCGGCGAGCAGTGCGGCCAGGGCGGCGAAGGACTCCGGGAAGGCCGCCCAGTGCTCCAGGTCGGCACGGCGGCGCACGTCCTCGCCGAACCGCGCCCAGCGGACCCCGCGTTCGCCCCGGCACAGCGCCGCGTTCCAGGTCTCGGCGTCATGCACCAGGTGCGGCAGCAGCCAAGGCAGCGAGCTGCCGATCAGCAGGTGGTCGCAGGAGCCCCGGTCGGCCAGCGCCTGCTCGCGCAGCCAGGCCGCCTCGCCCGGGTCGAGCATCGCGCGGCCGTCCTCGTCGAGCACCCGGGCGGCCCTGGTGTCCACCATCAGCAGCCGCACCCGTCCGAAGTCGCGACGGTAGCTCCAGCGGACCGAGGCGGGGTCGGCGTCGGCCTCGGCCGCGAAGGCGCGCAGCACGTCGGTGGCGTCGGGGGTCTCGCGCACGGCCGCGTACAGCGGGTCGGCGGCGAGTTCGGCCGGGGACAGATTGCCCAGGTGCTGGTGGACCCAGTACGACATCAGACCGCTCAGCAGCCGCTCGCGCCACCAGTCGGTGGCCCGCATGTCGGCGACCCAGGCGGCGGAGGTGTTCCAGTCGTCGATCACGTCATGGTCGTCGAAGATCATGCAACTGGGCACGGTGGACAGCAGCCAGCGCACCTCGGGGTGCAGCCAGGACTCGTAGTAGAGCCAGGTGTACTCCTCGTAGTCCGCGACCTCGGCGCCCGGAGGATCGCTCAGGTCACGGCGGGCGGCGAGGCGGCGCCGGATCGCTCCTGAGGTCTCGTCGGCGTACACCTGGTCGCCCAACAGCAGCAGCACATCGGGCCGTTCGCGGTCCGAGTCGGCGGCCAGCCGGGCGGCGAGCGAGTCCAGCGCGTCGGGGCCGACCGGGTCGCGCTCGCCGGCGGGGGGCGCGGCCCAGCGGCAGGAGCCGAAGGCGACGCGCACGGTGTCGTCCGCGGCGGGCGTGCGGATCTCGGAGGGCGGGAAGGGCGAGTCGGGCAGCGGCCACACGCGCGTGTCGTCCAGGAACACCTCGTACGCCGTCGAGGTGCCCGGCGTGAGCCCGGTCACCGGGACCAGGGCGTAGTGATGGCCCGCCACCTGGAAGGTGCGGGCCGTGCCGCCCGCGCCGTCGGCGCAGCGCACCTCGGCGGCGCACGGCCGGCTCGCCTCGACCCAGACGGTCGCGGTCCTGCCGTCGGCGTACCTCAGCAGTGGTCCCAGGCGCAGTTCGGCCACGGTCACCCTCCTCCGTCGTCCCGTACGGTACGGAACGACGGAGGCGGGCGGGACGGTTCCGGAGATCAGCAGCCGCTGAGGTAGCTGGTGAGGGCGCTCTTCTCGGCGGAGTCGACGGAGAGGTTGTAGTAGTACTTCACCTGGACCCAGGCGCGGACGTACGTGCAGCGGTAGGCCGTGCGGGACGGCATCCACTCGGCCGGGTCCTGGTCGCCCTTCGCCTGGTTCACGTTGTCGGTGACGGCGATGAGCTGCGGGCGGGTCAGGTCGTTGGCGAACGCCTGGCGCTGGGACGTGGTCCAGCTGCCGGCGCCGGAGTCCCAGGCCTCCGCGAGCGGGACGACGTGGTCGATGTCGACGTCGGAGGCGGCGGACCAGGTGGCGCCGTCGTACGGGGAGTACCAGCTGCCGCTGGTGGCGGCGCAGGAGGAGTCGGTGACGACGTTCGAGCCGTCGCGCTTGAGTACCGTCTCGCGGGTGTTGCAGGTGCCGCTGATGGTGATCCAGTGGGGGAAGAGGTCGCGGCTGTAGCCGGTGCGGTTCTCCGTGGCGACGGTGAGCTGCGAGAGGTAGCTGCGGGCGGTGGCGCCGCTGACCGGGGTGGGGAGCGCGGCGGAGGCGGTCGGGGAGTTGAAGAGCGCGACGGAGGCTATGAGACCGGTGAGCGCGGCGAGTATGCTGAAGCGTCGACGCGCGTAGAACTTGGCCATGCGAACTCCCTTGAGGGGTGAGGGGGTTGGGGTGCGAGCGAGGGAATGCTCGCGGGCCCGCGTTGCGTGTGGGTGTGCGTGCGGTAAGAAGCTAGTGACGTGCACATGACACGACAACCCCTTCGCCGGCGGCGGGCTTGGCGGGGCGCCTAAGGGGGGCTCGGTGCGTCGGCGGGCGGGTGCGGGCTTCGTCGTGGCTGGTCGCGCCCGCGCGGCGGAGCCGCATATCGAAACAGCCCCGCGCCCCTTAAAGGGCGTTGCAGCTCGGCGCGCCTGAATGGCTGAGGCGCATGTCGGGACAGGTCCGCGCCCCCTTCGGGGCGTTGCAGCTGGGCGGGGTATCAGGGCTGGCGCATGGGCAGGGACTGGGAGCGTTGGGCGACCAGGGTGTTGTATGTGCCGTCGCGTTCGGCCCAGCGGTGCATGTGGACGCCCTTCACCAGGATTTCGTGGGGGGTGGGGTCCTCTGACAGCAGCTGCATGACCTCGGTGGCGAAGTCGTGGAGCGGCAGTGCGTGCGGGTTCACCTTCTCCTGCCCCGCCGTGGCGACGGCCGGGGGGACCAGTTCTACGACGCCGACACCGGTGCCGTCGAGTTGTGCGCGCAGTGCCTCGGAGTAGGCGTGCACCGCGGCTTTCGAGGCGGCGTAGGTGGGCATGGGCGGGAACGGCAGGAAAGCGATGCCGGAGGTGACGGTGACGAAGGTGCCGGCGCCGCGTTCGACCAGGTGCGGGGTGAACGCGTCGATGACCCGGATCGTGCCGACCAGATTGGTGTCGATCGTCGTCCGCGCCGCCTCGAAGTGCGCGGGGTCGCGCAGGTCCTCCAGGAGCATGACGCCCGACATCGTCACCACGGTGTCCAGTTCGGGATACCGGGCGAGCACGGCGTCGCGGGCATCTACGACGGAGTCACCGTCGGTGACATCGACGCCGAAGGTGCCGAACCCTTCTCCGGCCAGCTCCGAGAGCGCCTGCGGGTTACGGCCGGCCACGGCCACGGTGCTGCCGGCCGCGGCGAACCGGCGGGCCAGTTCCCGCCCGATGCCCGAGGTGCCGCCGACGACGAGAACGGTGCGGTTGGAGAGATCCACGACGGGTCCTCCCTTTCTCAAACGGTGATGCCGCAAGTCTTGACGGCAACCACCGGGCGCGGCAGGGCCCCCGTCTTCCCTGGTCCTGTCAGGGCCCCCGCTGAGACCCGCGCGCCGTTTTACGGTGGCGCTATGAAGGACGAGGAATCCGACAACCGACTCGGCGGCTACCTACGCGCCCGGCGTGAGCTGGTCTCCCCGGCGCAGGCGGGACTCCCGGCCGGCGGCAACCGCCGCGTCCCGGGCCTGCGCCGTGAGGAAGTCGCCCTGCTCGCCGGCATCAGCGCCGACTACTACCTGCGCCTGGAGCGGGGCCGCGACAAGAACCCCTCACCCCAGGTCCTCGATGCGCTCGCGCGCGTCCTGCGCCTCGACGACGTCGAGCGTACGTATCTGCTCGGCCTCGCGGCGGCGCGCCCCAGGGCACCGCGCCGCAAGCGACCCGAGCACGTACCGGCACGGGTGCACCAGCTCCTCGCCCACCTTCAGATTCCCGCGTTCGTCGAAGGACGCGCCTTCGACGTGCTGGCCTCCAACCCGATGGCGGTCGCGCTCTCCCCGCGCCTCAGGCCCGGCCAGAACCGGCTTCGTTCCCTCCTCCTCGACCCCGAGGAGCAGGCCTTCCACCAGGACTGGACGAAAGCCACCGCCGATTTCGTCGCCGCCCTTCGCACCACCATCGGGGACGACACCGACAACCCCCGGTTCGTCGAACTCGTCGGCGAACTCGCCCTGTCCAGCGAGCGGTTCCGCACCCTGTGGGCCCGGCACGACGTCCGCACCATGGACGGAGGCACCACCACCGTCCACCACCCCGTCGTCGGTGAACTACGGCTGCACCGCGACAAACTCCCCGTGGACGACGTCATCCTCGTCGTCTACTACCCCGACAAGGACAGCGACAGCGACGAGAAGCTGCGGCTCCTCGCCGCGCTCGCACCGGCCGAGTCCGCGGGCGCGGCAGACGACAGTCCGGCAGACGACAGTCCGGCAGACGACAGTCCGGCCGACGCCCCGCACCCGAAGACACCCTGACGCACGGCTTTCGGACCACACGCGGGTCGGCTTTCAGACGACCAGGACCCGGCGCCCGCGCGTGTGACCGGCCTGGCTGTCGGCGTGCGCCGCCGCGGCCTCGCCGAGCGTGTACGACTTCTCCACCGGGATGTGGAGCTTTCCCCGTGCGATGAGGCCGACGGCCGCGGCGAGCGCTTCCGGCATGCTCCCGGCCACACCGGAGAACCGGACACCCAGCTCCGGCGCACCGAGATCGGCGATGGAGATCACCTTCTGCGGATCCCCGGTCAGCCCGACCAGCTCGCGAATCACGCCCGAGCCGGCCAGGTCCAGAGCCGCGTCGACACGGCCGAGCCGCCGCACCCGCTCGACCCAGCCCTCACCGTACGACGTGGCGAGGGCACCCAGGCTGCGCAGATAGTCCTGGTTCGCGGCACCGGCCGTACCGATCACCGTGATGCCGCGGTCGCGGGCGATCTGCAGCACCGCCGATCCGACTCCCCCGGACGCACCGCTGACCAGCAGCGTCTGCCCGGACCGCACACCGACCTGGCCGATGATGCGCAGCGCGGTCTCCACCACGGAGGGATACCCGGCCGCCTCTTCGAACGTCAGCCCCTCGGGCATACGGGCCCAGGCCGACAGCACGGCGAACTCGGCATACGTGCTGGTACCCTCGCCGAACACATGGTCGCCGACCTCGACCCCTTCGACGCCCTCGCCGACCTCGTCCACCACCCCGGCGGCGTCCTGCCCGACCCCGGCGGGCAACTCGATCGGATGGACCTGCTGGAACTGGCCCTCACGGACCCGCCAGTCGAAGGGGTTCACGCCCGCCGCCCGCACGGCGACACGTATCCGACCGGGCCCCGCGTGGGGCTCCTCGGCGTCCACGAGGTGCAGAACGTCCGGACCGCCGAACTCGGCGAAGCTCACTTTCTTCATGCGACCGACCGTAACACTAACGGTTATGGTTTAAAAACCGTTCCACCTTTGTATCTGCTAGCGTCAGGGCATGACCGTGCCGTCCGGACGCCGTGAGCGCAAGAAGGCCGCGACCCGCCAGAAGATCGCCGACACCGCCCTGCGGCTCTTCACGGAACGCGGGTACGACGCGGTGGGCATCCGCGAGGTGGCCGCCGAGGCGGACGTGGCCGTCACCACGCTCTTCTCCCACTTCGCCTCGAAAGAGGCCCTGGTGTTCGAGCAGGACCAGGACTTCGAGCAACGCCTCACACAGGCGGTCACCGGCCGGGCACCGCACGAGCCGCTCATCCCCGTACTGCGCCGTGAGATCCAGGCCCTGGTGCGGCACTGCACGGCGGACAGCGCCGCCCCGATCTGGCGCATGATCGACGCGTCACCCGCTCTGCGGGAGTACGAGGAGTCGATGAGGCTGCGCCATGCGGAGTCGCTGGCCACGGCCATCGCAGCCGATCCCGGTCTGTCACAGACCCCAACGGCCTGCCGGACGATCGCGAGGTTCGCGATCGACGCCTTTTCGCTGGCCCGCGAGGCGGCCGAGCCGGAGGCCGCGGTGGACGAGATCTTCCAGATGATCGAGGCGGCCTGGGCCGTCACTCAAGGGCGGCTCCCCGCGCCCCTCGGGCCCGCGGGTGAGCTGAACGCCGAGTGAACGGTTGACGCGGCGGTGGCGTGATGGCGCCTTCGTTTTGTACCGTGGGGAAACAAAGTGGCTCCCGCCCGTTTTCCCTGACCGGCGGGCGGGGCCGCCTTGTCCCTCCGGGGGGCGCAGTCCCTCCGGGGGTGAACCCGACATCCCCGGCGCCCACCACCCGCCCGCCGTCCTGGAGCCGCCCATGCCGCCCACCGTCCTCACCGCCCGCGCCCTGCTGCTCGACATGGACGGCACGCTCGTCAACTCCGACGCCGTCGTGGAACGCATCTGGCGGCGCTGGGCCGAGCGGCACGGACTGGACGGCGACGACGTGATGACGGTGGTGCACGGCCGCCAGGGACACGCCTCCATGGCCGTCCTGCTGCCCGACCGGCCCGTCGAGCAGAACCTCGCCGACAACGCCCGCATGCTCGCCGAGGAGACCGCCGACGTGGACGGCGTGGTCGAGATCCCCGGCGCGAGCGCCTTCCTACGGGCCCTGCGCGGGCTGCCGCACGCCCTTGTGACCTCCGCCGACGTACCCCTGTCCACGGCGCGGATGGCCGCGGCCGGGCTTGACCTGCCGGACGTACGCGTCACCGCCGAATCGGTCGGCGCGAGCAAGCCCTCCCCCGAGGGCTTCCTGAAGGGCGCCGCGGAACTCGGCGTCGACCCCGCCGACTGCCTGGTCTTCGAGGACTCCGGAGCGGGCATCGCCGCGGGTCGCGCCGCGGGCATGCGGGTCGTGGGCGTAGGCCCGCGCGCCCAAAAACACAACCCGGACATCACGGTGCCCGACCTGACCCGAGTACACCCGGAACAAACACAAACCGGCACAATCCAGATCCACATCAACTAACAAACACCCCAAAGGGGCGCGAGGCTGTATCAATATGCGCCTCCACCACGCGGACGCGACCAACCACAACCCAGCCGCAGCCAAACGACAACGGATCGCACCCCAAAGGGACGCGGGGCTGTATCGATATGCGGCTCCGCCACGCGGGCGCGACCAGCCACAACCCAGCCGCAGACGACCAACGACGGGCCGCACCCAGAAGGGGCGCGGGGAACTGCGCGAGCAACCACGACGACGCCGCAGCCAAACGACGACGGATCGCAAACCAAAGGGGCGCGAGGAACTGCGCGACCAGCCACAACCCAGCCGCAGACGACCAACGACCCCCCACGGCACTCCCAGCGGAGCGCTCAGTCACCGCCCGACCCGTTCAGCCCACGCCGCCGCCCACGCTTCTCCGAGGCGCGCAGCAACTCGCCCGCGCCGAGCGTCAGATGGGCCACGACGCGGACCCAGCGCGGCCCCCCGCGCTGCGCCCACACCACACACACGCACCCGCCGACGACGAGCACCAAGACGCCCACCAGCAGTACGACCACCACGCCCCCTCCTCCGCACGCACACGACGCCCGTGATCCTCTCAGGCCGCGGAGCGGTGCCCCGACGAAACCCCCGACGCCGAGGGGAGACGTACCGGTTCCGTCAGTGCCGCCACACGCCCGGTCCGCCGCCCCGCCACTCGATCAGCGTGGAGCGCACCACGTCCATCTCGTCCCAGCCCTGCAAACCCGCCTGCTGCATGAAGCGGGCGATGTCCTGGAGGCTGAACGCGCGCCCTAGGATCTCCCCGTTCACGCGCACCCGCCGACCGCCCTCCTCGTCGGGCGGGTAGATCACCACGGGTTTCGCGCCGGTCATGTCTCCACACTCTCCCCGCGCGCGGGGGAGCGCACAGCGGGCCGCCCCACGGCGCCCGCGGCCCGGGGACCGAGGCCGTGGTCACCCGAGGCCGCTCACTCCGCAGGGTCCTCCTCGGCATGCCGGACGGCTTTCTTCACGGCCTGCTCCACCTCGTGCCGGTTGGCCTCGGTCTGCTTGGCGTGCTCGGTGATCGCCGCCTGCGCGGCCTCGGCCGCCGTACGCCAGCGGCGCCACTGTGCGTCGTAGTCGTCGCCGCCGAGCCCGGCGAGTTTTGCCCGCTCTTCCTCGGCGGTGCGTTCCAGTGCGATGAGCCGATCGGGGATGTCTGCCACGTCCACGGATGCTAGGCCGGACCCGACGAAGCCCCGGCCCGACCCGCGAGACGGGGGTCCAGATGGACGCGCCCCGCTCCACGGTCACAAAAACGGCCCCCCGGAGCCACCTCCGAAGGACCGTTCACCGGTGGGCGCGGACGGTTTCGAACCGCCGACATCCTGCTTGTAAGGCAGGCGCTCTACCCCTGAGCTACGCACCCCGAACGAGTCGACAGCCTACATTGCCGACGGCGGTGCGCCGCAAACCCGTATCGGGGGTTATCCCACCGCCGATGCGGTAGTGGGCCGGTGGTGTCCTCGCTCACGGTCCGGGGCGGTTCTCTCGACGGGTCGGTCCGTCTCCGTCTCCGCGCCGTGCCCGGCCAGGTGGACGCCCGTACCCGGGACGGGAAGATCACGGTGCGAACCGCGAACTGAACGGCCCGTGTGTTCGTCCTCTGTGGGTGGGAGAATGACACCACCGAGGACGCAACACAGCACGGGAGAGGGATGTGACGGCGACACCGGCGACGACACCATCGCAGCCGTACCCGCCGTTCGCACGGCCCCGGCGCGGCCCCTCGGCCCTCCGGGACGCCCTCACCCTGATGAGCCTGCCCGTGCTCGTCGCCCTCGCGGTGCCCGGCGCGTTCGCCGGCGGTGGCACCCGGCGCTGGTTCGGCGGGCGGGCGGAGAGCCAGCGGGCGCAGGCGCAGACCGCGAAGGACGCCGCGGCGGCCGCGTTCTACGAGCTGGACACGGCCCAGCGCGACCTCAGGATCTCCATCGAGACGATCACGGCCGTCGACGACTCCCCCGCGGCCCGGCGTGCCGTCTCCGACTTCGACGCGCTCGGCCGGCGCATCGACGAGGCCAGCCACCGCTATATCGAGGCCGTCGACGCGCATGACCTGGACCGGGACGACCTGGAGGCATCCGTCGCCTCCCGGGCGCGCGGCGAGCTGACCGCGGCCAAGGAGGAACTGGTCCGGGTCAAGCAGGAGCTGGACCGGTTCGGCGACGGGCTCGGACCGCTGCTCGGCAAGGCCGAGACCCAGCTGGCCCGGCTCGCGCCCGCCGTGGAACGGGCCCGGCAGGCGCTGCTCGCCGCCTCGAACGCGCTGGACGCCGTCCGGGGCGCGGGACTGAAGGCGGACGACCTCGCCGCCCGGCTCGCGGCGCTCTCCCCCGAACTGACCCGGCTGAACCAGGGCGCCGGCCAGCACGGGGTGCAGCCGACGCTGGAGCGGGCCGAGCGGGTGGCGCGGGACGCGGAGGCGATCCGGGTCGAGGCGGAGCGGCGGCCCGAGCAGGCCGCCGAGATCGATCACCGGCTGGTGAGCCTGCGGACCCGGGCGCAGGCCCTGACCACCCGGGCCGGGCAGGTCGACCCGGTGCTGAGCGAGTTGCGCCGCCGGTTCGCGGCGGCCTGCTGGCAGGACCTCCAGCAGGTGCCGGCGCAGGCCGCCGAGAACGTACGGCAGGCCGAGCTGAAGCTGCGCGATGCGCAGGCGGCCCGGGACGCGCAGCGCTGGGCGGACGCTACGGCGCTGCTGTCGAGCGCGCGGGCGCTGCTGAACACCACGGACGAGGCGGTGTCCGCGGCCGGTGACCGGCTGACGCGGCTGAACGCCGTACAGAAGGATCCGCAGCGGGAGATCGAGCGGACCCGGTTCGCGATCCGGGACGCGCAGCGGCTGGCCATGGCGGGCCGGGCCACGCCGGACCCGCGGGACGCCCGGCCGCTCGACGACGCGGTGGCCCGTCTGGCGCGGGCGATCGGCACGCTGGAGGGGCGCCACCCCGACTACTGGCACTTCCTGACCGAGACGGAGGCGGTGCGGCAGACGGTGGCCCGCGTGGTCTCCCGCATCCGCGAGGAGCGCGGCGCTCCCGGTCACTGACCGGCATTTGCCCGGGGGGCGGGGTGGGCGGATATTGGGTGGTACGCATGGCCTCCGCACACGCCCCAGGGAGGCGGAGATGGCCTCACATACGATGCGGCCGGAGACGCGCCGCCGGATCCGGTTCGACGAGCACCTGCCCGTCGACCACCGGCTGAATCTGATCTACCGGATCGGCGCGGGCCTGATGGGCCTGTTCCTGCTGGCCTTCGGCGTCCTCGGTCTGACCGACAACATCGGCTTCTTCAACACCGGCGGGAACACCGCGCTGGGTCTGAACACCAACGGTGCGCTCAGCGTTCTGTCGATCTGCGTCGGGGTGCTGCTGTTCGTCGGCATGGTGATCGGCGGGAACTTCGCGTCCACGCTGAACATGACCCTCGGCATCCTGTTCCTGCTCAGCGGCTTCCTGAACCTCGCCCTGCTGGACAGTCCGTACAATTTCCTCGCGTTCCGCATCCAGAACGTCCTGTTCAGCTTCGTGGTCGGCCTCCTGCTGATGGTCTTCGGCATGTACGGCCGCGTCAGCTCGACCCTCCCCCACGACAACCCCTACTGGCGAGCCCGCCACCCCGCCGCCCGGGAACTGGAGCAGCGACACCAACACCCGTAGGGCAACGCCCCAAAGGGGCGCGGGGCTGTATCGACGTGCGGCTCCGCCGCGCGGGCGCGACCAGCCACAACGCAGCCGCAGACGACCGACGGCCCCCGGCCCAGCCGCAACGCTGCCGCGCTCGGAATCGAACGGTAACTGCCGACGGGCGGCCTCGGCGGCTAGCCTGTGCGCATGCCTCGCTACGAGTACCGCTGCCGGAGCTGCGGCGACACCTTCGAACTGAGCCGCCCCATGGCGGAGTCCGCCGCGCCCGCCGCCTGCCCCGCGGGCCACGACGACACGGTGAAACTCCTGTCGACCGTGGCCGTCGGCGGCTCGGCGTCCGCGTCCGCGCCGGCCTCCGCACCCCGGCCGAGCGCCGGAGGCGGTGGCTGCTGCGGCGGCGGATGCTGCGGCTAGCCGTTCCCCCCACCCGACCGCCCCTCCACCCGAGCCGCTCCCGTACCCAGGCCGCTCCCCCACCGGAGCGGGCAGGCTCCCGTGACCGTTACGCGTGCCGTGCCGCTTGCAGGAACTCGCGCAAGATGCGTTCCCCGGCCAGTACCCCCCGCTCCGGGAGGGTGCTGACCGCGGGGGCCGTCCAGCCGGAGTCGGCCAGTTCCCCGTGGCCGGGCCGCCAGCCGCGGTCGGCCGCAAGGAGCAGGTCGGCGTCGAGCAGGGAGTCACCGGCGGCCAGCGTCAGCTCGGCACCGGTGCGGCGGGCGATCTCGCGCACGGCCGCGCTCTTGGTGAGCGGCTTCGGCACGGCGTAGATCTTGCGGCCCTGGAGGGAGACCGTCCAGCCCCGGTTCTCGGCCCACACGGCGAGTTCCTTCACCCAGTCCTCGGGCAGCAGCTCGCGCTCGACCACCAGATAGGCGAACAGGTCGTCGGCGACCCGGTGCTTACGTACCCACGCGGGATCGGCGGTGTCGGCGAGGTGCTGCCTGACCTCGTCCAGCGAGGCGCACTCGGCCGCCAGCCGGGCCAGCACCCGCGCGTGCCAGTCGGGGTCGGACACGCCGTCCACCAGCAGGTGCCCGCCGTTGGCGCAGACCGCGTAGGCGGGCGCCGGGCCGGGCAGGTTGATGCGCTGATACTGCCTGCGGGTGCGGGTGGTGGTCGGCACGAACACGGCCGCGTCGCCCAACTCGGTGAGGAGTTGGGCGGCGGTCTCCGTGAGGTACGACAGCGGCCTGCTCTCGTGCACCTCCACGCACAGCAGCCGCGGCGCACGGGCGTCCGGCATGGTCAGTGCGAGGGCCGCCGCCGAGTAGATCAGGGTGCGGTCGAGGTCGCTCGCCACGAGCACCGGCATCAGACCGTCACCGCCCTGCCGTCGGCGCCGGTGGCGCCCCGCGTGTACTGGGGGTGGATCAAACCCACGCAGGTGTAAGGGAGTTCGTCGACCTCCTCGACGGGTACGCCGCGCTGTTCGGCCAGCAGCCGCACATGGTCCAGGTCGGGGCCCGCGCCGGACCGGGCGAGGATCTTCCACGGCACCCGGCGCAGCAGCACCCGGGTGGTCTCGCCCACACCGGGTTTGACCAGGTTCACGTCGTGGATGCCGTACTCCTCGCTGATGCGCTCGACGGCGGCCCAGCCCGCCCAGCTCGGGGTGCGGTCGGCGGCGGCCAGCTCCTTCACGGCGGCGGCCACCGGGTCCGCGACCTCGGGGAAGCGTGCGGAGACGGCGTCCAGGAAGGCCACCGACAGGTCCGAGCCGGCGAGTTCGCGGTAGAACTTCGCGCCGTGGTAGTCGTGCGGTCCGACGAGGTCGGCGCGCAGGACCGTACGCGAGATCAGGCCGGAGACCGTGGAGTTGAGGCAGGCGGACGGGATGAGGAAGTCCTCGCGGGTGCCGTAGGTCCGTACGCACGCGCCGGGGTCGGCCAGCACCGCGATCTCCGGGTCGAAGCCGGTGATGCCCTCGGCTTCCTCGAACTCCCTGACAGCGTCGGCGAGTTCGCGGGTGATGGCGCCCTTGCCGGTCCAGCCGTCGACGAAGACGACGTCCTGCAGGTCGTGGTGGGCGGCCAGCCAGCGCAGCGCGTTCGCGTCGATGCCACGGCCGCGCACGATGGAGACGGCGTAGTGCGGCAGGTCGAGTCCGTGCCGGAACCGGGCCCAGCGGCGCATCAGCACGCCGACGGGGGTGCCCGCGCGGGCCAGGGAGACCAGGACGGGGCGCGGGGACCGCTCGGCGATCACCGTCTCGGTGACGACGCCGACCGCCCGTGCCAGCCGTGCGGCGGAGGCGTCGAGGGCCTGGTGGAACAGCTCCTGGTACTGCGCGCTCGGCTGGTACTCCACCGGCAGCGACTCGGCGTAGTGGGCCCCGCCGCTCTGGATGGCCTCCTCGCGCTCCTCGGTCGGCGCCTCCAGGGTCACGTCCGAGAGGTCCTGGAGCAGCCAGCCGACCTCGTCGGGTGCGTACGAGGAGAAGGCGGGGCCGCGAAGGGGCTCGGACAGCATGGCGGATCTCTCCTCGCAGGAGGCGGGGACGTACAGGGGCTCGGGGACGTACGACGGTACGACGGCGAGCAGGACGTGCGGGCTGTGCTCGCCGAGCAGGGCCAGCAGGCCGTCGGGGGCGTGCAGTTCGGGGGTGTCGGCGACCGAGTCGACGACCGCGACGACGGCGTCGAAGCCGCCGCCCGCCACGTTGTACGCGTAGCGCTCGCCGGGGCCGTCGGCCGGGTCGTCGTGGGCGGGGAAGACGATGCGGCTGCGTATCGCGTAGCCGGGGTCGTCGACGGCGAGGACGGGCGAGCGGGTGGTGGTGGAGTAGCGGACCTCGGCGGTGACGACCTGCTCCAGTTCGCGGGCGAGCCGCAGCGGCGCGTACATCAGTTCCTCGAAGCCGAGGACCAGGACGCGCCGGGCGTCGGCGGGCAGTGCCTCGGCGACGCGGGCGGCCATGGCCGGCAGGGCCCGCTCCAGGCGGGCCCGGTGCGCGGGCGTGAAGCCATGCCGCCCCCCGTCGGGCAGCCCGTGCGGCCAGCGCACCTCGATCCGCCCACTCCGAATGGGTGCGCCGGGGGCGTCGGCGGCTGTGCCGTCGGGTGTGGTGGGCTCGTGATGGGCGACCAGGGCGCGGCCCTTTTCCAGGACGCCCGCCGGGAGGCGTACCGTGCCCGAAGCCGCTGCGACGAGGTCCACCCGGGCGCCGATCTCGCGGGCGAAGTCCGCCAGCCGGGCGGCGTCGGCCGGCGAGCGCATGTCGACCAGGGCGACCACCACATAGCGTGAACGCGGATAGCGTTCGTGCAGATCACGAATGGTGTTCAGCACCGTGTTCCCGGTGGAGAACTCGTCGTCGACGAGGACCAGCGGGCCGTCGCCGACCAGCAGCGCCGGATCCTCCGGCAGCAGCAGATGCGAGGTGGCGTGCGAGTGGGACTCCTCGAAGCCGCCGGCCCGTGCCACGCCAGGTACCGGGCGGCGCGTGGAGTGCAGATAGGGGGCCAGGTACAGGCCGTCGGCGACCGAGTGGCCGAGCCCGGTGGCGGTCTCCGCGTAACCGAGGACGACCGCGGCGGCGGCCTCCTCGTCGCCCAGCAGCTCGCGCACCCGCCGGCCGAGGGCGACCCCGTGGCCGTAGACCACGGCCGGCGACTGCGGCACGTGCTTGCCGAGCACGTTGGAGACGAGCAGATGCGCCCGCTTGGGGTTGCGACGCAGCGCGAGCCCGAGCATGTCCGTCAGGGTGTCGTCGCCCGAAAGCTCGACGCCCAGCCGCTCGGCGACCCAGCTGCCGGACCAGACCGTGGGAGTGGGATTCATGGGGTTCATGGGTTCCTTGTGCCGCGGGCGCTCAGCCGGGTATTCCGGCGGCCAGCAACTCGACGAAGCCGACGTCCTCATGCGCCACGCCGAACATCTCGGCGCGCAGCAGGGTCCGCTCGGCCCAGGCGCGATGCGGCTTCACCTCGTTCATCTTGTTGGTGTACGCCGACCGGAGCACGCCCCCGCCGCCCCGGTCCGGGCGCAGGATGTCCTGGGCGTCGCTGAACTCCTCGTGACTGACCACGGACAGCGCGTGTACGGGGAGCACATGGGAAGGATGGATGCAGGTCTTGCCGAGCAGGCCGTTGGCCTGGTCCAGGGAGATCTCCCGCAGCAGTCCGTCCATCGCGTGCTCGATGAGCCGTTCGCGCAGCTCGACGGCCTGCCCCTCCAGGAAGGGGCTGCGGCGCAGCATCGGCTTGAACATGCGCTCCGGGACCCGGAAGTACTCCCACACCGGTCCGGTGACCGTGAAGCCGGTGCCGTCGGCCCGGCCCAGCATGTTGACCACGTCGGCGATCACGGAGGCGACGATCTGGACGTCGTACGCCGTCATGTCGGGCGGCCGGCGCAGTCCGTAGGAGGAGCAGAAGTCGGTCACGCCGAGACGCAGGGCAAGCACCCGGTCGCGGTACTTGTCGACCGCGCGCAGGATGCCCTCCAGGGTCTCCACCCGTGACTCCCGGTACAGCAGTTCGGGTGATTCCAGGACCGGCATGGCGAACAGTCGCCTGCCGCTGGCCGCCTCGGCGCCGGTCAGCGCCTCCAGGAAGGGGATGCCGCGCTCCTCGGTGAACTTCGGCAGGACGAAGCCGGACAGCAGCCGGATGCTCGGGCCCAGGCGCCGTACCAGGTCGGGGATCTGTTCGGGGTGGCGGACCCGGATGAACAGCAGCGGCAGCTGCGCGCCCCGACGGGACGCCAGGTCGGCGAACTGCCGGACCAGGTTCTCCTCGCCGGCCACGACGTCCGCGTCGTCGATCGAGTCCTCCAGGCACAGCACCATCGAGGCCACACCGAGTCCGGCCTGCTTGACGATGTCGTCGGCCAGCCGCGGCCGGGTGGCCGGGCTGTACAGCGTGGCGCCCAGGCCTGCGGAGAGCAGCCGGGCCGCGGAGTCGGCGGTGAACTCGCACGGCTCCTGATGGAAGAGGCGCCGTCGCACCTCAGGGGCGATGTGCCCGAAATGACGCATATAACTCCCCCGGGGGCGCAAGGTGGGCCTGTGGGTTCCGTGTTGGGGTGGCCGGTAATAGTACGTAGGGATCCATGCCCTAGGTTCCCGCCGGGCATGAATTTCAGGTAACTCGACGATGTCGACCACGGCCACCCCCCGCGTTGTCGTGACCAGGGCCGAGAGGGCAGGATGACCGCATGACGCACGCGATGCTGAAAGGGTCGAACGTCCCGCTGGAGGCCACGACCGTGCGGGCCGTGCTGCGCTGGTCCCCCGGGCAGGGGGTCCCCGACATCGACGCCTCGGCGCTGCTCCTCGGCCCCGGCGGTCGTGTGCGTTCCGACGAGGACTTCGTCTTCTACAACCAGCCCCGGCATCCGTCGGGGACGGTGTGGCGGCTCGGCAAGAAGCGGGTCGCCGAGGGCCTCACCGACACGATCCAGACAGACCTCTCGGGAGTCGACCCCGGGGTGGGCCGAATTCTGCTGGTCGCCTCGGCGGACGGCGTCGCCTTCGACCGCGTACGGTCCCTGCGCATCCTGCTGTACGACGCGACGGCGGCCGACGGTGAGGCGCTGGCGCACTTCGATGTGAAGCCGGAGACCGGGGCGGAGACGGCGCTGATCTGCGGCGAGCTGTACCGCCGTGGCGAGGGGTGGAAGTTCCGCGCCCTGGGCGAGGGTTACTCCAACGGGCTGAAGGGGCTGGCCACGGACTTCGGTATCTCGGTGGACGAGTCGGAGGCGGCGGAGGAGGAAGCGGCGGCGCCTGCTCCTTTGGAGGTGTCTCGGCCGCTGCCGCCCGAGCAGCCGTCCACGGTGCCTTCGACCGTGCCGGTGCAGCCTGCGTACGGGTATCCGCAGGTGGGGTCGCCCCAGCCGGCGTACGGGTATCCGCCGGCGGTGGCTGTGACCGCGCCGGTGAGTGCTGCTCCGCCGGATGTGCGGTTGCCGCCGCAGGGGCCGCAGTTCGTACGCTAGCGGTGTGGCGGGGTGCGGCCACTGCTGTGGCGGTGCGGCCACTGCTGTGGCGGTGCGCCCACTGGGGTGCCTCGGTTGGTCGTCGGCGGCTGCGGCGCCGTCGTGGCTTGGCGCGCAGTTCCCCGCGCCCCTTTGGGGCGGTTAGTGGCCTGGTTGGGTTTTGTGGCCTCTGCCCCATTGGAGGCCCCAGCCGTATAGGCGGTCCAGTTCTCCCTGGAAGCCGTAGACGAACTGGACCTCGCGTCGGACGACCAGTTCGCCCTTGATGTTCTCGATCATCACCACGGCGCAGGAGCGTGCCTGCGGGTGCCGCTCGTCCAGGCCTATCTCGATCCGCGGACCGTTGCTCGGATAGAGCGTGACGATCGCGTGCGTGCGGTCGAACGCCGGTGTCTGGTCGTAGATGTACACGAACACCAGCAGCCGCTTGATGTTCTCGCGGTGGTCCAGATTGACGTACATCGTCTCGCCGGACGCCGAACCGAACCGGTCGTCGCCGCTCAGCTTGACGTACGGCGGTGCGTTGATGTCGCCGAGGTAGCCGCCGAGCGGCTGTACGACCCCCTTCGTGCCGTCGGCCAGCTCATACAGGCAGCCCAGGTCGAGGTCGACGTTGACCATGCTCTGCCCGTGGCCCAGGATCTCCGGGGGTTTCAGTGCCTTGAAGGGGTGCCGGAACAGACTGGTGCGTTCGACGCCGCCCATGATGTCGGACGTCCGCATCCGCCAGGCCAGGTTGACCCGCAGATGCCCGGTGGCCGCGTCCTGCTTGGACAGGGACACCTGCTGGTGCCGCTTGGTGAGCTGGATGGAGTTGGTGGCGGCGCTGCCCGAGTCGAAGTCGGCCGCGCGCCCGCCCAGCAGCCCGTCGAAGAAGCCCATTCCCGCCCCCAGTACTCATGCCCGGCCTGTGCCGGGGCGGCCGAGCGCGTCGGCCGCCCCGCACAGAGCGTTCCTCACCGGCCGGGGTGTCACACCCCGGACGGGACCTCGGTCTTCTCGTCCGAGCCGGTGCCGCCCTCGGCCGCGGCGAGGGCGCGGTTGCGGCGCACGGAGGACCAGAAGGAGGCGGCGATCAGGACGACGCCGACCAGACCGGTGATGACCTCGTGGATCTGGTACTGGATGGTGACCATGAGGATCACGGCCAGCGCGCCGATCGCGTAGTGGGCGCCGTGCTCCAGGTAGACGTAGTCGTCGAGGGTGCCCTGGCGGACCAGGTAGACGGTCAGCGACCGGACGTACATCGCGCCGATGCCCAGGCCGAGGGCCATCAGCACGATGTCGTTGGTGACGGCGAACGCGCCGATCACGCCGTCGAAGGAGAAGGACGCGTCCAGGACCTCCAGGTAGAGGAACATGAAGAACGCGGCCTTGCCGGCCAGGGCGACGGCCGAGCGCTTCTTTCCGGTGCGCGCGGCCTCCTCCTCTTCGTCGTGTTCGCGTTCCTCCTCTTCTTCGAGGCGGTCCTCGAAGAAGCCGGACAGGCCGCCGACGACCATGTAGGTGATCAGGCCGGCGATACCGGAGATCAGGACGGTCTGGGCCTTGTCGACATGGGCGCCGCCGTGCTGATGGGCGTGGGTGGCGAAGGTGAAGGCGGTGACGAGCAGGACGACCAGCGCGATGCAGACCGACAGCATGTCGACCTTGCCGAGTTTGGCCAGCGGCCGTTCGATCCAGCGCAGCCACTGGATGTCGCGCTCCTCGAAGAGGAAGTCGAGGAAGATCATCAGCAGGAACATGCCACCGAAGGCGGCGATCGCCGGGTGGGCGTCAGTCACCAGTTCCTGGTAGCGGTCCTTGTTGTTGAGCGCGAGGTCGACGGCCTCGATGGGGCCCATCTTCGCGCTGATCGCGACGATCACGACCGGGAAGACCAGCCGCATACCGAACACCGCGATGAGAACGCCGACCGTGAGGAAGATCCGCTGCCAGAAGGCGTTCATCTTCTTCAGGATGCCGGCGTTGACCACGGCATTGTCGAACGACAGCGAGATTTCGAGGATGGACAGGATCGCCACGATACCGAATCCGGTCCACCCCCCGTAGAAGACCGCAGCGACCAGGCCGAGCGCGGTGACCGCGAACGACCAGCCGAAGGTTTTGAGAACCACTGGCTACCCCATCGTGTGTTGGGGGTCCCCACCCAGACGCAGTCTGGGGGAGGGGTCTCCCCCGCGCCGTACTCGGCTTTACGAAACGTTGACTCCGAAGTCTAGAGCGATGCCCCGAAGCCCCGCCGCGTACCCCTGTCCCACTGCACGGAACTTCCACTCGCCCTGGTAGCGATACAGCTCGCCGAAGATCATGGCGGTCTCGGTGGAGGCGTCCTCGCTGAGGTCGTACCGTGCGAGTTCCTGGCCGTCGGCCTGGTTGACGACGCGGATGAAGGCGTTGGAGACCTGGCCGAAGGTCTGGCCGCGCTCGTCCGCCATATGGATCGAGACGGGGAAGACGATCTTGTCGCAGTGGGCCGGGACCTTCGGCAGGTCGACCAGGATGCTCTCGTCGTCGCCCTCGCCCTCGCCGGTGAGGTTGTCACCGGTGTGCTCCACCGAGCCGTCCGGGCTCTTCAGCTGGTTGTAGAAGACGAACCACTCGTCGCCGAGGACCCGGCCGCTCTGGCACAGCAGCGCGCTGGCGTCCAGGTCGAAGTCGGCGCCGGTGGTGGACCGCGCGTCCCAGCCGAGTCCGATCAGGACGTTGGTGAGGTTCGGTGCGGCCTTGGAGAGGGAGACATTGCCCCCCTTGGCGAGTGTGACGCCCATGTTGCTGGTCCTCCCCTGGGTGGAGCCGTTCGGTTGTCCTGCGCGTCCGGCGCCGGCCCCGGGCGGGGCGGCGGCGCCGGACGGAACGGGTCACAATCTCAGACGTTGACGCCGAAGTCCTGCGCGATGCCGCGCAGGCCCGAGGCGTAGCCCTGGCCGATGGCGCGGAACTTCCACTCCGCACCGTGCCGGTACAGCTCGCCGAAGACCATGGCGGTCTCGGTGGAGGCGTCCTCGCTGAGGTCGTAACGGGCGATCTCCTGCTGGTTGGCCTGGTTGACGACGCGGATGAACGCGTTGCGCACCTGGCCGAAGGACTGCTGGCGGTTCTCGGCGTCGTAGATCGACACCGGGAAGACGATCTTGTCCACGTCGGCCGGGACCGACGCGAGGTTGACCTTGATGACCTCGTCGTCGCCCTCGCCCTCACCGGTGATGTTGTCACCGGTGTGTTCCACCGAGCCGTCCGGGCTCTTGAGGTTGTTGAAGAAGACGAAGTTCTGGTCGCTGCCGACCTTGCCCGACCCGTTCAGCAGCAGTGCGCTGGCGTCGAGGTCGAAGTCGGTGCCGGTGGTGGTGCGGACGTCCCAGCCCAGACCGACGAGGACAGCGGTCAGGCCCGGGGCCTCCTTGGTCAGTGATACGTTGCCGCCCTTGCTGAGGCTGACTCCCACGAGTCCTCCATATGTGTCCGGGGGCGGGGAGCCCCGTAGTGCGTCGGATACCGGATCAACGAGTCGATCCTAGTGACGGGTTCCCGCCCCCCGCAGGCCCTGGAACCGAAGAATCGACGGTATCGGTGGCGGGGGGCCGCGTCACAGGGCGCCGAGCGCCCGCACGTACTCGTCCAGGTCACGCGCGTTGGGCAGGGCGTTGACGACGGTCCAGCGCACGACCCCGTCCTTGTCGATGATGAAGGTGCCGCGCAGGGCGCAGCCCTTGTCCTCGGCGAAGACGCCGTACGCGCGCGAGGCCTCGCCGTGCGGCCAGAAGTCGCTGAGCAGCGGGTACTCCAGACCCTCCTGCTCGGCGAAGACGCGCAGGGTGTGGATGGAGTCGTTGGAGACGGCGAGCAGCTGCGTGTCGTCGTTGACGAACGTCGGCAGGTTGTCGCGCAGTTCGCACAGCTCGCCGGTGCACACTCCGGTGAAGGCGAAGGGGTAGAAGAGGAGCACCACGTTCTTCTCGCCGCGGAAGTCCGAGAGCCGCACGGTGCGGCCGTGGTTGTCCTTGAGTTCGAAGTCGGGCGCCTTGTCGCCGACCTGGATCGCCATCGTCCTGTGTCCCTTCGGTGGGGCTGTTCGGGTGAGACCACCCTACGCAGCGATCACCGGGGTGCGGCGGACGGGCCGGGGCGGGCCCGGCCCGTCCCGCGTACGGGATGAGGCGGCCTACTTCCTGGTCTTGGCGGCCTTCGGCGTCACCAGACGCGAGCCGCTCCAGTCCTTGCCCACGCTGACGCTCTTCGAGGCCGACAGCCCCGCCGTCGTCGCGGCTTCGGAGATGTCACTCGGCTCCACGTACCCCGAACGGCCGGTCTTCGGCGTGAAAAGCAGGATCGCGCCACCCTCCTCGATGTATGTGGTGGCGTCCACCAGCACATCCGTCAGGTCGCCGTCGTCGTCGCGGAACCACAGCACCACGGCGTCGGCCACGTCGTCGTACTCCTCGTCCACCAGGTCGCTGCCGATGACTTCCTCGATGGACTCGCGGAGCTCCTGGTCGACGTCGTCGTCGTAGCCGATCTCCTGGACCACCTGCTCGGGCTGGAACCCCAGCCTTGCGGCAGGGCTCGTCCGCTCCTCCGCGTGGTCCGCGGTCGCGCTCACGGGTTGCCTCCTGATCATGTTTCGGTGAATGACTCAGCCACGCGCGTGCGCGAAGCATTGGCCGTAGTCCACACGGGCGGGGCGGATCGCGCAAGTACCCGGCCGTTCAGACCGCCGAAACGGTGACGATCCCGGCCGTGTCGACGCAACTCCTGGCACCGTATCGCGCGGCACTCGACCGCACACCACACCCTTGTGCCCGGTTTGCCTCGTTCGGAATCATCCGCCTATACGGCCATCGAACAGCTTTGCCACGCACCGTACACCCTGAGGCGTATCGTTGCGTTTCGACTGGACCGCCCGGAATACGAGGTGGCCAGGGGCCGGACGGGCGCCTCCACGCCGCACGGTGGAGGTGACGTACGCCTTGCCGAGGTACACGATGTTGGCAGGCAGAGCCAGACACAGCAGCCCTTCGACAGGTAAGGAACAGCGTGGCTTCCGGATCCGATCGCAACCCGATCATCATTGGCGGCCTTCCGAGTCAGGTTCCTGACTTCGATCCCGAGGAAACCCAGGAGTGGCTCGACTCCCTCGACGCCGCCGTCGACGAGCGCGGCCGGGAGCGGGCGCGCTACCTGATGCTCCGCCTGATCGAACGGGCCCGCGAAAAGCGGGTGGCCGTGCCCGAGATGCGCAGCACGGACTACGTCAACACCATCGCGACCAAGGACGAGCCGTTCTTCCCGGGCAACGAGGAAATCGAACGCAAGATCCTCAACGCGACCCGCTGGAACGCGGCCGTGATGGTCTCCCGCGCACAGCGCCCCGGCATCGGCGTCGGCGGCCACATCGCCACCTTCGCCTCCTCCGCCTCGCTGTACGACGTGGGCTTCAACCACTTCTTCCGCGGCAAGGACGACGGCCGCGGCGGCGACCAGGTCTTCTTCCAGGGCCATGCCTCCCCCGGCATCTACGCGCGCGCGTACCTGCTCGACCGGCTCACCGAAACGCAGCTCGACGGCTTCCGCCAGGAGAAGTCGAAGTACCCCAACGGGCTGTCCAGCTATCCGCACCCCCGCTCCATGCCGGACTTCTGGGAGTTCCCGACGGTCTCCATGGGCCTCGGCCCGCTCGCCGCGATCTTCCAGGCCCGGATGAACCGTTACATGGAGGCGCGCGGCATCGCCGACACCTCCGGATCGCACGTGTGGGCGTTCCTCGGCGACGGCGAGATGGACGAGCCGGAATCACTCGGCCAGCTGACCATCGCCGCGCGTGAGGGCCTGGACAACCTCACCTTCGTCGTCAACTGCAACCTCCAGCGGCTGGACGGCCCGGTGCGCGGCAACGGCAAGATCATCCAGGAGCTGGAGTCGGTCTTCCGGGGCGCCGGCTGGAATGTGATCAAGCTGGTCTGGGACCGCACCTGGGACCCGCTGCTCGCCCAGGACCGCGACGGCGTGCTGGTCAACAAGATGAACACCACCCCGGACGGCCAGTTCCAGACGTACGCCACCGAGTCCGGCGCATACATCCGCCGGCACTTCTTCGGCGACGACCACCGGCTGCGCGCGATGGTCGAGAACATGACCGACGACCAGATCCTGCACCTGGGCCGCGGCGGTCACGACCACCGGAAGATCTTCGCGGCGTTCTCCGCGGCCAAGGCGCACAAGGGCCAGCCGACGGTGATCCTGGCCAAGACGATCAAGGGCTGGACGCTGGGCCCCAACTTCGAGGGCCGCAACGCCACGCACCAGATGAAGAAGCTGACGGTCGACGACCTCAAGCACTTCCGTGACCGGCTGCACCTGCCGATCTCCGACCGTGAGCTGGAGTCCGGCCCGCCGCCGTACTACCACCCCGGCCGGGACACCGAGGAGATGCAGTACATGCACGACCGGCGCAAGGGGCACGGCGGCTATGTGCCGACCCGGGTCGTGCGCTCGAAGCCGCTCGCACTGCCGGGCGACGCGACGTACGCGACCGTGAAGAAGGGTTCCGGACAGCAGTCCGTCGCCACCACCATGGCGTTCGTACGGCTGCTGAAGGACCTCATGCGGGACAAGGAGATCGGCCGGCGGTTCGTGCTGATCGCACCGGACGAGTACCGCACGTTCGGCATGGACTCCTTCTTCCCGAGCGCGAAGATCTACAACCCGCTCGGCCAGCAGTACGAGTCGGTCGACCGGGATCTGCTCCTCGCCTACAAGGAGTCGCCGACCGGCCAGATGCTGCACGACGGCATCTCGGAAGCGGGCTGCACGGCCTCGCTGATCGCGGCGGGCTCCGCGTACGCGACCCACGGCGAGCCGCTGATCCCCGTCTACGTCTTCTACTCGATGTTCGGTTTCCAGCGCACCGGTGACCAGTTCTGGCAGATGGCCGACCAGCTGGCGCGTGGTTTCGTACTGGGCGCGACCGCCGGGCGTACCACCCTGACCGGAGAGGGGTTGCAGCACGCGGACGGCCAGTCCCAGCTGCTCGCCTCCACCAACCCGGCGTGCGTGGCCTACGACCCGGCCTACGGGTACGAGATCGCGCACATCGTGCAGGACGGGCTGCGCCGCATGTACGGCGCTGACGCCGAGCACCCGCACGGCGAGGACGTCTTCTACTACCTCACCGTCTACAACGAGCCCATCCGGCACCCGGCCGAGCCGGCGAACGTGGACGTCGAAGGCATCCTGAAGGGCATCCACAGGATCGGCGAGGGCACGGCGGGCTCGATCCCGGCGCAGATCATGGCGTCCGGCGTCGCGGTGCCGTGGGCGCTGGAGGCGCAGCGGATCCTCGGCGAGGAGTGGAACGTCCGCGCGGACGTCTGGTCGGCGACCTCCTGGAACGAGCTGCGGCGGGAGGCGGTGGCGTGCGAGGAGCACAACCTGCTCCATCCGGACGAGGAGCAGCGCACGCCGTACGTCACGCGGAAGCTCGGCGGTGCGGAGGGGCCGTTCGTGGCCGTGTCCGACTGGATGCGGTCGGTGCCGGACCAGATCGCGCGGTGGGTGCCGGGGACGTATCAGTCGCTGGGCGCGGACGGGTTCGGCTTCGCCGACACCCGGGAGGCGGCGCGGCGCTTCTTCCACATCGACGCGCAGTCGATCGTGGTGGCGGTGCTGACCGAGTTGGGGCGGGAGGGGAAGGTCGACCGGTCGGTGCTGAAGCAGGCGGTCGACCGTTACCAGTTGGCTCCGCCGGCTTAGCAGTGGGGTCGTGTTTCGGGGCGGGGGTCGGCCTTTGGGGTGCGGGAGCGTTGTGGTTCTCGCGCCGTTCCCCGCGCCCCTGACGGGGCGCCGACCCCCGGCCTTCCCGTGCGGGAGCGTTGTGGCTTGTCGCGCCGTTCCCCGCGCCCCTAACGGGGCGCCGACCCCCGGCCTTCCCGTGCGGGAGCGTTGTGGCTTGTCGCGCCGTTCCCCGCGCCCCTAACGGGGCGCCAACCGCCGGCCTTCCCGTGCGGGAGTGTTGGGGGTTCTCGCGGCGTTCCCCGCGCCCCTGACGGGGCGCGGGGGTGTTTTGCTGCGGTAGCGCGGTGCGGGTGAGGGGGTGAACTGGTTAGATGTGGCCCACGCCCGCGCCTGCCTCCGCGTTTTCGCCGCGCTTGGTCAGGAACGCGACCAGGACGGCGACGATCGCCACGCCCGCGGCGACCAAAGAGGCCAGGCTCATGCCGGAGATGAACGTGTCGTGCGCGACGGCGGTGATCTTCCCGGCGACGGCCGCGGGCGTGCCCTCGGGCACCGGGGCCACCCCCACCTGTACCGCCTCGGACGCCTGGGCGAGCTGTTCGGACGAGAGCTTCGGCAGCCCCGCGTCCGTCCAGTTGCCCGGCAGTGCGCTGTCGACCTTGGACGCCATCACGGCACCCAGCACCGCCGTCCCGAGGCTGCCGCCGATCTGCATCCCGGCCTGCTGGAGACCGCCGGCCACACCGGACAGCTCCATCGGGGCGTTGCCGACGATGACCTCGGTGGCGCCGACCATGACGGGCGCGAGGCCGAGGCCCAGCAGGGCGAACCAGATCGACATCACAGCGCTGCCGGTGTCGGTGTCCAGCGTCGACATGCCGTACATGGCGATCGCGGTGGCGGCCATGCCACCCGCGAGCGGGATCCGCGGGCCCAGCTTGGTGATCATGGCGCCGGCGAGCGGGGAGCCGACGATCATCATGCCGGTGAGCGGGAGCAGGTGCAGACCGGCGTCGATCGGGCTCATGCCGTGCACGTTCTGGAGATAGAACGTGACGAAGAACAGGCCGCCCATGAAGGCGATGGCCATGAGGACCATCAGCACCACACCCGCCGACAGCGGGAT
The DNA here is from genome assembly GCF_042873595.1 of Streptomyces sp. NPDC004629. Taxonomy (NCBI): domain Bacteria; kingdom Bacillati; phylum Actinomycetota; class Actinomycetes; order Kitasatosporales; family Streptomycetaceae; genus Streptomyces; species Streptomyces sp. NPDC004629. The sequence goes on along the minus strand of NZ_JBIALO010000026.1, from coordinate 43,999 downwards.
GGAGCGGAACAGGCCGAGCGGGATCAGCGGCTCCTTCACCCTCGTCTCCCAGAAGGAGAAGAGCCCGAAGAGCAGCACAGAACCGGCGATGAACGCCCACGTCAAGCCGGCGCCCCAGCCCCACTCCGGCGCCTTGATGAGCGCCCAGACGAGGCAGAACATCGCACCGGACAGCAGGACGATGCCGGGGATGTCGAAGGAACGCGGCGCGTTCTCGGCCCGGTGGTCCCTGAGGATCAGCACACCGAGGACGAGGGCGAGGATGCCGACCGGCACGTTGATGAAGAACACCGACTGCCAGTTGACGTGCTCGACCAGGACACCGCCGAGGATCGGGCCGCCCGCGGTGGAGGCACCGATGACCATGCCCCAGATGCCGATCGCCATGTTGAGCTTCTCGGCCGGGAAGGTGGCCCGCAGCAGGCCGAGCGCGGCCGGCATCAGCAGCGCGCCGAACAGGCCCTGGAAGACACGGAAGGTGACGACAAGACCGATGCTGTCGGACAGGCCGATGGCGCCCGATGCGGCGGCGAAGCCGACGACGCCGATCAGAAAGGTCTGCCGGTGACCGAAGCGGTCACCGAGCTTGCCCGCGGTGATCAGGGAGACCGCGAGTGCGAGGAAGTAGCCGTTGGTGATCCACTGGACCTGGGCGAAGGTCGCGCCGAGGTCCTTCTGGATCGCCGGGTTGGCGATGGCCACGATGGTGCCGTCGAGGGCCACCATCATGACCCCTACGGCGACGGTGATGAGCGTGAGCCACGGATGGCCGCGCAGGCCTGCGGCCGGGGCCTGGACCGACGGGTCCGACGGAACCCGGTCCGCCTTGTCCCCCGACCCCGCCGCGTCGATGGTGGTCTGACTAGTCATACCTTCGAGGCTAATGACAGCGGCTGACAATTGACAAACCAATTCACAAGTCGGTAACTGTCATGTCACTCACATATAGCCTGAACTGGGAGAACGGTTCGCCCAAAGAGGCGCCCAGAGGTGGAGGAGCCCCGTGGAGACGCTGCGCGAGCGCAAGAAGCGTCGCACCCGGGACGCCCTGCTGCACGCCGCACTCGACCTGTTCACCACCCAGGGGTACGAACAGACGACCGTCGACGAGATCGCCGACGCCGTCGAGGTGTCGCAGCGCACATTCTTCCGGTACTTCCCCGGAAAGGAGGAAGCGGCCTTCGCCATCCAGGAGATCACCGAGGCCCACTTCCTCCAGGCGGTGCGCGAGCGCCCGCCGTGCGAGCCCCCGCTGGAGGCGCTGCGCCAGGCCGTGCTGGAGGGCTGGGAAACCCTGAACGAGGCCGTCGCCTCCGTCGTCCCGGTCGAGACGTATCTGCGCATGTTCCGGGTGATCGAGTCGACGCCCGCGCTGCTCGCCGCCCATCTGCGCCGCTCCGTGGAGACGGAGGAGGCGCTGGCACGGCTGCTCGCCGAGCGCGAGGGGGTGGACGTCGAGACGGACCCGCGCCCACGCCTCCTGGTGGCCGTGTTCGGCGCGGTGATAAGGGTCACCGGGCGCACATGGTCCGCGGGCGACGATGTCAGCGTCACGGCGATACGCGACCTCACCAGGTCCTATCTGGACCTGGTGGGACCCGAGCTGGTCGGGAGCTGGCGAGCGGGCTGAAGCCGCCGCGTCCGCCGAAACGTGATACCCGTCACTCGGTTACCGCGAGACCCTCTCGTTCTCCTAGTGTGTCCTCCCAGTGACTTCCTTCGACACCTCCCCGCAACTCAACGTCTGGCGCGCGCTGCTCGCGCTGGCCGTCGTGTTCGTGATGCTCGCGACCACCGGCTGGACCGCACTGCGCAGCCACCGCGAGGCGGGCCCCCTGCAGGCCTCGCTCACGGCGTGGGAGCACGGCAGCGTGCACGGCCGCCGGCTGCCCGACCCGCATGCGGCCCCCGCCGCGCTCACCCGGTTCTTCGCCTCGCTCAGCGCGCAGGAGCGGGTCCGGCTGGCGCACCGGTACCCGCTCGCGGTCGGCAACATGAACGGCGCCCCGGTCGAACTGCGCTACCGCGCCAACCGCATCGCCCTCGACGAGGCGCGCAAGGCCGAGCAGAAACGCATGCACGACACCAGGCTCACGCCCGCCGGCCAGCAGCAGGCGGGCCGTCGTATGCACCGCTTCGAGGCACTGCTGACCAAGGGCCGGCACATCCTGGCCTTCGACCCCGCGGGCCCGGGCCGGATCGCCGAGGTGTTCGGCAGTCTCCGCAAGGCGCAGCGGATCTCGGTCGTCGTCCCCGGCGTCGACACCGACCTGCTCACCTTCCAGAAGACGTACAGCCCGTACTCGGCGCCGGTCGGCATGGCCAAGGCGCTGTACGCGGCGGAGCGCACCCAGAGCCCCACGACCCGTACGGCCGTGATCGCCTGGGCCGACTACACCTCGCCCAACGGACTCGGCGTCGACGCGGCCACCGCGATGCGCGCCGAGGACGGCGCCGTCCGGCTGAACGCGCTGCTGCGGGCGCTGCCCGGCGCCGCGCCCCTGTCGCTGTTCTGCCACAGCTACGGCTCCGTGGTCTGCGGGGTGGCCGCGCACGGCATGCCGCGCCGGGTGACCGACCTGGCGGTGGCCGCGAGCCCCGGCATGCGGGTCGCGAAGGCCACCCACCTGGGCACGGACGCCCGGGTGTGGGCGATGCGGGACGCCACCGACTGGATCCAGGACGTGCCCTATCTGGAGGTCGGGGGGCTCGGGCACGGCGCGGACCCCGTGTCCGGCGCGTTCGGCGCGCGGGTGCTGTCGGCGCGGGACGCCCAGGGGCACAGCGGCTATTTCGAGCCGGGCACGGACAGCCTGCGCAACCTGGCCGACATCGGGGTAGGCGCGTACCACTCGGTGACGTGCGCCCGCGACGACGAGGGGTGCCGGACGGGTCTGACCGACGGCTCTACGGTCGAACGCGCGTAGAACTTGCAGGAAGTGCGGTCTGCTCGGGGAGGGACGGAGGAGCTTGTGCCGCATACGATGAGCCGCATGGGTGACGTGCTGGCCGGATTTCATGCCGCCTGGGAGTTCGAGTCCGACTCCGTGCTCATCCGTTACGAACGGGGGATTCGAACGCCCAAGTTGTTTCAGGCGCTGGGGGAACGACGTGTCCCACTGGCCGCGCTCGAAGGGGTGACGCTCTCCCCCGGACGGCGCGGCACCGTCGTGCTGCGCGCGGAACCCCGGCCCGGCGCCGATCCACTGATGGAGGCGGCGGCCGGGCAGCTCAAGGAGCACAGCGACCCCTACCGGCTGGTGCTGCCCGCCGAGCGGGCCACCCTCGCCGAGTACTACGCCGACGAACTGCGCGCGCAGCTCACCGAGTCCGGCCCGGCCGAGCGCCACCTGGTGGCCGCGCCCGAGGCGCCCCGGCACTTCAAGGCGTACGACGGGAAGGCGTCCTTCGACGGGACCTCGGTGCACTTCCGCTGGTCCTGGACGGGCGCCTCCACCGCGAAATGGAAGGCCGGCGACCAGCGCTTCCAGGTCGCCGACCTCGGCGGCGTCGAATGGCGCTCCCCCGAGGTGTTCGAGGGCCATCTGCGGCTTCTGCACCGCTCCCCCGCCGCCGGCTGGACCGCCCAGCCCGACCAGGACCCGGCGACGGTCGTCTTCGGCCTCGGCTACGGGCCCGTCCACGAGTCGCTGCCCTTCGCCGCGGCCGTGCTGGCCGCGGTGCGGGCGCGCGGGCCCGTGGCCGCGGTGCCGGCGACACCGCCGCGCCGGCGCGACCCCGCGGACATCGCCGAGCGGATCCGGCACCTCGGGGAGCTGCACCGGGCGGGGCTGGTCACGGACGAGGAGTTCTCCGTGAAGAAGGCCGAACTGCTGGCGGAGCTGTAGCCGCCGCGGTCAGCGGCCGGCCCGTTCCCGCTCGAAGTCGCGCCCGGCGTCCGCGTAGAAGCTGATCTTTCGGTCCAGTACGGCGAGGGTGTCCTGGAGTTCCGCGATCCGGGCCAGCACGTCCCGGCGGGTGGACTCCAGCAGTTCGTGCCGCTCCAGGAAGGTGTGGTCGCCCTCGCGCACCAGCTCCGCGTACCGGACCATGTCCGCCACCGGCATGCCGGTCAGCCGCAGCTTGGTGACCAGGTCGAGCCAGTCCAGGTCGCGGTTGGTGTAGCGGCGCTGGCCGGTGTGCGAGCGGTCGATGTGGGACATCAGGCCGATGCGCTCGTACCAGCGCAGGGTGTGGGCGGTCAGGCCGGTGAAGGCGACGACCTCGCTGATCGTGTAGTGGTCCTGGCCGTCGGGGCGTGGGTGCCGCCGGGGTGGGGCGGAGCAGATGTCGGCGGGGGTCTGGGCTTGCTCGGTGGCCGCGGGCGTGGTCTGCATCACCGTCATGGGTTCCACGCTATGACCTTTGAGTGCACTCCAAGCAAGTGGCTGCGCCGCCTTGGCCGGGTGGGGTGTTGCTCGCTGTGCCGTTCTTCGGGTGCGGGTGCGTCGTGGCCGGTCGCGCCGTTCCCCGCGGGCCCCTGCGGCGGGGCTTCGGCCGTCGATTCGGGTGCGGGTGCGTCGTGGCCGGTCGCGCCGTTCCCCGCGGGCCCCTGCGGCGGGGCTTCGGCCGTCGATTCGAGTGCGGGAGCGTTGTGGGTTCTCGCGCCGTTCCCCGCGGGCCCCTGCGGGGTGCCTCGGCCGTCGATACGAGTGCGGGAGCGTCGTGGCCGGTCGCGCCGTTCCCCGCGGGCCCCTGCGGGGTGCCTCGGCCGTCGATACGAGTGCGGGAGCGTCGTGGCCGGTCGCGCCGTTCCCCGCGCCCCTAACGGGGCGCCTCGGCCGTCGATACGAGTGCGGGAGCGTCGTGGCCGGTCGCGGCGTTCCCCGCGCCCCTATCGGGGCGCCTGCCGGCGTCGTTCGAGTGCGGGAGCGTTGTGGCCGGTCGCGGCGTTCCTCGCGCCCCTGGTGGGGTGCCCCGGCGTCGATCTGGTGTCGCGGTGTCGTGGGTTCTCGCGCCCTGGAGGGGGGGCGGGGAACTGCGTGGGCGGCCGCTATGGTGCCGCAGGCGGGCGGCGGTGGATGGCGGGGGTTTTGGGGGAGCGCTTAGCCTGCGGGGCATGAGTTTGGTACGCCGTGCAACGCCCGATGATGCGCAGGAAGTTCTGCGACTGCGACAGGTCATGATCGACTCAATGTTCGGGTCCGACCCGTCCACGGACTGGCACGGGGAGTCCCTGCCGACCCTGCGCAGCCGGCTCGCCGAGCCGGACGGCGACTTCGCCGCGTTCGTCGTGGACCACCCCGAGCGGCCGGGGGCGCTGGCCGCGCTGGTGGCCGGCACGATCGAGTACCGGATCGGCCGGACGCGCAACCCGCAGGGCACGGTCGGCTTCGTGTTCAGCGTCGCCACCGACCCCGGCGCGCGCCGCCGCGGGTACGCGCGCGCGTGCATGGGCGAACTGCTGGACTGGTTCCGCTGCCGCGGCGCCGCCCAGGTCCAGCTCACCGCCTCCGCCGAGGCCCGCCCCCTGTACGACTCCCTCGGCTTCCAGCCCAAGCCGGACCCTTTGCTGGAGCTGAAACTCTGAGGACCTAAGCTCGGCCGTATGGCGTTGGAGAGTCTTGCGTTGGTCGGGGAGTGGCCCGTGGCGACCGCCGCGGCGGGTGTCGTACGGGCCGACGGTACGGTGCTGGGAACCCATGGGCCGACCGGGCTGCGCTTCCCGCTGGCCTCGGTCACCAAGCCGCTCGCGGCGTACGCGGCACTCGTCGCGTACGAGGAGGGGGCGATCGAACTCGACGAACCGGCGGGGCCGCCCGGCTCGACGGTCCGTCATCTGCTCGCCCACACCTCCGGGCTGGCCTTCGACGAGCACCGGGTGACCGCACCGCCCGGGGAGCGGCGGCTGTACTCCAACGCCGGCTTCGAGCAGCTCGGCGACCATATCGCCAAGGCGACCGACATCCCGTTCGCCGAGTATCTGCGGCAGGCGGTGCTGGAGCCGCTGGGCATGACGGACACGTCGCTTGAGGGCTCGCCCGCGAAGGACGGGGTGTCGACGGTGGCGGACCTGCTGCGGTTCGCGGCCGAGGTGCAGGCGCCCCGGCTGCTGGATCCGCGGACGGTCGCCCAGGCGATGACCGTGCAGTACCCGGGCACCAAGGGCGTCCTGCCGGGGTACGGGCACCAGAACCCGAACGACTGGGGGCTGGGTTTCGAGATCCGCGACGCCAAGTCGCCGCACTGGACGGGCGGTTCGTCCTCCCCGCGTACCTTCGGACACTTCGGGCAGTCCGGTACGTTCCTGTGGATCAACCCGGACGCGCGGGCGGCGGGCGTCGCGCTGACCGACCGTGCCTTCGGTCCGTGGGCGATCGAGGCGTGGCCGGTGTTCACGGACGCGGTGCTCGCGGAACTGCGCGGCTGAGGCCCGCCGGGCGCTTTCCGCGCCCTACGCCGCCATCTCCCACAGCAGCAGCTCCGCCCCCGTCTCCGCCACCGCCTCCAGGCCCCGTGCGTCCGTGATGCGGGCCGAGTCGCCCGGTTCCAGCCGCTCCGCCGCGAACCGCAGCGCTCCGCGCACCATGTGCAGGTAGAGGTACGCGGCGTCCGGCAGCGCCGTGCGCTCCCCGGGCCGCAACCGCCGTACGTGGAGCATCGCGCCGGCCTCGGGGACGGCGTACGGGGTGGAGTCGGCGATGCCCCGGACGATCTCGTAGCCGGGGATGCCGCCGGGGGTTCGCGGGGCCAGCCACATCTGGACGAACGTCAGCGGCACCGGGCCGTCGTTGCGCTCCACGTGGCGGACACCGGCGGCGGAGCTGAGGCGCTGGACGTCGCCCGGGCCCAGCACCGTCTCGTGGCCCGTCGAGTCACGGTGGGTCAGCTCGCCCTCGACGACCCAGGTGACGATCTCGGTATGGCTGTGCGGGTGCTCGTCGAAGCCGGCGCCGGCCGCCAGCCGCTCCTCATTGCACGCGATGAGCGCACCGAAGCGCAGGTTGCCGGGATCGTAATGCGCCCCGAACGAGAAGGCATGCCAAGTCTCAATCCCGGCCCGCCCATCCCCACCCACATACCGCTCCCCAGCCCGCCGCACATCCATCACACCCCCACGTTAACCCGCCCCCATAGGGGCGCGGGACTGTCCACATCTGCGGCTCCGCCGCGCGGGCGCGACAAGCCACATGCGACCCGCACCCGGCAACGCCCCCGATCCACCAACGGCGCGCCCCATAGGGGCGCGGGGAACTGCGCGACAAGCCACAACGCACCCGCACCCGGCAGCGAACGGAACCACCCACGGCGCGCCACCGCACGCCACCCGCACCGCAGCCCCGTTGCCAAGGCCAGCCCCGGCGACACGTTCGGCCGTCCGGATGAGGCAGTCTTGTCACCGTGCCCGAACCCGAATCCCACAAGCCCGACCCCGCAGCGCACGCAGTGCACCCGCACTCCGCGACCCTGCGGCGGCTGGAGAAGTCGTCCGGCAGCCTCGCCGCCCAGGCCATCGCCCGCATGGACGAGTCCCTGCCGTGGTACCGGGCGATGCCCCCGGAGAATCGATCCTGGATCGGGCTCGTGGCCCAGGCCGGTATCGCCGCCTTCACCGAATGGTTCCGGCACCCGGACGCCCCGCAGGCCATCTCGACGGATGTCTTCGGCACCGCGCCGCGCGAGCTGACCCGGGCCATCACACTGCGTCAGACCGTGGAGATGGTGCGGACCACCATTGAGGTCATGGAGTCGGCGATCGACGAGGTGGCCGCGCCCGGCGACGAGGGCGTGCTGCGCGAGGCGCTGCTCGTGTACGCCCGGGAGATCGCGTTCGCCACCGCCCAGGTGTACGCCCAGGCCGCCGAGGCACGCGGTGCCTGGGACGCGCGGCTGGAATCCCTGGTGGTCAACGCCGTGCTCAGCGGGGAGGCCGACGAGGGCGCCGTCAGCCGGGCCGCCGCGCTCGGCTGGAACTCCCCCGAGCATGTGTGCGTCGTGCTCGGGACCGCGCCGGACGGCGACAGCGAGCTGACCGTGGAGGCGATTCGGCGGGCCGCACGGCACGCCAAGCTCCAGGTGCTCACCGGGGTGCTCGGCGACCGGCTGGTCGTCGTCGCCGGCGGCAGCGACAACCCGCTGGCCGTCGCCAAGTCGCTGATCGGCCCGTTCGCCGCGGGACCCGTGGTGGCGGGGCCCGTGGTGCCCGACCTGCTGGCCGCGACCCGGTCCGCGCAGGCCGCCGCGGCGGGGCTGAAGGCCTGTTCCGCCTGGCAGGACGCCCCGCGCCCGGTCCTGGCGGACGACCTGCTTCCGGAACGTGCCATGGCGGGCGATCCAAGCGCCCGTGAGCAGCTGGTGGAGGAGATCTACAGACCGCTCGAAGAGGCCGGTTCGGCCCTGCTGGAAACCTTGAGTGTCTATCTGGAGCAGGCGAGCAGCCTGGAGGGCGCCGCCCGCATGCTCTTCGTTCACCCGAACACCGTGCGCTACCGGCTCCGACGTGTGACAGACGTCACCGGATGGTCACCCTCCGATGTACGATCCGCGTTCACGCTACGGATCGCGCTGATCCTGGGGCGTCTGGCCGATGGAGATCCCCAGTCCTAGCCTTTTGTCGGAGACCCACAAAACCCCCTCGTGTTCTTCGTCCTTGTCCCCACGGGCGGCGCCGGCCGTCCCCAAGAGAGAGTGTGAGAGTGCTCGTACTCGTCGCTCCCGGCCAGGGCGCCCAGACGCCCGGCTTTCTGACCCCCTGGCTCGATCTCCCCGGTGCCGCGGACCGCGTCGCCGCGTGGTCCGACGCCATCGGACTGGATCTGCTCCACTACGGCACCCATGCCGACGCGGACGCCATCCGTGACACCGCGGTGGCCCAGCCGCTGCTGGTCGCCGCCGGGATCCTGTCCGCCGCGGCACTGGGTGACATCGCGCCCGGCGCCGTGGCCGGACACAGCGTCGGCGAGTTCACGGCGGCCGCGTTCGCCGACGTGCTGGACGACACCGCCGCGCTGAGCCTCGTACGCAAGCGCGGACTGGCGATGGCGGACGCCGCCGCGATCACCGAGACGGGCATGTCGGCGCTGCTCGGCGGCGACCCCGAGGTGTCCGTCGCGCACCTGGAGAAGCTGGGTCTGACCCCCGCGAACATCAACGGCGCGGGCCAGATCGTCGCCGCGGGCACGCTGGAGCAGCTGGCCGCGCTGGCCGAGGACAAGCCCGAGGGCGTCCGCAAGGTCGTCCCGCTCAAGGTGGCCGGCGCCTTCCACACCCGTCACATGGCGCCCGCGGTCGAGACGCTGGCGAAGGCCGCCGCGGACCTCACGCCCGCCGACCCGAAGGTCGTCTACGTCTCCAACAAGGACGGCCGGACCGTCGCCTCCGGCGCCGAGGTGCTGGAGCGGCTGGTCGGCCAGGTCGCCAACCCGGTCCGCTGGGACCTGTGCATGGAGACGTTCAAGGAGCTGGGCGTCACCGCGCTGCTGGAGGTGTGCCCCGGCGGCACACTGACCGGCCTGGCCAAGCGCGCCCTGCCCGGCGTCCGGACGCTGGCCCTGAAGACCCCCGACGACCTCGACGCGGCCCGGGAGCTGGTCTCCGAGCACGCGCCCGCCTAAGGAGCCGTACCGACCATGTCGAAGATCAAGCCCAGCAAGGGCGCCCCGTACGCGCGCATCCTCGGTGTCGGCGGCTACCGCCCGACCCGGGTCGTGCCCAACGAGGTGATCCTGGAGCGGATCGACTCCTCCGATGAGTGGATCCGCTCGCGCTCCGGCATCGAGACCCGGCACTGGGCGGGCCCCGACGAGACGGTCGCCGCGATGTCGATCGAGGCCGCCGGCAAGGCGATCGCGGACGCGGGCATCTCCGCCGAGCAGATCGGCGCCGTCGTCGTGTCGACCGTCTCGCACTTCAGCCAGACCCCGGCCGTCGCCACCGAGATCGCCGACAAGCTCGGCACGGACAAGGCCGCCGCCTTCGACATCTCGGCGGGCTGCGCCGGCTTCGGCTACGGCCTCACCCTCGCCAAGGGCATGGTCGTCGAGGGTTCGGCGGAGTACGTACTGGTCATCGGCGTCGAACGGCTCTCGGACCTGACCGACCTGGAGGACCGGGCGACGGCCTTCCTGTTCGGTGACGGCGCGGGCGCCGTCGTGGTCGGCCCCTCGCAGGAGCCCGCGATCGGCCCGACCGTGTGGGGCTCCGAGGGCGACAAGGCCGACACGATCAAGCAGACCGTGCCCTGGGACCGCTTCTGGAACGGCGATGTCTCCGAACTCCCCCACGACAGCGCGGGCAACGTCAAGTTCCCCGCGATCACCCAGGAGGGCCAAGCGGTGTTCCGCTGGGCCGTGTTCGAGATGGCGAAGGTCGCCAAGGAGGCGCTGGACGCCTCCGGCCTCACCCCGGACGACCTGGACGTCTTCATCCCGCACCAGGCCAACGTGCGGATCATCGACTCGATGGTGAAGACCCTCAAACTGCCGGAGCACGTCACGGTCGCCCGTGACATCCGCACCACCGGCAACACGTCGGCCGCCTCGATCCCGCTCGCGATGGAGCGGCTTCTGGCGACCGGCGAGGCGAAGAGCGGCGACACCGCGCTCGTCATCGGATTCGGGGCGGGTCTCGTCTACGCCGCCACGGTCGTTACCCTCCCCTAGGCACTCCGTGCCGGATCATGTCATCCGGTACGGCTCAGCAACACCTGCCGCTGACGCGGCGGGCGCCACCAACCCGTCTGGATATCGAAGAAGGAGCGCCTGACATGGCCGCCACTCAGGAAGAGATCGTCGCCGGTCTCGCCGACATCGTGAACGAGATCGCCGGCATCCCGGTTGAGGACGTCCAGCTGGACAAGTCCTTCACCGACGACCTGGACGTCGACTCGCTGTCCATGGTCGAGGTCGTCGTCGCCGCCGAAGAGCGCTTCGACGTCAAGATCCCGGACGAGGACGTCAAGAACCTCAAGACCGTCGGCGACGCGACCGAGTACATCCTCAAGCACCAGGGCTGAGCCACCGCTCAGACCCGAGGCTGCAATGCCCCGCCACCCGGCGGTGGCGCCGCTGAATCCCGTATCCGTTGGAGAAAGAATTCCCGTGAGCCCGACCAATCGCACCGTGGTCGTCACCGGTATCGGCGCAACCACACCGCTGGGTGGCGACGCAGCCTCTACCTGGGAGGCCCTGGTCGCCGGCACGTCCGGCGTCCGTCTCCTTGAGCAGGACTGGGCCGCCGACCTGCCGGTCCGCATCGCCGCCCAGATCGCCGTCGAACCGGGCGAGATCATCCCGCGCCCGCAGGCCCGCAAGCTGGACCGGTCCGCGCAGTTCGCGCTGATCGCCGCTCAGGAGGCCTGGAAGGACGCCGGTTTCACCGCCAAGGCCGGTGAGGACGGGTCCGTGAACCCCGACCGGCTGGGTGCGGTCATCGCCTCCGGCATCGGCGGCGTGACGACGCTCCTCGACCAGTACGACGTGCTCCGGGAGAAGGGCGTACGCCGTGTCTCCCCGCACACCGTGCCGATGCTGATGCCCAACTCCCCCGCCGCCAACGTCGGGATCGAGCTGGGTGCGCGCGCCGGGGTGCACACCCCGGTCTCGGCCTGCGCCTCGGGCGCGGAGGCCATCGGCTACGCCATCGAGATGATCCGCACCGGCCGCGCCGACGTCGTCGTCGCGGGGGGCACGGAGGCGGCCATCCATCCGCTGCCCATCGCCGCGTTCGGCAACATGATGGCGATGTCCAAGAACAACGACGACCCGCAGGGCGCCTCGCGTCCCTACGACAGCGGCCGGGACGGCTTCGTCCTCGGCGAGGGCGCCGGTGTGATCGTCCTGGAGTCCGAGGAGCACGCGAAGGCCCGCGGCGCCCGGATCTATGCCGAGGCGGTCGGCCAGGGCATCTCCGCCGACAGCCACCACATCACGCAGCCCGAGCCGTCCGGCAACGGCATCGCGCACGCGCTGCAGAACCTGCTCGACAACACCGATCTGAAGCCGGCCGAGATCGTGCACGTCAACGCGCACGCCACCTCGACCCCGCCGGGCGACATCGCCGAGATCAAGGCGCTGCGGAAGGCGTTCGGCGACGACCTCGACCACATGGCGATCTCCGCGACCAAGTCGATGACCGGGCATCTGCTCGGCGGGGCCGGCGGGATCGAGACCGTCGCGTCGGTGCTCGCGCTGGTGCATCGGATCGCTCCGCCGACCATCAACCTCGACAACCCCGACCCCGAGTTGGACGCGGACGTGGTCCGCGGGGAGGCTCGGCGGCTTCCCGAGGGGCGTATCGCCGCGCTGAACGACTCGTTCGGGTTCGGTGGGCACAACGTGGTACTGGCGTTTCGATCGCTCTAACGTCAGCGGCGTTTCTTCATGGCTCGGTCTCCTGTGGTGGAGGTCGGGCCATGCGCCGTTGGGGGATCGGTTGTGCGCCGGGTGCGGAAGCGTCGTGGCTTGTCGCGCCCGCGCGGCGGAGCCGCATATGTACACAGCCCCGCGCCCCTTCCGGGGCGCTCCTGCGCTGAGGGCGCTATACCACCTGGTGGAGCCAGCGGACTGGGGCGCCTTCTCCTGCGTATCTGAAGGGTTCCAGTTCGTCGTCCCAGGGCTTGCCGAGCAGCTTGGCGATCTCCGCCTCCAGGTCCGTCTCGCCGCGCTGGGACCGCGTCAGCGCGGCGCGCAGCCGGTCCTCGGGGATCAGGATGTCGCCGTGGATGCCGGTGACGGCGTGGAAGATGCCGAGGTCGGGGGTGCAGCTGTAGCGCTCGCCCTCGGCCGTGGGGCAGGGCTCGGCGGTGACCTCGAAGCGCAGCAGGTGCCAGCCGCGCAGCGCGGACGCCAGCTTGGACGCGGTGCCGGGCTCGCCCTGCCAGGAGAACTCCGAGCGCCAGGTGCCGGGGGCGGCGGGCTGCCGGATCCAGTCGAGGCTGACGCGGGTGCCGAGCACCCCGGCGACGGCCCACTCGACGTGCGGGCACAGCGCGCGCGGCGCGGAGTGCACGTACAGAACTCCACGTGTCGTCACCGGGACCTCCGGGCTGAGCGGGACAGGGTGCGGTCTGGCTGGGCGGCTGTGACACGACGGCCGCGTTGATGGCGAGGCTACCGTGCGACGACGGGCGGAGTGTGACGTACCGTCCGTCCCGGCGCCAGGAAACGCCGCCATTCACCCGGGGGGACGCTTGTACGGGTGTGAGACGTTGCATGCCGCCCGCCGGGAACCCTCGCGCGTTGTTATGGGTTGGGGACCACGACGGCACGGTGGGCCATGACGGCGCGCCGGCGGCACGACAAGGGGATGGACCAGGGCATGCGAAACCGACGCCGGCGTTCACGAGCCGTCCTCACCGTCGTGCTGGCGGCGGTCCTGGGCGCCGCGGGGTGCGAGACCGCGGGCGACAACTCCCCCGCGCCGGGCGGCACCAAGGCGCGGGCGGCCGCGGTGTGGAACCGCAGCCCGGCCTCGGTCGCCGCCGTCGGCGACTCCATCACCCGGGGCTTCGACGCGTGCACGGTGCTCTCGGACTGCCCTGAGGTGTCCTGGGCGACCGGCACCGGCACCCAGGTGGACAGCCTGGCGGTCCAACTGCTGGGGCGGACCCGGGCGGCCGAGAACAGCTGGAACTACGCCGTGACCGGCGCCCGGATGCGTGACCTCGCCGACCAGATGGCGCAGGCGGTGACGCGCGCGCCCGAGTTGGTGACGGTGATGATCGGGGCCAACGACGCCTGCCGGGCCACGACCTCGGCGATGACGTCGGTGACCCGTTTCCGCGAGGGGTTCGAGGAGGCGATGGCGACGCTGCGCGCGGCGCTGCCGAAGACGCAGGTGTATGTGGCGAGCGTGCCGAACCTCAAGCGGTTGTGGTCGCAGGGCCGCACCAACCCGCTCGGCAAGCAGGTGTGGAAGCTGGGCATCTGCCCGTCGATGCTGGGCGACGCGGACGCGCTGGACCTGGTGGCCACCAAGCGCCGGGACACGGTGCAGGAGCGGGTGGAGGCGTACAACAGGGTTCTGGCGGAGGTGTGCGCCAAGGACCGGCGGTGCCGTTTCGACGGGGGTGCCGTGTTCGACTACGAGTTCACCACCGAGCAGCTCAGCCACTGGGACTGGTTCCATCCGAGCAAGGACGGCCAGCAGCGGCTCGCGGCGATCGCCTACCGGACCGTCACGGCGCGGACCCCGTGACCTAGGGTTTCCCACATGAGCGAACTTTTCGGCACACTTTCCGACGGCACCCGGGTCCACCGCTGGACGCTGGAGCGCGCCGGGGTGCGGGTGCGGGTCCTGACGTACGGCGGGATCGTGCAGTCCGTCGAGGTCCCGGACCGGGACGGGCGGACGGCGAACGTCGTGCTGGGGTTCGCCGACCTCGACGGCTATGTCGCCCATCCGGAGCCGTACCTCGGTGCCGTGATCGGTCGCTACGCCAACCGGATCGCGGGCGCCCGCTTCCCGCTGGACGGCCTGGTCTACGCGCTGGAGCCGAACAACGGCCGCAACTCCCTGCACGGCGGTCGGCGCGGCTTCGACAAGCGCGTATGGGACGCGGAGGCGGTCGGGCACGGCGTACGTCTGACGCGTGTCAGTCCGCACGGCGAGGAGGGCTTCCCGGGCCGCCTGGAGGTGACGGTGACGTACGCGCTGGATGCGTCCGGGGCGCTGCGGATCGGGTACGAGGCGGTGACGGACGCGCCGACCCTGGTCAACCTCACCAACCACAGCTACTTCAACCTGGCCGGCGGCGGCAACGCGGGCGGTCACGAACTGCGGCTCGCCGCCTCCCGGTTCACCCCGGTCGACGCGGACCTGATCCCGACCGGGGAACCGGCGGACGTGACGGGCACCCGGTTCGACTTCCGCACGGCGCGCAAGGTGGGCGCCGGCTACGACCACAACCTGGTCCTCGACAAGGGCGTCACGGACTCCCCGGTGGAGGTCGGCGAGCTGTACGACGCGGCGTCCGGGCGGGTGCTGACGGTGGCGACGACCGAGCCGGGCATCCAGCTGTACACCGCCGACCACCTGGGCGATCCCTTCGCGCCGGGCGACGGTCTTGCGTTGGAGACCCAGCACTTCCCGGACTCCCCGAACCGCCCGGACTTCCCGAGCACCGAGTTGCGCCCCGGCGCGATGTACCGCTCGCAGACGGTGTACGGCTTCGGGGTCCGGGGCTGAACCCCCGGCCGGAAGCGGTGTGGTGCGCCGTCGTTCGTCTGCGACGGCGTCATGGCTGGTCGCGCCGTTCCCCGCGCCCCTTTCGGGGCACTGTCCGAGGGGTGCGGAACTCGCTCGGCCCATCGGTCGGTTGAGCCCCGGTCCGGGGGTCAGGTCCCGGGCCGGGGCCGTTCAGGGGGCGGGTCCCGGATCAGAGGTCGATCGTGGTCGTGACACGCCGGTCGGCGATCGAACGCCCGGCCGCAACCTCGTACGAACCCTTCACATACGTCCACGACTTCGCCTCCTCGTCCCAGATCTCGAAGGCGCGGCGCGGCAGTTCGACGGCGACCTCCACGCTCTCGCCGGGACCCGCCGCGACGCCCGCGAAGCCGGCCAGCCAGCGCGCCGGCCGCTCCGTGCCAGGCGTGCCGTTGCTCGGGGGCCTTGTGGGGGCTGCTCGGTGTTGCCGATCGTGTTGTGTGAGGTCGGGGGGCGGTTGTGCGGTGGCGTGGCGTTGGGTACGCCTGTCACGCGATACTTCCGCCGTCCCGGAGCACGCGCCCCACAGCGACGGAAGGACTCGAACACCCTTGACATCCCTACGCGTTCGCATCGGCGTCCTCGGCCTGACCCTGCTCGCCGGGCTCGCCGCCCCCGCCACGACCGCCGCCGCAGGACCGGCCCCCGCCGGCACCGCGGCCGCGCCCACCGCCGAGGAACAGCGGCTCGACCGGGCCGTACCCCAGGAGATCCTGAAGCGGTCCGGATTCAACACCGTGGCCCCCGAGTTCGCCCGCGCGCTCGGCCGGGCGCACTCCTTCGAGCAGGCCCGCCGGATCGTCGTACGCGAGGGGTCCGCGCTGTGGCGGCGGGCCGTCGACCGGGCGCAGGGCCGCGGGCCCGCGGTCGGCGACCTCAGCCGGGACGACGACCGGCCGCTGTACTGGGCCCGGCTGGGCATGGCCCGTCAACTACGCGCGTACCAGCCCGGGTTCGCACTGAACGAAGACCGACGCGCCGCCCTGCTGGACGAGTTGGAGCAGACCTCGCGCGGGCAGACCGACGTACGGTATCCGCGCGGCAAGAGCGTCAAACGCATTCTGGTGACCGGCTTCGACCCCTTCACCCTCGACCGGGACATCCGCATCTCCAACCCGTCCGGGGCGACCGCGCTGGCCCTCGACGGCACGGTGATCGAGACGGCGGCGGGGCCCGCCCGCGTGGAGACGGCCGTGTTCCCGGTGCGCTGGCAGGACTTCGCGGACCAGGTGGTGGAGCGGGCCCTGCGGCCGTATCTGCCGAAAATGGACCTGTTCACGACGGTGAGCCAGGGCCGGGTCGGGCGCTTCGACGTGGAACGCACCAACGGCGCCTGGCGGGGCGGGTTCCCCGACAACGACAACGCGTCGGTGACCGGCACCGTCCCGGTCGCCGACCCGGCGAGCCAGCCGCAGTGGACGACGACCACGCTGCCGTACGCCGCCGTGGTCGCCGCGGACACCGGCCGCTTCCCGGTGTACGACAACACGACGGTCACCGAGATACCGGCGGGCGGCACCGCTCCCGTCGTACGGCCGGACGGCCCGACGCCCGACTCGACGGCACGGGCCGGGGGCGGCGGCGACTACCTGTCCAACGAGATCGCCTACCGGGCGACGCTGCTGCGCGACCGGCTGGGCCTGCACGACACCCTGCCGGGCGGGCATGTGCACACGCCGGTGCTGCAGTTCGGCGCCGGGAACACCGACCCGGCGAGCGGTGCCGTCACCGACCCGGAGTTCGTGCGCAACCGGCTGGACATCATCGGTCAGGTACGGGCGATCCTGACGGTGGCGGCGGACGCGGCGCTCAAGAGGTGACCTGAGTCTGTCCGGGCGCGGCCGTGTCGTGCGCGGCGCGCGGGTCGTGCGCGGCGTCGTCCGGGTCATCGGCGTCCGCGGCGCCCTCCGTGATCTCCTCGCCCCGCAGGTCCCGGGCGAGGAGTGTCGCGCCGGCGACCGCGCCGGGCATCAGGAACACCGCGACGAACGGCACCAGGAAGGCCAGGCCGAGGGGGGTGCCGAAGCCCCAGACCAGCAGCTTGCGGGAGCGGAGCAGGGAGAGGCGCTCGCGGAGTTCGACGCCGCGGCGCTGGAGGGCGACCGCGGCGAGTTCCTCGGTGAGGAAGAAGCCGGTGACGAAGAAGCCGATCACCGGGACGACCGTCTGGCCGACGACGGGGAGGAAGCCGAGGGCGAAGAGGAGGACGCCCCAGACGGCGGCCCGGACCAGGATGCGCAGGCTGTCGCGGGCCGAGATCCACAGGTCGCGCCACAGGGGCAGGCCGGACTCGGGGGCGGTGCCGTCGGGCGACACGTCCCGGTCCACCGTCTCGGAGAGGCTTTCGTAGAAGGGCTGACCGACCAGGAGGGTGACCGCGGTGAAGGTCAGTACGGCCAGCAGCAGGCCGAGAGCGAAGAGCACGGCGGTGAGGAAGCCGCGGAACAGGCCCTGCCACGGGCTCGACCAGTCGTCGGCGAAGGGGGTGGCCCAGGCGACGAAGTCCCCGCCCCAGACGGCGAGCGCGACCAGGGCCGCCGCGTACAGGACGAGGGTGATCAGGCCGGGCAACAGCCCGAACCCGAACTGCCGGCCGTGCCGGACCACCCACCGCTGGCCCTTGAGGAGATAACCGAAACCCACCCCGAGATCACGCATGCCAAAACCCTACCGGCCGGCGGGCAGCGGGCAGCAAGACATGCACGGCCGCCTGTTGGGGGTCAGGGGGTGGCTGGGGTGTCGGGTTGGGTCATTCGGTGGAGGAGGTCGCGTAGGGATTGGCGTTCGGTGGGGGTGAGGGCCGCCAGGGGTTCGCGGGCGAAGCGGAGTCCGTCGCGGAGGTCGCGGGCGACCCGGCGGCCCTCGTCCGTGGCCGCCGCGAGCTTCACCCGCCGGTCGGCCGGGTCGGGGCGGCGTTCGGCAAGACCGCGGGCCTCCAGGCGGTCCACGATCCCGGTCACGTTCGACGGCTCGCACTTCAGCCGCTGCGCCAGCTTCCGCATCGGCAGCGGCTCCAGCGACAGCAGGCTCAGCAGCCGCGCCTGCGCCCCGGTCAGGGCGTGCTCGCCCGCCGCCTCCTCGTAGTCGGCGTAGAAGCGGGCCACGACGTCCCCGATGAGTTCGACGACCTCCAAGGTCAGGGCGTCGGGGCGGTGGGCCTTCGATGGGGTGGGCATGGCCTCCAGGGTAACCGGTTGCTTGACATCATGAAATATTCAGGACCATTGTTGTTTCAGTTCCTGAAGTAAATGGAGAGGCGTTGTCATGATCAACCGCGAATGGCACCTGCGCAGCCGCCCGGTCGGCTGGCCGAAGCCCGAGGACTTCGCCCTGGTCGAGACGGAGGCCCCGGCCCCGGGCGAGGGCCAGGTGCTGGTGCGGAACACGTACCTGTCCGTCGACCCGTACATGCGCGGCCGGATGAGCGCGGCCAAGTCGTACGCGGAGCCGTACCGGCTGGGCGCGGTCATGCTGGGCGGCGCGGTGGGCGAGGTCATCGCCTCCAACGCCGACGGGATCGCCGTCGGCGACCATGTGCTGCACTACCTCGGCTGGCGCGAGTACGCCGCCGTGGACGCGGCGCAGGCGGTCAAGGTCGACCCGGAGGCCGCTCCCCTGTCCGCCTACCTCGGTGTCCTCGGCATGACCGGGCTCACCGCCTACGCCGGGCTGCTGCGCACCGCCTCCTTCAAGGAGGGCGACGCCGTGTTCGTCTCCGGCGCGGCAGGCGCCGTCGGCAGTCAGGTCGGGCAGCTCGCCCGGCTCAAGGGCGCCTCCCGGGTCGTCGGCTCGGCCGGCTCCGACGAGAAGGTGCGGCTGCTGGTCGAGGAGTACGGCTTCGACGCCGCCTTCAACTACCGCAACGGTCCGGTGGCCGAGCAGCTGCGCACCGCCGCCCCCGACGGCATCGACGTCTACTTCGACAACGTCGGCGGCGAGCACCTGGAGGCCGCCGTCGGCGCGCTCAATCTGCGGGGCCGGATCGCGATCTGCGGAATGATCTCCGTGTACAACAACACCGAACCGGCGCCCGGTCCGCGGAACCTGGCCCGCCTCATCCAGACCCGCGGCCGTATCGAGGGCTTCCTGGTCGGCGACCACTACGACCTGCAGCCGCAGTTCGTGCGGGAGGTCGGGCCGTGGGTCGCCTCGGGGCGGCTGAAGTACCGCGAGACCGTCGTCCAGGGTATCGAGAACAACCTGGAGGCGTTCCTCGGCGTCCTGCGCGGCGACAACACCGGGAAGATGATCGTCAAGCTCTGAGCGCCGTCGTGGTGCGCCAATCGGTCGACTGCGGTGGCGTTGTGGCTTGGCGCGCAGTTCCCCGCGGGCCCTGGCGGGGCGCCGTCCGCAGAAAGTTACCGCGGTGCCGGTAGTCGGTCAGGCGCGGCACCGTCGTGGTTTCTCGCGCAGTTCCCCGCGCCCCTGACCGGGGCGCCTTTCCCGCACCGGGCGCAGAAAGTTACCGCGGTGCCGTCGTCGGTTGGGTGCGGCGGCGTCGTGGTCGATCGCGCCGTTCCCCGCGCCCCTGACGGGGCGCCTTTCCCGCACCGGGCGCAGAAAGTTACCGCGGTGCCGTCGTCGGTCAGGTGCGGCGCCGTCGTGGTTTCTCGCGCCGTTCCCCGCGCCCCTGACCGGGGCGCCTTTCCCGCACCGGGCGCAGAAAGTTACCGCGGTGCCGTCGTCGGTCAGGCGCCGCGCCGCCCGCCCGCGCGGCTCGCCGTCCACGCCGCCCTCGCCCTCGTAGGCGTCGTGGTCGTCGTGGCGTTCGCGCGGGTGCGTGCTTAGTTCGTCGACGGGTGTGCCGCACCCCGGGCAGGCGAGGGCGCCGTTGAGGTGCCGTCGGCACGGGTGGCAGTAGTCCATGACGCGGGAAGACTAAGTTCCGCGCGGGTCACGTTCCCAGGTGCGACTGTGAAAGTTCTGTGGGAGGCCGAAAGAGCTGTCGAGAGGCTTGCCTAAACCGTTATCTGTTCGACCCATTGACACCCCCGCCGCCCCGTCCTTACTGTCACGCCAGCATTTCGAACGTGTGACGAAATCTCGAACAGCTGAGGGGCATCTGCCGTGCGCATCACCGGAATCAGCACGCACGTGGTCGGGACGCCGTGGCGCAACCTGACCTACGTCCAGGTGCACACCGACGAAGGGATCACGGGAGTCGGCGAGACCCGGATGCTCGGTCACACCGACGCACTGATCGGCTATCTGCGCGAGGCGGAGGCCAACCACATTGTCGGCTCCGACCCGTTCGCCGTCGAGGACCTTGTGCGCCGTATGAAGTACGGCGACTACGGCCGGGCCGGTGAGATCGTCATGTCCGGGATCGCGGTGGTCGAGATGGCCTGCTGGGACATCAAGGGCAAGGCGCTGGGCGTCCCGGTGTGGCAGCTGCTCGGCGGCAAGGTGACCGACCGGGTCAAGGCGTACGCCAACGGCTGGTACACCACCGAGCGCACACCGGAGGCCTACCACAAGGCGGCGCAGGAGGTCGTGGCGCGCGGCTACCGGGCCCTGAAGATCGACCCGTTCGGCACCGGCCACTTCGAACTCGACCACGCGCAGGCCCTGTACTCCGTCTCCCTCATCGAGGCGGTGCGCGACGCCATCGGCCCGGAGGCCGAGCTGATGCTGGAGATGCACGGCCGCTTCTCCCCCGCCACCGCGGTCCGCCTCGCCCGGGAGTTGGCGCCGTTCAAGCCGGCCTGGCTGGAGGAGCCGGTGCCGCCGGAGAACCTGAAGGCGCTGCGGAAGGTGGCCGAGAAGGTGGACCTGCCGGTCGCGACCGGCGAGCGGATCCACGACCGGATCGAGTTCCGCGAGCTGTTCGAGAGCCAGGCCGCCGACATCATCCAGCCGGACGTCGGCCACCTGGGCGGCATCTGGGAGACCCGCAAGCTCGCGGCGACCGCCGAGACCCACTACGTCCTCGTCGCCCCGCACAACGTGGGCGGCCCGGTGCTGACCGCGGCGAGTCTCCAAGTCGGCTTCGCCACCCCGAACTTCAAGATCCTGGAGCACTTCAACGACTTCGCCGACGCGGAGATCAAGAAGGTGGTCAAGGGCGCGCCCGAGGTCGTCGACGGCTACTTCCAGCTGTCCGACGCGCCCGGCCTCGGCGTGGAGCTGGATGTCGACGCGGCGGCCGAGTTCCCGCAGCAGCAGGCCCGGTTCGACCTGTGGGCCGACGGCTGGGAGCAGCGCAAGCCGAAGGGCACGAAGTGAGTTCGCGGGTTGTCGTGGAGGCGCCGGGCGAGCACCGGGTCGAGGAGCACACGCCCCGCGCGCCCGGGCCCGGGGAGGCGCTGGTCGCCGTGCACGCGGTGGGCATCTGCGGCAGCGACCGGGAGGTGTACCAGGGCAACCGGCCCGAGGGGTACGTCCGTTACCCGCTGACGCCCGGCCACGAGTGGTCCGGGACGGTGCGGGCCGTGGGCGCCGGGGTGCCCGCGGCGCTGGCCGGCCGCAAGGTCGTCGGCGAGGGCTTTCGCAACTGCCAGGTGTGCGACCGCTGCCACGCGGGCGAGACCACCCTGTGCACCGCGGGCTACGAGGAGACCGGCTTCACCCAGCCGGGCGCCATGGCGGCCACCCTCACCCTGCCGGCCCGGCTGCTGCACGTCCTGCCGGACGCGGCCGATCTGACCGCGGCGGCGCTCCTGGAGCCGGCCGCCTGTGTGGCCGCCGCCGCGATCAAGGGCGGCGCCCGGCCGGGCGAGCGGGTCGCGGTGGTCGGCACGGGCACGCTCGGGATGTTCGCCGTGCAGTTCCTGCGGGCCGTCTCGCCGGCGGAACTGCTGGTGGTCGGCACGGGGCGGGACCGGGAGCCGCTGGCCCGGCGGTTCGGCGCCACCGGCTTCCGTACGAGGGACGAACCGCTTCCCGACGACTTCGACGTCGTCGTGGAGACCGCCGGGTCCGCGTCCGCCGCGCGCACCGCCGCCGCGCTGCTGAGACGCGGTGGACGGCTGGTGCTGACCGGCATCCCGGCGCCGGGCGCCGACGGCCTCGATCCGACCGACCTGGTGGTGCGGCAGCTGGAGGTGCACACCGTCTTCGGGGCGCCGCCGGACGCCTGGGCGCACACGGTGCGGATGTTCGGGGCCGGGCTGCTCGACCCGCTGCCGCTGGTCACGCACGAGCTGCCGCTGACCGGGTTCCCGCACGCCATCGAGCTGGTGGGGGCCGGCGATCCGAAGGTGGGCAAGGTGCTGCTCCGCCCCTAGCCGTACGCCGGTCCCGGCGTGACCAGACGGCGCCGGGACCGGCGTACCCCCGGCCGGTCGCCCCGGCCCTTCTCACACCCTGAGCCGCGAACCTTGTCCGATATATCGAACACTAAGGACAGCTTGTGACCGACGCATCCGCCACGGCAGCCCGCAGACCCGGTGAGCACGCGCTCACCGCGCTCGGCCTGGGCGCGCCCGCCCTCGACCCCGCCGACGCCTCCGCCCACAGCTTCCCGGGCGGCGGCCGCTGGCGCACCGAGATCCCCTCGTGCGAGGGTCCCGAGGCGCTGGCGGTCGTACTCAAGGAGTCCTCGCGGCTCGACGTGCCGATCCACCGCATCAGCCAGGGCAGCGGCGTGTGGATGCTGACCGACGCCGAGATCACCGAGATGGTCGAGGCCACCGCCGAACGCGGCATCGAACTCTGTCTGTTCACCGGCCCGCGCGGCACCTGGGACATCGGCGGCTCGGTGCGCTCCGGCTCGGGCGGCGCGGGGCTGCGCGCCCGCGGCCACGACGCGGTGGCCGGCTGTGTCGAGGACGCCGTCCGGGCCACCGAACTGGGCGTCAAGTGCCTGCTGGTGGCCGACGAGGGCGTGCTGTGGACGCTGCACCGGGCGCGCACCGCCGGGATCATCCCCGCCGACACCACACTCAAGGTGTCCGCGCTCGTCGGGCCGGTGAACCCGGCGTCGTACGCGGTCTTCGAGCGGCTGGGCGCCGACTCGGTCAACGTGCCCAGCGATCTGACGCTCGATCACCTCACCGAGATCCGCCGGGTGTCCGCCGCGCCCATGGACATGTACATCGAGGCGCCCGACGACCTCGGCGGCTATGTGCGGATGTACGAGGTCGCCGAGCTGATCCGGCGCGGCGCACCGCTCTATCTGAAGTTCGGCCTGTCCCGGGCCCCCGGCATCTACCCGTGGGGCGCCCATCTGCGGGACGTGACCCTGGACACCGCCCGGGAGCGGGTGCGGCGCGGCCGGCTCGCCCTCGACCTGCTCGCCCGGCACGGCGCGGGCGGCGACATGGCTCCGCTCGGCTCCCGCCTGCCAGGGCTTCTCCAACGGTTCCCCTCCGAAGGTGCCGCCGGATGACCGATGGGGACTGCGGGCCGTCTGTGGCTGGTCGCGCCCGCGCGGCGGAGCCGCACATTGACACAGCCCCGCGCCCCTTTGGGGCGCTCTTCACCGACCTCGCTCAAACATCTCAACGACGAGAAGAACAGGGACCGATCACCATGCGCATTCGTAGAAGCGCCCTCACCCTCATAGCCGGCGCCGCGTCCCTCGCCCTCACGCTGTCCGCCTGCGGGCAGAACAGCGAGGGCGGCAGCAAGGAGGACAAGGACAGCGCCAAGGGCGGCACCATCGGCATCGCCATGCCCACCAAGTCCTCCGAACGCTGGATCGCCGACGGCAACAACGTCGTCAAGAACCTGAAGGCCAAGGGCTACCAGACCAAGCTGGTCTACGGCGAGGACGACCCCGACCAGCAGGTCTCGCAGATCGAGAACCTGATCACGCAGGGCGTCAAGGGCCTGATCATCGCGGCCATCGACAACAAGTCGCTGAACAACGTGCTCCAGCAGGCCGCGGACGCCAAGATCCCGGTCATCTCCTACGACCGGCTGATCCTCGGCACGCAGAACGTCGACTACTACGCGTCCTTCGACAACACCAAGGTCGGCGAGTTGCAGGCCGGCTACATCGTGGACAAGCTCGGCCTGAAGGACGGCAAGGGCCCGTTCAACATCGAGCTGTTCGCCGGCTCCAACGACGACAACAACACCAAGTACTTCTTCAACGGCGCGATGAGCGTGCTCCAGCCGTACATCGACAGCAAGAAGCTCGTCGTCAAGTCCGGCCAGACCAAGCTCACCCAGGTGACCACGCTGCGCTGGGACGGCACGACCGCGCAACGGCGCATGGAGGACATCCTCACCTCCTCCTACAAGAGCGGCCGGGTCGATGCGGTGCTCTCGCCCTACGACGGGATCTCCATCGGCGTCATCTCCGCGCTGAAGTCCGACGGTTACGGCTCCTCCGGCAAGCCGCTGCCGGTCGTCACCGGCCAGGACGCCGAGCTGGCCTCGGTGAAGTCGATCATCGGGGGCGAGCAGACACAGACCGTCTACAAGGACCTCCGGAAGCTGGCCAAGGTCGCCGCGACCATGGTCGACGACGTGCTGAACGGCAAGAAGCCCGAGGTCAACGACACCAAGACGTACGACAACGGCAGCAAGGTCGTGCCCGCCTATCTGCTCCAGCCGGTGAGCGTCGACAAGACCAACTACACGAAGGAACTCGTCGACACCGGCTACTACACGGCGGGCGAACTCAAGTAGTCCCCACGTCGGTTCACCCACGGACTGAAAGGGCACGACCATGGCGGGACCCGTCCTGGAGATGCGCTCGATCGTCAAGACCTTTCCCGGCGTCACAGCGCTGTCGGACGTCACTCTGACGGTCCGTCAGGGCGAGGTTCACGCCATCTGCGGTGAGAACGGCGCCGGGAAATCCACCCTGATGAAGGTGCTCTCCGGAGTCCATCCGCACGGCAGCTACGAGGGCGAGATCCTCTTCGAAGGCGAGGAGTGCGCCTTCAGGGACATCCGGGCCAGCGAGCAGCGCGGCATCGTGATCATCCATCAGGAGCTGGCGCTGGTGCCGTTCCTGTCCCTCGCCGAGAACATCTTCCTCGGCAACGAACACGCCTCGCGCGGGCTCATCAACTGGCGGGACACCCTGCGGCACGCCACCGAGGTGCTGCGCCGGGTCGGCCTGACCGACCACCCCGAGACCCGGATCTCCGACATCGGCGTCGGCAAGCAGCAGCTCGTGGAGATCGCCAAGGCGCTCTCGAAGAAGGTGAAGCTGCTCATCCTGGACGAGCCGACGGCGGCGCTCAACGACGAGGACAGCGGCAAACTCCTCGATCTCATCCTGGAGTTGAAGAACCAGGGCATCACCTCGATCATCATCTCGCACAAGCTCAACGAGATCCGCCGGGTCGCCGACTCGGTGACGATCCTGCGCGACGGCCGGTCCATCGAGACCCTGGACGTGAAGGCGCCGGAGACCACCGAGGACCGGATCATCTCCGGGATGGTCGGCCGCGACCTCGACCACCGCTTCCCCGACCGCACCCCGTACGCGGGCGCGCCGGACGCGGCACCGGCGCTGGAGATCCGCAACTGGACCGTGCGCCACCCGATCGACCAGCAGCGCAAGGTGGTCGACGACGTGTCGATCCAGGTGCGGCGCGGGGAGATCGTCGGTATCGCCGGCCTGATGGGCGCGGGCCGCACCGAACTGGCGATGAGCGTCTTCGGGCGCACCTACGGCCGGCACGCGGGCGGCACGGTCCTCAAGGACGGCGAGGAGATCCGCACCAGGACGGTCGCCGAGGCGGTCCGGCACGGCATCGCCTATGTCACCGAGGACCGCAAGCACTACGGCCTCAACCTCATCGACACCATCAACCGGAACATCTCGCTGACCGCGCTGAACAAGGTCGCGAAGCGGGGCGTGGTCGACGAGCACGAGGAACGGCAGGTCGCCGAGGGCTTCCGCACCTCCATGAACATCAAGGCGCCGACCGTCTTCGAACCGGTCGGCAAGCTGTCCGGCGGCAACCAGCAGAAGGTCGTCCTCAGCAAGTGGATCTTCGCGGGTCCGGACGTGCTGATCCTGGACGAGCCCACGCGCGGCATCGACGTGGGCGCCAAGTACGAGATCTACACGGTCATCGACCGGCTCGCCGCCGAGGGCAAGGCGGTCGTCTTCATCTCCTCCGAGCTGCCCGAACTGCTCGGCATGTGCGACCGCATCTACACCATGGCCGCCGGGCGGCTCACCGGTGAGGTGCCGCGGGCCGAGGCCACGCAGGAAGTGCTGATGCGCCGGATGACGAAGGACACACAGGACAAAGAGGTAACCCGATGAGCACGGATGTGACCGACAAGCTCCCGGCCTCGGCGCCGCCCGGCAAGGGCGGGGGCCCGGCCGCCGCGGGCGGCCTGCTCCGGCTGATGCTGAACGGCCTGCGCCGCAACATGCGCCAGTACGGCATGCTGATCGCGCTCGGCCTGATCGTCGTCCTGTTCCAGGTGTGGACCGGCGGCGACCTGCTGCTGCCGCGCAACGTCTCCAACCTGGTGCTGCAGAACAGCTACATCCTGATCCTCGCCATCGGCATGATGCTGGTGATCATCGCGGGCCATATCGATCTGTCGGTCGGCTCGCTGACCGCGTTCGTGGGCGCGTTCGCGGCCGTACTCACGGTGCAGCACGGCCTGGCCTGGCCCGTCGCCCTGGTGCTGTGCCTGCTGGTGGGCGCGGTGGCCGGTTCGGTCCAGGGCTTTCTGATCGCGTATCTCGGCATACCGTCGTTCATCGTGACCCTGGCGGGCATGCTGCTCTTCCGCGGTCTGACGGAGATCTTCCTGAAGGGCCAGACCCTCGGCCCGTTCCCGAACGGGCTGCAAAAGCTCGGCAACGGCTTCCTGCCGGAGACCGGCCCGAACACCAACTACCACAACCTCACCCTGCTGCTGGGCCTCGCCCTGCTGGCCTTCGTGGTCTTCCAGGAGGTCCGGGACCGCAAGCGGCAGCAGGAGTTCTCACTGGAGGTGCTGCCGCGCAACGCGTTCCTGCTGAAGCTGGTCGCGATCGCCGCGGCGATCCTCGCGGTCACCCTGCTGCTCGCCAGCTACAAGGGCGCCCCGATCATCCTGATCATCCTCGGGGTGCTGGTGGTCGGCTACGGCTATGTGATGCGCAACGCCGTCTTCGGCCGCCACATCTACGCGATCGGCGGCAACCTGCCGGCGGCCAAGCTGTCCGGGGTCAAGGACAAGAAGGTCACCTTCTACGTCTTCCTGAACATGGGTGTGCTCGCGGCCCTGGCGGGTCTGGTGGTCGCCGCCCGCCTGAACGCGGCCTCGCCGAAGGCGGGCCTGAACTTCGAACTGGAGGCCATCGCCTCGTCGTTCATCGGCGGCGCGTCCATGAGCGGCGGTGTCGGCACCGTACTCGGCGCGATCATCGGCGGTCTGGTCCTCGGCGTGCTGAACAACGGCATGAACCTCCTGAGCGTCGGCACCGACTGGCAGCAGGTCATCAAGGGCCTCGCCCTGCTCGCGGCGGTCGGCTTCGACGTATGGAACAAGCGCAAGTCCGGTTCGTAAGGCAGCCGGGCCCCGTCCGCTTCGGACGGGGCCCTCAACTTGCAGGAGCCGCAATGGACATGAGCAGACGTACCGTTATCGCCGGGGCCGCCGCCGCGGGTATCGCCGCGGCCACCGCGGGCCCGGCCCGGGCCTCCTCCCGGCAGCCCGTCAAGGAACCCTTCGGGACACTCGCCGACGGCACCGAGGTGCACCGCTGGTCGCTGGAGAACGGCGGGATCCGGCTTAAGGTCCTCTCCTACGGCGGCATCGTCCAGTCCCTGGAGATACCGGACCGCCACGGCCGGCACGCCAACGTCTCGCTGGGCTACGACAACCTCGCGGCCTACGTCGCCGGGACGACGTTCTTCGGCGCGACCATCGGGCGTTACGGCAACCGCATCGCCAAGGGCCGCTTCACCCTGGACGGCAGGACCCACCAACTGTCCGTCAACGACGGCGAGAACAGCCTGCACGGCGGCGCCCGCGGCTTCAACACCAGGGTGTGGGACGTGGCGAAGTTCACCTCCGGCTCCGACGTCGGCCTGCGCCTGTACTACACGAGCGTCGACGGCGAGATGGGCTACCCGGGCACCCTGCGCACCAAGGTCACCTACACGCTGACCCGGCACGGCGACTGGCGCATCGACTACGAGGCGACGACCGACCGGCCCACGGTGGTCAACCTCACCAACCACACGTACTACAACCTCGCGGGCGAGGGCAGCGGCGGCATCCACGACCACGAACTCACCCTGCGCGCCACCCGCTACACCCCCACCGACGCGGGCCTGATCCCCACCGGTGAACTGGCCCGGGTCGCGGGCACCCCGTTCGACTTCCGCCGGGCCAAGGCCGTCGGCCGCGACATCCGCGCCGGCCACCCGCAACTGGTCACCGCCAAGGGCTTTGACCACAACTTCGTCCTGGACAAGGGGGTGACCGCGCGCCCCGAGCACATCGCCACCCTGCGCGACCCCGGGTCCGGCCGCACCCTGAAGATCGCCACCGACCAGCCGGGCGTGCAGTTATACTCGGGCAACTTCCTCGACGGCACCCTGGTCGGCACCTCCGGCCGCACCTACCGGCAGGGCGACGGACTGTGCCTGGAGACCCAGCACTTCCCCGACTCGCCCAACCAGCCGTCGTTCCCGTCGACCGTGCTGCGCCCCGGGCAGACCTACCGGACCACGACGGTCCACTCGTTCGGGGTGTGAGCCCGCGTACCCGGAGCGTCACGCGGACACACTTCTTTCACATCCGGTGAACAGCGCCGCCCCCGTCTCCGTATCCAAGGGTGGCCCGTGCTCCCCCGCGCGGGCCACCCACAGACGACGAGCCCGGTCGTCCCCGCGGGCTCGCCCCCTACGGAGGTTCCATGGCCGACAACGTCACCTCGTTGTTCCGCGGCACAGCGGCACACAGCCCGTCGATGGCGGCGCTGACGCGGGAGGGCGGCGACGTGGTCGGGCCGGTGGACTTCTGCATCCCCTGCAACCCCTACTTCCCCACCCCGGCGATGTTCGAGGAACTGGCGGGCCGGCTGCGGGACATCATCACGTACTACCCGAGCAGCGCCGACACCATCACGGCCGAGCTGTGCACCCTGCTGCAACTGCCGCCGCAGTGCGTGGCGATGGGCAACGGCTCCACGGAACTCATCACCTGGATCGACCATCTGCTGGTCCGCGAGTCCCTGGCCATCCCGGTCCCCACCTTCGGCCGCTGGACCGACCAGCCGATGGAGACCGGCAAACGGGTCGACATGTTCCCGCTCCAGGAGTCCGGCGGTTTCGCCCTGGACCTCGCGCAGTACGCGGAGTTCATCCGGGCGCGCGGCACCCGGGTCGCCGTCGTCTGCAACCCCAACAACCCCGACGGCGGCTTTCTGCACCGGCACGCGCTGGTGCAGTTCATGGACGCCATGACCGACCTGGACCTGGTGGTGATCGACGAGTCGTTCCTCGAATTCGCCGACGCCGAGGCCGAACCCAGCGTCGTGCAGGAGGCGATGCTGCGCCCGAACGTGGTGGTGCTGCGCAGCCTCGGCAAGAACTTCGGGCTGCACGGCATACGGTTCGGCTACCTGGTCGCCAATCCGGCTCTCGCCGGGCGGATCCGTTCGATGCTGCCGAAGTGGAACCTCAACTCCTTCGCCGAGCATGTGGTGTTCATGCTGAAGGAGCACGGCGCCGAGTACGCGCAGAGCCTGTTCCAGGTGCGCCGGGACCGGCTGGAGATGGCGAGCCGGCTGTCCGCCCTGCCGGGTCTCACCGTCTACCCCTCCCAGGGCAACTTCCTCTTCGTACGACTGCCGGTCGGCGCCGAGGGCACCGTGGTCCGGGACCGGATGCTCACCGAGCACCGGATCCTGGTCCGCGAGTGCGGCAACAAGATCGGTTCGTCCAGCCGCTTCCTGCGGCTCGTGGTGCGCCCCCAGGTGGACGTGCGTCGCCTGGTGTCCGGCCTGGAGTCGGTGCTCTACGGGTCCGGGAGCGGAGCCGCCGTGCCCGAGCCGGGCGCCCGGACCGGCTACAGCTCGGGCACGGCAGCGGTGGACCGGCTGGTGAGCGAAACCAACGGAGCCGGCCTGCACGGCCTCGCCGCCCAGGCACTCGCAGCCGGCCCCGCCCCGGCACTCGCAGCCGGCCCCGCTCCGGCGCTCGGCGCCGCCCCCGCCCAGGCGGTCGGTACCGGCCCCGCCCAGGCGGTCGGTACCGGCCCCGCTCCGGCACCGGCCGCCGCCCCTGCCGCCGGCACCGGCATGCCGCTCCCCGCCGCCGGTCAGCCGACCGGCGGCGGGATGCCGATGCCGGCGGCAGCCCAGGCGGTGCCACCACAGCCCGCGGCGCCCGAGGCACCACCCCAACTGCTCCCCCACCACCCGACCCCGGTACCGACCGTGCCACCGCTCACCACCCCCACCCCGGCCCCCGCGTCCCAGCCGACGGCGCCGGTCCCGGCCCCCGCGCCCCAGCCGACGGCGCCGGTCCCGGCCCCCGCACCCTTCCCGGCGCCGGTGCCAGCCCCGGCCGCCGCCGCGATCGGCCCGACCCCGCCCGGCGTCCCGGCGCGCGGTGGCCTGACCGCGGCGCAGGTCCGCGGCATGACCGGCCCACCCCCCACCCCGCCCCTGACCCCGGCCCCGGCCACCGGCTGGCCCAACGCCCAAAGCTGGCCCAACGCAGCAGGCATGGGCCAGGCGGGATAACCCCGAGCGGCCCCCGCCCGTCCCACGACGCCAAGCAGGGAACGATCAGCACATTCACCCCACCGGACGCCGCCCCGGGCCAACGACGCCCATCGCCCCAACCGCCGCCCGCGCCCGCCCGACATCCGAACAGAAGGGGTGATCGGCGCATTCGCCCCACCGGGCAGCCGCACACCTCCAGCGCCAACACCGCCCGGCGGCACTCCCACCGGTCCGCCGCCGCCCGCCCCCGAATGATCCCGCTGGACCCCCGGAGGGGCTGGTTACGGGTTTTGCCAGGATGCTGGGTCTGCTGCCAGGTGGTTCACCAGGGGTGGGAGGCGGGACGTGGCCAGGTCGGTCAGGGTGACGCCCTCCAGGATCCTGCGGACGTTCGCGCGCAGCGCGATCCACAGCGGCAGCAGGGGTTCGGCGGTGCCCGTGTAGGTGAGGCTCGACGGGCGTTCTCCCCGTACCGAGACGATCGGGCCGTCCACGGCCCGGATGACGTCCGCGACCGTGATCTCCACAGGCTGCCTGGCCAGCCGGTATCCGCCGCCCCCACCTCGTCGGCTGGACACGATCCCGGCGCGCCGCAGATCGCCCAGGATGCCCTCAAGGAACTTGTGGGGGATGTCCTGTACAGAGGCGATTTCCTCTGCCTTCACCGGGCCGTTACCCTGCCGTACGGCCAACTCCAGCACCGCCCGCACCGCGTAGTCCGCCCGTGCCGAGATCCTCATGGGTCCATTGTGGGGCGTACCGCCGGGGAGAATGGCCGGACCGCGCCCCCGTAAGATCGCCCGGGAGGAACCCCTTGGCGCTCAGCAGACGTACCTTCAGTGCCCTCGCGGGCTCCGCCGCGCTCGGCTTCGCCCTGGGCGGCAGCGGCGGCCCGGGGGCGCTTTCGGCGTACGCGGCGCGCAGTGTGCCGACCGGCCCGGCCCCGGCCCCGCCGAGCGCGGACCGGCGCCGGCACACCGTCGGCTACGACCGCCACTCCCTGCTCGTGGACGGCAGACGGCTCGTGGTGTGGTCCGGCGAGATGCACCCGTTCCGGCTGCCGAGCCCGTCCCTGTGGCGCGACGTGCTGCAGAAGATGCGAGCGCACGGCCACAACACGGTCAGCGTCCGCGTCGCCTGGAACTACCACTCGTCCGCCCCCGGACGCTACGACTTCAGCGGCGTACGCGATCTGGACCTGTTCCTGCGCACGGCCGCCGAGACCGGGCTGTACGTCATCCTGCGCCCCGGCCCGTACATCGACGCGGAGCTGGACGGCGGCGGCTTCCCCGGCTGGCTCACGGTCACCGGGGCAACGGCGCGGACCGCCGATCCCGGCTATCTGTCACATGTCGACGAGTGGTTCACGGCGGTGAACCGGATCGCCCGCCGGCACCAGTTCACCGACGGCGGCGGCACGGTCCTGCTGTACCAGATCGAGAACGAGTACGACGCCCGCGCGGACGAGCCGACCGGCCGCGCCTACATGTCCCACCTGTACCGCAAGGTGCGGGCGGACGGCATCGACGTACCGCTCTTCCACAACGACAGGGGGCCGAGCGGCCGCTGGGTCCCGGGGTCGTTCGACACCGGCGGGGACAAGGGCGGCTGGCTGTACGGCTTCGACGTGGATTCCGAGCCGTCCCGGACCCCGCAGGACCGGGGGCGCTTCGGCACCGTGGGCACGGCGGCCGGCGCCGGTGCGAGCCCGCGCACGCCGGGTTTTGTGACGGAGTTCGGCGACGGCCGGTACGACCCGTGGGGCGGGGCCGCCTTCGACGGCAAGGGGTACGCCGAGGCGCGGCGCACCCGGGACGCGGCCTTCGAACGCCGCTTCCACCTCACCGACCTGGCCAACGGACTGACCCTGCACAACGTCCGCATGGCCTTCGGCGGCACCTCCTGGGGCTGGCTGCCCGCGCCGGTCGTCTACACGTCGTACGACTACGGGGCGGCCATCGACGAGGCCCGCAACGTCACTCCCAAGATCGCCCCGATGCACCAGCTGGGTCATCTCCTGCAACGGGTGCCGGACTTCGCCAAGCTGGACCGGGCGGCGGATGTGACGGCGAAGGGTCTCAAGGCCTACCACCTCACCAACCCGGACACCGGCTCCCATGTGTATGTGGTGCGCAACGACGGCGCCGAGGCGGTCACCTCGACCCTGCCGACCGCGGCGGGCGGCGTGGAGGTCACCGTCCCGGCCCGGGACGCCCGGCTGCTGACCACCGGGCTGTCCCTCGGCAGACGGACCTTGCGGTACAGCACCGCCCAGCCCATGTTCCGGCTCACCGCCGGCCGCCAGGACATCGCCCTGTTCACCGGGCCGCGCGGCGAGATGGCCCGCCTGGTGCTGGACTGCCCGAGCGAGCCGCTGGTCAACCGCCTGGACCCGGAGGCCGCCTGGGTGTACGAGCGGGGCGCCCTGCATGTGTCCGTGCCGCTCGGCGAGGGCGGGCTCACCCGGGTGATGGTCGAGCACGGCGAGAGCGAGACGCCGCTGCTGCTGCTGTTCGCCGACGAGGCGACCGCCGTGCGGCTGTGGCCGTACGACACCCCGTCCGGGACGGTGCTGGTGTACGGCCCGGCGCTGCTGCGCGAGGCCGTCCTGGACGGCTCCACGGTCCGGCTGACCGGCGACACCGTCCAGGAGACCGGCCTTGAGGTGTGGGGGCCGCGCGGGATCGACGCCGTGGAGTGGAACGGGCGCCCGGTGAGCACACGTGTCACGAAGGCCGGCAGCCTGACGGCGCAGGCACTGCTGCCGGGGGTGCCGGACGTCGCGCTGCCCGCGCTGGGCGGCTGGCGCCGGAAGGCGGAGAACCCCGAGTCCGCGCCGGGGTTCGACGACTCGGCGTGGCAGGTGGCCGACAGACGGACGTCGCACAGCACGACGCCGGTGCCGAAGGGCGGGCCGGTGCTGTTCGCCGACGACTACGGCTTCCACTACGGCGACGTCTGGTACCGGGGGCAGCTGACCGGCACGGCCGGCCTTGAGAAGGTGTCCCTCGGCTACAGCACCGGCACCCAGGGCATGCTGATGGCCTGGCTGGACGGCGAGCCGCTGGGGGTGCACCGGATGCCGGTGCCGGACGACGGCACGTCCGGCCGGGGGACCTGGACGGACACGGCGGTGTTCGCCCTGTCCGCGCTGCCCCGCCACCGGCGCGAGCGGCTGCGCCGCAGGCTGGCGGCGCCCGGCGGGCATGTGCTGTCCGTGCTGGTACGGCGCATGCAGCACGACCGGGACGGCGGGGCCGAGGACACCCACAAGGCGGCGCGCGGGCTGACCGGGGCCGGCTTCGAGGGGGCCGCGCCGACGGTGCGGTGGCGCATCCAGGGTGCGCTCGCGCCGGACGCGGTGCGCGGGCCGATGAACAACGGCGGACTGTACGGGGAACGGGAGGGCTGGCATCTGCCGGGGTTCGCGGACGGCGGCTGGCGGCCCGTCGAACTGCCGTACCGCGGCCGGGAGCAGGGGGTGGCCTGGTACCGGACCACGTTCCGGCTGGCGGTGCCGGGCGGCATCGACGCCTCGGTCGGTCTTGTCCTGGACGACGATCCGGCCCGCGCCTACCGGGTGCAGGTCTTCCTGAACGGCTGGAATCTGGGCCAGTACATCAACGACGTGGGCCCGCAGCACACCTTCGTGCTGCCGAACGGCATCCTGAACACCCGTGGCACCAACACCCTGGCACTGGCCATGCTGTCCGACGGCACCACGGAGTCGGGACCGGGCGAGGCCCGGCTGACCCTCCTGGGCAGCGCGTCCGGCGGCGTCCCGGTGACCCAGATGGCCTCTCCGGGCCGCTGAGGTTCAGGCAATCAGCAACCAAGTACCGCCTCCCGCGCGGCACATGACCAGATGGCCCCGCACCTGTTGCGTCAGCCGCGTTGCTGACCTGGTCGGGATGCTGGAGGCGTCACGGCCAGGCGATCGTGACCCGCGTGTGCGGCCGGTCGATGATCCGGCCCGCGGGAAGCTGGTCGTCCGGCGTTCCGGCCGGGTAGACCTCGATGCGCGCCCTGTCCTCACGGTGATCGCGGTCCCAGGACTGGATCTCCCGGACCAGGCGCTCGGCGACCCGCTGTCCCTGGGGCCCGTGGCCGATCGCACCCAGCTCGAATCGGTTGGGGTCGTCGGTGGCGCGGACCGTCCGGTAGGCGAGGCTGCCGCCGTCGACAAGGGTCGGCACGCCGAGCGGTGAGGCGGAGGCGACCAGGCCGCGCTGCCAGGCAGCGGGCTTCGCGGCCATCAGGCGACCGCCGTCAGCTCCGCGACTCGGGTGAACTCCTCCTCCAGGCGGTCGCGTCCGAGGGCCGCGAACTCGCGGTCCAGGTCCGCCGGTGTCACTCCGCGGAGTTCCACCATCGTGCGGGCGGCCCGGACCCACGGAGCCCACTCCGACCCGTACTTCACCTGCTCCATGTGACACCCCGGGACCGGCTGAAGCGTCACGGGATGATGAAGGGGACCGACGACACCCCACGCGGGCACGCGCCGCGCCCATGCCGCCACGAAGCGCCCACCACGCAGGGCATGGCAGAGCTGGATGGAGATCCCGGCGCAGGGAACGCACACCGGCGGGCTCGTCGTACGCTCCCCCTCCCGGATCGGGCCGACGCTGTCCCGCAGGAGAAACAGATGCGGGCCGTGCGGGTCCGGCGGCATGCGGGAGCACACCTGGCACATCATGTTCAGCATCGCCCGACGCTGCCGGTACGGATGGACGTTCCGCAGCTGCGGGCTGCCCCTGCGCCGCTTCGGCCGCAGGGCGTACCGGGCCCACAGCACACCGAAACTGTCACGGTCGTACGGCGTCTCATCCACGTACGCGATCCCCGGGCCCACGCGGCGGCGGACGAGCGGACACGACAGGAGCCTTTCCTCACTCCATCCGGCGATGTACGGGACGACACCTGGCGGGGCCGGAGGCAACACGATCGAGAACCTTCCTTTGTCGGGACGAAACTGACAGCCAGCACGTCGCGGGGCATCACGGGGTTGGGGTCGGCGGGCCGGGGCCGTCCGCCCTCGGGGGGAGAGCCGGTAGCGGGAAACCGGCGGGCACCGGCCATCCCCGGTCAGCTCTGCGCCTAACGGGTCGTGGCTCCTCATGCGATCACCTGCGGTGCGCCCGACAGGGCGTCCTGCTGCTTCGCCGCCAGCGCCTGGTGCAAGAGCTGTGGGTCGGTGAGGTGGCCGGTGCCGTCCGGGAGCGTCACCCAGTACGGGCCCGGAGGAGAAATCAGGTCCAGGCGCGGCACTCCCACATAGCGGACGTACGAGCGGGTACCGCCCAGGCACTCCACTCCCGCCGCGACGAGGTCGCGGGGCCACTCGCGGTCAGTACCGGGCGGCACCAGGACGTACAGGGACGGCCAGTAAGGGCCGCAGAACACCGGACCCGTCACCCGCAGTTCGGCCAGTCGGCGGCGCAGCTGGGCGGGGTCGGCGTGGCGGTCCAGATCCGCGCCGAGCGATGTGTACGGCACGCGTACGGCGTCCCACACGATGCCCGCGGTCAACACGGCAATGCTCTGCGTCGTCCACTCTTCACTGGTCGCTTCGTGGGACGGTGCCGCCTGGTATAGCCAGGACTTGGCCACCGCGCGGCGCTCCCGGTCTTCCCCGCGCAGTACGAGGGCCGGGACCCGCGGCGCCGGGCTCCCGGCGGGTTTCACTGCGCCACTCCTTCGGCTGTGGACGGCGCAGTAGCCACCTCGGAAAGGAACGCCTGGTTGTCGCGCAGCCAATCCTCCAGATCCGAGGCGACGGGCGTCTGGGGGCACGCGGTGGCGACGATGCCCTTGGCCTGGCCGCTGGTGACCGCATTCCTGGCCGCGGGCCAACCGCGGCGCTCCTGGAACGGGATGGTGGCCGGGCTCAGGTCGGTTACCTCCCCTATCACCACCCAGTCACGCGCGTCGGCGTAGCGGCGCAGCCGGGTCATGACGTCCCGCTCGTCCTGGCCGGGCTCGGGGCAGCCGTAGAGCACGACGGTTGCTCGGGAGAGAAAGCCACTCGCCGCGTCGGCGATATTGCGGCGCCGGGAGATGTCGCCGGGTGTCCTCGTCATGCCCGTAACCGTGCCGCTACACGCCGTGTTGGTACAGAAAGGAGGCGGACGACTATGAGAATCCGTCAGATTCCAAGTCGTCCACGTCCCACCACACTTGACGACTAATCATCCGCAAGTCGTCCGCTACATACCAATCAGCGGCTCACAGGGCTGTCTTCGACGTCGCCGGCAGGAAACCCTGAATGCCCGGAGACACCCCGATCAGCTCCGACACCCGCCGCAGCCTAGCCGTGGAAGCCTTCCCGACTTTCTGCACGATCACCCCCGGCAGGGTCTGGTGGCGTGCCCACTGCGGGGCGCTGCGCAGCGTCTCCTCCAGCGTGTCGAGGGATGCGTCCCACTGCTTCGCGTCGGCCTGCGCCATCGCCTTGTCCATCGCGTACCGGTTCCGTGCAGCTTCGGTCAGCGCGGACACGTCGGCGATGGAGTCGATGAGCTCCAGGGCCTTGCCCGTCTGCCCAAGCGCGACGTTGATACCGACGGCCTGCGTCGTCGCGGACACCGGCCCGAACAGAGTTCCGTGCGCGCGCACCTCCCGGCCCATCCGGGCGCCGGTGGCGTGGGATTGAGACAGGAAGTCCGCAGCCCGCGCCTTGTCGCCCATCCGGGAGGCGACCACCGCGGCGAAGTTCACGTGGCTGCCGTACGCTGTCAGCTCCTCCGGTGTCGCCTTGGAGAACCGGGGCTCGATGTCCGCCGCAGACTTCTCCGCCAGTGCCAGGGCCTCCGGGAGACGGGCGTCCCGCAAGTACACCCACGACCGGCCCGAGCCGACCAGGGCCACTCGCAGGTCATCCGCGCCCCGCTCGGCCGCCTGCTGCGCGTGCCCGATCGCCGCGTATGCCAGGTCGCGGGCACCCATGAGGTTCGCCACGTACCCGGCAATGCGGTAGGCGTCGGAGAGCGCCCCCCATGCCTGGGCTTGCTCCCCGTCGGGCTGCTGGTGCAGTCGGGCGGCGGCCGCCGTCAGGAACGGTGCGACGAGCGCACCGGACTGCACGTAGCGGCCCCGCCAGTACAGGTCCCAGCACCGGTCGGTGGTCTCTTGCAGCTCCTCGAAGGTGGCGGGCTCGGCCGTGTCGGGGAGGATGCCGGCGGCCGTGTCGTGGACGGCCCGCGACAGATCGCGGATCATCATGCGGTCGCCCTGGTCCAGCGCCCGGCGGGGCGCCTGCTGGCCGAGGATGACCGAGGTGTCGACGCTGAGCGCGTCGGCGATGGCGAGGAGGGTGGGCAGAGACAGTGCCTTGTCCTGCTCTGCCTTCTGGATGGTGACGATCGACAGGCCCGTCATCTCAGCAAGGTCGGACTGCCGGATCTCGCGGCCTCGGAGGATCTTGATTCGTTCACCCGTGCTGTAGTCGCTCCATTGGGGCATACTGGCTCCATTCCTAGCGTCCACTAGGTACGGTACCCCCGCCCGGCCGGGGGAGACTGCGAAGCCTCTTACGCGAGGATTGCGTAAGAGGCTTTCGCATGCCTGGAGTTGGGCACTACACCATGGTTGCTACGTCAGTTTGCGACATGGCCGAGCCCCACCATCTCCCGGTTGTCGGCAAGGATTCCGTCGAACTTCCCATCGATCCGTGAGACCAGTCGCGTCGTCCGTCGACCGGTACCGCGGCGGCTGCGCGTACCCAAGCAGCGCACCCGCCGCACCTTTGAGCCAGGCCCGGCCGCCTGTTCATCACCCGATGCCGGATCGACGTTGACGACTGCGCCGTTCCAGCACGAGGACACTTCGGGGACGTTTGAGGCCGGGGGTCTTTCGCGGCGCGGCTAAATCGGCGATCGTTTCCGATTGAACCACGCTCGTCCGATCACCTGACGCGAACACGTCCGGACGCGTAATCTCGGACGAGCCGCCGTCCGGCGGTGCGAAGGGGGAGGCGATGGACATCTCGGGCGCGCGGCAGCGGGCGGCCCGGATCGCCACGCGGCTGCGGAGCCTTCGGCCCGGCTCGGCCCAACGCACGCTCGCCGCCGCTCTGGCCCGAGCGGTGCGCGCCAGACCCCGTCCCCCCTCCGACATCGGCGAGTTGTGCCGGGCCCTGTGCGAGGAGATGAGCGCACAGCGCGGCGGCCGGCCCGTCGAGCTGCGCTTCGAGCGCTTCCCCGACGAGATCGAAGTCACCGGCCTGTGGGTGGAGTTCGCCGATTTCGACCTGGTCATCGTCGAGCAGCGCGCCGAAGCCGTGCAGCAACTCGTCATACTCGGCCATGAGTTGTGGCACATGCACGCCGGGCACCGGCACCACCGGCTGCCCGGCGCACAGGCGGCCCGCGCCCTCGCCGAGACGCCGGGACTGCGCGACGCGGCCCTGACGGTGGCCGCGCGCAACGGCTCCCGGGAGGCCGACGAGGCCGAGGCCGACGACTTCGGACACCGGCTGGCCACCCTGTGCCGCCCCTGCGTCGCCGGCACCGGTGCCGCCCCGGACCCGCTCCAGCGGTCCCTCGGCTACCGCGGCCGCCGCGGAGCACCCCGGTGACCCCGCTGGCGCTGAACCCCTCGGGATTCCTCAGCGAGTTCTACATCTCCTTCTGGATCCCCACCGCGGTGCTGACCGCCGCCCTGCTGATCAAGCTGCCCACGATCATCCGGCTGTGGCGGGACCCGCTGCTGCGCGCCGTCGGCGGTCTGCTGCTGCTCGCCTGCGCGGTGTTCGTCTTCGTGACCCCGTCCACGATCGCCTGGACCAACCGGGTCACCGGGGTGCCCAACATCTCGGCACCCTGGTGCTATTCGCTGATCACCGCGTTCTGCGGCTCCTGCCTGCTGCTGATCATCGTCTGGCGAGGCGGACTGTCGGAACGCTCGGCCGCCACGCGTCGCGCGATGCGCTGGGTGATCCGCGCCTACTGCGGGGTGATCGTGGCCCTGTGGGTTCTCTTCGCGCTCGCCGACGCGCCCGTGGAGCGGCTGCGGGACCTGGACACGTACTACGCCACCACCCCGTTCATGCGCGAGGAGATCCTGCTCTACCTGCTCGCGCACTTCGTGGCCTGCCTCATCACGTCCAGGCTGATCTGGAACTGGGTGCGCACCGAGGGCCTGGACGCCTGGCTGCGCTGGGGGCTGAAGCTGCTGGGCGCCGGCTACGTGCTCAACCTGATCTTCGACGCGTCCAAGCTGACCGCCGTCGCCGCCCGCTGGTTCGGGCGCAACCTGGACTGGCTGAGCACCGACCTGGCACCGCCGGTCGCCGCCCTGTCCGCCATCCTGATCGCGGTCGGCTTCATCCTGCCGCACGCCGGCCAGTACCTGCACGACCGCTGGCGGGTCCGGCTCGCCCACCACGAACTGCGCCCGCTGTACCAGCTGATGCGGACCGTCAGCGGCGACGGCGTGCGCCACGCGCTGCGCGCCACGCCCGAACTCAAACTGACCCGCCGGGAGACGTTCATCCGGGACGTGCTGCTGCCACTGGCCCGGCGCATCGACGTGGACCTGGGCGCGCGGGCGTACGAGGCCGCGCTGAAGCTGGGCAACCCGCCGGCCCGGGCCAGGGCGCTGGCCGCCGCGGTGAGCATCCTGGACGCCGTCGGCCGACAGCGCGCGCCCGAACCGTACGACGCGGCCGCCGGGCCCGACACCACCCATCTGCTCCAGGAGATCGGGGCGGTCTCCCGGGCCCTCCGCCATCCCGACCAGATCGAGGCGGTGCGCGCGCGTGCCTCCGCCCCAGCAGAGAGCGTTCCCGCACATGAGTGATCGCAGCACCGTCGCCGTCGTCCTCGGCGGCTCCCTCGCCGGACTGCTCGCCGCCCGTGCACTGACCTCGTTCGCCGACCGGGTCGTGGTGATCGAACGGGACACGCTGCCCGCCGGGCCCGAGCCGCGCACGGGGCTGCCACAGGCCCGGCATGTGCACCAGCTGTGGTCGGGCGGGGCCCGGGCGCTGGAGCGGCTGGTGCCGGGTGTCGGCGAACGGCTGCGGGCGGCCGGGGTGACCCGGCTGCCGGTGACCACGGACATGGTCGTGCTGTCGCCGCACGGCTGGTTCCGGCGCTGGACCGAGTCGGCGTTCCTGCTGCCCGCGAGCCGCGACCTGCTGGACTGGGTGGTGCGTACCCGGATCCTCGCCGACCCGCGGATCGAACTGGTCGAACGGGCCGAGGCGCTGGGTCCGGTGGGCACCGACACGGCCGTCACCGGGGTGCGGATCCGGGACCGGGACGGAACCGAGCGCACCCTGCCGGCCGACCTCGTCGTCGACGCCACCGGGCGCGGCTCCCGCGCCCCCCGGTGGCTGGCCGCGCTCGGCCTGCCCACGCCCGAACTGCGCGAGGTCAACCCCGGCCTGGCGTACGCGACCCGTCTGTTCCGGGCGCCGGAACAGGCGCGGGACGGATTCCCGATCGTCAACGTGCAGGCGGATCCCCGGGGCCCGCGGCGCGGACGGGGCGGTGTGCTGATGCCGATCGAGGACGGCAAGTGGATGGTCACCCTTCATGGCTGCCGGGGCCACGAACCGACCGCCGACGCCGCCGACTTCCTCCGGTACGCCCGGCAGGAGCTGCGGCACCCGATCATCGCCGAGCTGCTGGCACGGGCCGAACCGCTCGGCGAGGAGGTCGCGTTCACCAGGACCACGGCCAACCGCCGGCACTACTTCGAGCGGATGCCGGTGTGGCCGGAGAACTTCGTGGTGCTCGGCGACGCGGTGTGTGC
The DNA here is from genome assembly GCF_042873595.1 of Streptomyces sp. NPDC004629. Taxonomy (NCBI): domain Bacteria; kingdom Bacillati; phylum Actinomycetota; class Actinomycetes; order Kitasatosporales; family Streptomycetaceae; genus Streptomyces; species Streptomyces sp. NPDC004629. Next base: position 2,499 of record NZ_JBIALO010000026.1, on the reverse strand, counting down.
GCTCAACCCGGTGTACGGGCACGGCATGTCGGTGGCGGCCCAAGGGGCGCTCGCCCTACGAGAGGTGATGAACCGTCACGGCCTGGGCCGGCCCGGACTCGCCCGGCGCGTCCAGCAGGCGGTGAGCCGGCCCGTGCGGGCGGCCTGGGACCTGTCGACCGGGGCGGACGTCTTCTACCCGGGGGCCACCGAGACCGGGCCGACGCTGCGGGAGCGGATCACGGCGGCCTACGTGGGCCGGCTGATGCACACCGCGACGGGCAACGGGCGTATCGCGCGGCGGGTGACGGATGTGACGTCGCTTGAGCGTGGCTCGGGGGTGCTGTTGGCTCCCAGCGTGGTGGTTGCGGCGGCGGTGGGTCCTTTGAAACCGGCGTTGGGCTTGCCGCCCCTGACGGCGGAGGAGTTGAAGGCGGTTGGGCTTCGCTGAGTGGGGGTGGTGATGTGTTGTCGGTCGTCTTGCGGGTTGCGTTGTGGTTGCTCGCGCCGTTCCCCGCGCCCCTTACGGGGCGTCTGGTGTGCTAGCCGGTGAAGGAGGGCTGAGGGAGGCCCTTGCCTGCTGTGGGGATCACCAGGAGTGAACCCGACAGGGGGTGGGGGGTGTTCAGGCCCGTGCGGGCTGTGGTGATGTACAGATCCGTCAGGTCCGCGCCGCCGAAGGCGCACGCCGTCGGACGCGCCGTCGGCAGGGTGAGCACGCGGTCCAGGACGCCGCCGGGCGTGTAGCGGCGTACCGCCGCCCCGTCCCACAGCGCCACCCACACACAGCCGTCGGCGTCGACCGTGAGGCCGTCGGGGAAGCCGGCACCCTCCTCGATCTCCACCAACGGGCGCCGGTTCAGGGCCTGTTCGCCGTCGAAGTCGAAGACGTCGATCCGGCGCGTGGGACTGTCGACGTAGTACATCAGGCGCCCGTCGGGGCTCCAGCCCGTGCCGTTGCTCACCGTGACGGACGGCAGGACCGTGCGGACCTCACCGGCGCCGGTGACCCGGGACAGCGTGCCGCCGCCCGCCGTCTCGTCGTAGCGCATCGTGCCCGCCCACAGCGCACCGTCGGGCGCGACGGCGGCGTCGTTCGCGCGGCGGCCGGGCACCGGCTCGTGGTGCAGCCAGCGGAAGGCGCCGTCCGGGTCCAGCAGGCCGATCCCGTCCCGGAGGTTCAGCACCAGGCCGCCGCCCGCGCGCGGCTTCACGGCGCCGACGTGCTGCTCGGTCGTGCGGACCGTGCGGCGGCCGGATACCGGATCGTAGCCGTGGACCCGCATGCCGAGGATGTCGATCCAGAGCAGCCGGCCCGTCGCCGGGTCCCAGGTCGGTCCCTCGCCGAGCGTCGCCTCGGCCCGCACCGCCACCTCGTACCCCGTCATGCCGCGCTCCGGTGCCCCAGGCGCTCCGACAGTTCGACCGCGCCCTTGGCGGCCAGGTGGGCCAGCTCGGCCAGCCGCTCGTCGCTCCAGCGGATCATGGGCACGGAGATGGACAGCGCGGCGACCACCTGGCCGGTGCGGTCGCGGACCGGGGCCGCGACACAGCTGACGTCCGGATTGGACTCGCGGCTCTCCACCGCGATGCCGCGCTCCCGGATCGCCGCCAGTGCCGCGCGCAGCGCGCCGGGGTCCGTGATGCTGTTGGGGGTCATGGCGGCCAGCTCGGCGCCGTCCGGGATGCGCGCGGCCAGCTCCGGCTCGGGCAGCGAGGCCAGCAGCATCTTGCCGACCGAGGTGCAGTGCGCGGGCAGCCTGCGGCCGGCCGCGGACACCATGCGCACCGCGTGCGTGGAGTCGACCTTGGCGATGTAGATGACGTCCGTGCCCTCCAGGATCGCCACGTGCACGGTCTCGTCGCAGGTCTCCGCGACCGAGCGGGCGACCTGTTGCCCCTCGGCGGCCAGGTCCAGCTGCTCGGCGTAGCGGCTGCCCAGCTGGTAGGGGCGCACCCCGAGCCGGTACCGTCCGGGCTGTCCGGGTACGGGCACGATGTACTGGCGGGCGGCGAGCGTGGTGACCAGCTCGTGCACGGTGGTGCGCGGCAGTTGGAGCCTGCGCACGATGTCGGGGGCGGAGAGCGTCCCGTCCCCGTCGAGGAAGAGCTCAAGTATGTCGAGAGCCCGGGTCACGGCGGGTACGAGGCGTCCCATCCTCCGGCCCCCTCCCTTGATCAGCGCCTGCGTTCGAGATTTCAACAGACGATCGGCATGACGAACACAGGCTAGTCATGGAGGATTGTCCCGGCAATGGGCGCGTACCGGGCGGTGGGCGACGATGGTGTCCATGCCGTCCTCCGCCAAGCGCCCCGCCGCCCCCTTCACCCCGCTCGACTTCCAGCTGGTGCTGCTGCGCCGCATGGCCGACCACAATCCGATCTCCGCCTCGTGAGGTGTCGTGTTGAGGCTGAACTGCTTCTTACAGCGGCTAACACAATGAGCTGAGTTGTCGGTGGGTGATGAGGCAGCAGGCGAGTTTGAGGAACGCCTCGTGGATGTCAGCTCGCCGTTCCCAG
>NZ_JBIALO010000025.1:0-122137 GCF_042873595.1 Streptomyces sp. NPDC004629 | reverse complement strand
GTTCTCAAGGAACGGACGCTTCCTTCGTACTCACCCTCTCGGGCTTTCCTCCGGGCGCTTCCCTTCGGTGTTTCCGACTCTATCAGACCCTTTCGGCTCTGATTCCCGGTCGGCGGGGCCTTTCGACATTCACTACGTTAGCGGATTCCCTCGGGGACTCATAATCGAGTTCGCGAGTTCCTGAATTCAGGCATGCGGGCATGCTGAATCGGCCCTCGCCGAGGGGTGTCGCAGGTAGTGGGTTGGCCGCTTCCGGCTGCTGGCGAATGCCGTACCCGGTTCAAGCGGCTCGGGCTACGTTACGCACCTTCCAAGGACGCGTCAACTTGAGCGGCGCCGGGGCACGTGGGCCCGATAAGGGCTCACGGTCGGGTCGTTGGCGATCCAGTAGCGCCACGGGTGGACACCGCCGTCGCCGGACACGCCCGTGCGCGGACCGTTGCGTACCTGGTCGCCGGGCACGGGGGTGCCGGTGGCCATCCTCAGCGGGGTCTCACCGGGGGCACAGGCGTCCGTGCCGTCGAGGGCTCGGTCCACGTCCAGGGCCGTGGCGAGCCGGGCCGGGCCTTTGGCCAGTTCCTTGTCGTTTCGGGCCGAGAGTCGACGTTTGCGTGCCAGCTCGGCGCCCTCGATGATCTCCCCGGCGCGGAGCAGCACGGCGCTCGCCCTGCCCTCGGGGCCGCAGACGAGGTTCATGCAGTGCCACATGCCGTAGGTGAAGTAGACGTAGACGTGTCCGGGTGGACCGAACATCACCTCGTTGCGGGGGGTGCGGCCGCGATATGCGTGCGAGCCCGGGTCGTTCGGCCCGTCGTACGCCTCGACCTCCGTCAGGCGCACCACGATCGGGCCGTCCGGGGTCGTCCGTACCAGGATGCGACCCAGGAGGTCGGGGGCGACCTCCAGTACAGGACGGTCGAAGAAGCTCCTGGGGAGTGGCGTACGGTCCGGGGGCACGATCATGGCTCTGGAGCGTAGTCCAGTCGAGTGGGTGCCAAGAGGTGGTGGGGGGGCTGCGCCGGTTGCCGGGGTGTGCCGCGGAACCGGCTGGGCCCGGATCGCGTTTGTAGGGATCAAGGGTCCGTACGTAAAGGGAGAGTCATGGCGTTCAAGAGGCTGCTCGCGAGTCTGGGGGCCGGCGGGGCTTCGGTCGAGACGGTGCTCGCCGAGGAGAACGTGGTACCGGGCGGCGTCGTCCAGGGTGAGGTGCGGATCCAGGGCGGATCCGTGAACCAGGAGATCCAGGGACTGAGCGTGGGCCTGCAGGCGCGGGTCGAGGTGGAGAGTGGCGAGGAGGAGTACAAGCAGAACATCGAGTTCACCAAGGTGCGGCTCGGTGGCGCGTTCGAGTTGCAGGCGGGGGCCGTGCACGCGGTGCCGTTCGGGCTGGAGATCCCTTGGGAGACGCCCGTCACGGTGATCGACGGGCAGCCGCTGCGCGGCATGCACATCGGGGTGACGACCGAGCTGGAGATCGCCCGTGCCGTGGATTCCGGCGATCTCGACCCGATCAACGTGCACCCGCTGCCGGCGCAGAAGGCGATCCTGGACGCATTCATCCAGCTGGGCTTCCGCTTCAAGAACGCGGACATGGAGCGCGGTCACATCCGCAACACGCGGCAGCGGCTGCCGTTCTACCAGGAGATCGAGTTCTATCCGCCGTCGCAGTACCACGGGCTGAACCAGGTCGAGTTGAGCTTCGTGGCCGACGAGCAGGCCATGGACGTCGTGCTCGAAATGGACAAGAAGGGCGGACTGTTCAGCGAGGGCAGTGACACCTTCCGGTCCTTCCAGGTGGGCCTGCACGACTTCCACGGGACCGATTGGGCGGCGTACCTCAACCAGTGGCTGTCCGAGGTCGGCAGCAGGCGCAACTGGTTCTAGGCTCGGTTCCCTCTACAGGAAACGGATGCAGGAGGTACCGAGGTGACCGAGCTGAAGCGGCGGCCGCTCCCCCATGATTTCCACCCGCCCGTGCCGTCGTTCACGGTGACGAGCGAGGACATCGAGGAGGGCGCGACGCTCAAGGACGCTCAGGTCTACGCGGCCGGCAACACCTCGCCGCAGCTGCGGTGGGCGGGCTTCCCGCCGAAGACCAAGAGCTTCGCCGTCACGTGCTACGACCCGGACGCGCCGACGGGCAGTGGTTTTTGGCACTGGACCGTGTTCGACATCCCGGCCTCGGTGACCGAGTTGCCGGCGGGCGCGGGCAGCGGCGCGTTCGAGGGTCTGCCCGCGGGCGCGGTGCAGGTCCGCAACGACTACGGGACCAAGGACTTCGGCGGTGCCGCGCCGCCGCCCGGTGACGGGCCGCACCGTTATGTCTTCACGGTGTACGCGGTGGACCAGGAGAAGCTGGGTCCGGACGCCGACGCCTCCCCCGCCGTGGTCGGTTTCAACCTGCGCTTCCACGCGATCGCGCGCGCCCAGCTCATCGGCGAGTACGAGAATCCCGCGGAGGGCTGATCCGGCGCACGGAATCAGCCGAGCGTTCATGGAACGTTTGCCCGCCCCCGGTCTTGGACGTGATCGGGGGCGGGCATTTTTTATTGCGTTGTCCATCTCGGCGCGCCCGTCCAGAGTTGATCCAAGCCCGCCGGGGGGTGGGCGGTGCGCACGGGAGGTGGGCTGGATGCGGGACACGCTGGTGCTGAACGCGAGCTTCGAGCCGCTGTCGACGGTGACGTTGAACCGAGCCGTCGTGCTGGTGCTCCAGGACAAGGCGGTCGTCGAGCAGGCCCACCCCGAACTGCGGATGCGGGGCGCCGATGTGGACATACCCGCGCCTCGGGTGATCAGGCTGTGCAGATACGTACGGGTGCCGTTCCGAAGACAGGCTCCGTGGTCGAGGCGGGGTGTGCTGGTGCGGGACCGGCACCGCTGCGCGTACTGCGGGCGGCGGGCCACGACCGTGGACCATGTGGTGCCGCGATCGCGGGGCGGGCAGGACACCTGGCTGAACACGGTGGCCTCGTGCGCCGAGGACAACCACCGCAAGGCCGACCGGACTCCGCAGGAGGCCGGTATGCGGCTTCTGCGGGAGCCGTTCGAGCCGACGCCGGCCGATGCGATGTTGCTTTCGCTGGGGGCCGAGGAGTTTGGGGCTCTGCCGGACTGGTTGGCTCGGGATGCGGCCTGAGTGGTCGCCGTAGCGGCTGGTGCGGGGGGCGACTGCGGGTTGTTCGTGGCCGCTCGCGCAGTTCCCCGCGCCCCTTCAGGGCGCTGCCGGCACAGTGGGCTTCACATGAGCCGCTGAGCATCTGCCGGGCTCGGGGCGTCTGCCGGCCGCAGGTCGTGCGTGGCTGGTCGCGCAGTTCCCCGCGCCCCTTTGGGGGCGCGGGGGGTGTGGGGGTTAGTCGATTTGGGGCTTTTCGCGGCGTTCTGTGGGCGGGGTGTTGTTCTGCTGGGGTGGGACGGTGTTGCCGTTGCTGCCCGAGCCGCCGCCCAGAGGGCCGAAGTTGCCCATCGCGCCGGACAGGCCCTTGAGGGCGTCGCCGATCTCGCTGGGGACGATCCAGAGCTTGTTGGCGTCGCCTTCGGCGATCTTCGGGAGCATCTGGAGGTACTGGTAGGACAGGAGCTTCTGGTCCGGGTCGCCGGCGTGGATCGCCTCGAAGACCGTGCGGACGGCCTGTGCCTCGCCCTCGGCGCGCAGCGCGGCGGCCTTGGCCTCGCCCTCGGCGCGCAGGATCTGGGACTGCTTCTCGCCTTCGGCGGTGAGGATGGCGGCCTGGCGCGTGCCTTCCGCGGTGAGGATCGCGGCGCGCTTGTCACGGTCGGCGCGCATCTGCTTCTCCATCGAGTCCTGGATGGAGGTGGGCGGTTCGATGGCCTTCAGTTCCACGCGGTTGACGCGGATGCCCCACTTGCCGGTGGCCTCGTCGAGGACCCCGCGCAGGGCCGCGTTGATCTCCTCGCGGGAGGTCAGGGTGCGCTCCAGGTCCATGCCGCCGATGATGTTGCGCAGGGTGGTGACGGTGAGCTGCTCGATGGCCTGGATGTAGCTGGCGACCTCGTAGGTGGCGGCCCGGGCGTCGGTCACCTGGTAGTAGATGACGGTGTCGATGTTGACGACCAGGTTGTCCTGGGTGATCACCGGCTGCGGCGGGAAAGGCACGACCTGTTCACGCAGGTCGATGCGGTTGCGGATGGTGTCGATGAACGGGACGACGATGTTGAGGCCCGCGTTCAGTGTCCGCGTGTAGCGGCCGAAGCGCTCGACGATGGCCGCGCTGGCCTGTGGGATGACTTGGATCGTCTTGATCAGGGCGATGAAGACCAACACCACCAGAATGATCAGGACGATGATGATCGGTCCCATCGTAGTTCCCCGTACCCTTCTCCGCCTCGGCGCTTTCGGAAGATCTTATGTTGTTGAAGATCTTGCTGGTCGAGTCTGGCAGACCGTCGGACAACTCGTGGTCTGTTCCGTGCAGTTGAGTCTCGCGAGGTCAGATGACGATCGCGGTGGCCCCCTCGATGTCCACGACGTCCACTTCCTGACCCGCTTCGTAGGCCCGGCCGGTGTCGAGAGCGCGCGCCGACCAGACCTCTCCGGCGAGCTTGATCCGGCCGCCGGAGGCGTCGACGCGCTCCAGCACGACGGCCTGCTTGCCCTTCAACGCGTCCACACCGGTGGCGAGTTCGGGCCGCTGTCTGCCGTGCCGGTTGGCGATGGGCCGTACGACGGCGACCAGGGCGACCGAGACGATCACGAAGGTGAGCACCTGGACCACCACGTCGAAGCCGAGGCCGGCGAGCACGGCCGCGGCGACGGCGCCCACCGCGAACATGCCGAACTCCGGCATCGCGGTGATGACGAGCGGGATACCGAGCGCCGCCGCGCCGATCAGCCACCACACCCATGCGTCGATGTTGTCCACGTGGTCATGGTAGGGCCCGCGGGTCCGCGTCGGACAGGGCGCGAAGGGAGTCAGGACAGCGGCAGGCCCTGGGCGGTCCAGCGGTCGCCGACCTGCTCGACGACGAGCGGGAGTCCGAAGCAGAGGGAGAGGTTGCGGGAGGTGAGTTCGAGCTCCAGCGGTCCGGCGGCCATGACCTTGCCCTGGCGGATCATGAGGACATGGGTGAAGCCGGGGGCGATCTCCTCGACATGGTGGGTGACCATGATCATGGAGGGGGCGATCGGGTCGCGGGCGAGGCGGCCGAGGCGGCGGACCAGGTCCTCGCGGCCGCCGAGGTCGAGTCCGGCGGCGGGCTCGTCGAGGAGGAGGAGTTCGGGGTCGGTCATCAGGGCGCGGGCGATCAGGGTGCGCTTGCGCTCGCCCTCGGAGAGCGTGCCGAACTTCCGGTCGAGGTATTCGCTCATGCCGAGGCGGTCCAGGAAGGCGCGGGCGCGCTGCTCGTCGACCTCCTCGTAGTCCTCCTGCCAGTGGGCGGTCATGCCGTAGGCCGCGGTGAGCACGGTCTCCAGGACGGTCTGGCGCTTGGGGAGCTTCTCGGTCATGGCGATGCCGGCCACGCCGATGCGCGGGCGCAGTTCGAAGACGTCCGTGCCGGGCCTGCCGAGGGTCTCGCCGAGGATGGTGGCGGTGCCCTTGCTGGGGAAGAGGTAGCTGGAGGCGACGTTGAGCAGAGTGGTCTTGCCGGCGCCGTTGGGGCCGAGGATGACCCAGCGCTCGCCCTCCTTGACCGACCAGGAGACCTGGTCCACCAGAGCCCGGCCCTCGCGGACCACCGATACGTCCTGAAGTTCCAGAACATCGCTCATGAGCGCGTTGTCTCCCCTTGCATTGTGGCCGGTCTCGGCGCAGTCGCGGTCACCAGTGGCTCGGTCCGCCGCGCCGGTGGGCGCAGCCCCTACGAAATCTACGCCACCGGTGCCGCGGTCCATTCCATCGGTCCGGTCCTTAGGGTGGGGGCATGCTCTCGGAACCGCGTTCAGGACGCCTTGCCGCTTGGGGAAATGCCCTTTTGGCCGGACTTGTCTCTCCGGATGACGCCGTGCTCGCCATCGTGGGCGAGGACGCGGTGCACCGGCTGGAAGGGCTGCCGGGTGAGCCGGCGCCGGTCGGTCTCACACTCGGTCTTGGCCGGCTGCGGGCGCTCGGGGTGACGGGGCTGCGGGTGGCGCTGCCGCAGCCCGGGCATCCGCTGGGGCTGAGCGGGCCGCCCGAGTTCAACGCGCGGGCGCTGGAGGCCGAGGAGGCGGTGGTCTGTCACGGCGCCGCGTTCGGGCTGGTGCCCGAGGTGGACGAGGCAGGGCCGGACGGCGATGTGCACGTCGAGGTGGTCTGGCGCTGTCTGCCGGTGCGGGAGGCGCCGCCCGCCGACGTGCCGTCGCTGGGCGAGGCGGAGCGGGAGCTGGCGGAGGCGCTGCGGGAGGCCACGGAGGTGCTGTCGGGGCTGGACCTCGCAGGGTCGGGCCCGGTGGCCGAGGCGGCGATCGACGCCTACCGAGCACGGGCCGAACGGGGGCGGGAGGTGCTGGCGCCGGGGTATCCGCCGCGGGCGGTGCGGGTGCTGGAGCTGGCTCAGCGGGTGGGCCTGTTGGTCTCGCTGGCGTACGAGAACGGGCACGGCGGGGCGGTGAGCGCCTCGGAGATGGCGGCGCGGGGTGCCGCGCTGCGCCCGGTGGAGCGGACGGCACGGCGGGCACAGGTCGCGGCGTACAACTCCGTTGTGGAGGAGCGGGAGCGCGGAGCGCGGTGAGCGGTGCCCTTTGGGGCGTGGGGTGTTGGTGCGGGCGTATCTGGGGGCTGCCGCCCCCAGACCCCCGCTCCGGCCGTGGCTGAACCGAAAGGGCTAGGCTCAGCCGTTGGCGCTCTGGTTGCCGAACGCCGGGTTCAGCAGGCCGACCACGTTGACGCTGAGGCCGGTGGCGTTGACGGGGACGTGGACCGGAGCCTGGACCACGTTGCCGGAGCCGACGCCCGGGGACTGCTCGGCCGCGCCCGCCGCTCCCGAGTCGGCGAAGGCCGCGCCGGCCGAAGCGCCCGCGGCGATACCGGCGACGGTCATGGCTACGGCGGCCTTCTTGGCAATGTTCATTGGAAACGTTCCTCCTGCGTGTGCGTATCCGACCCGGCGTGGGTCGCACGCTGATCAACGTCGATCGGGTCCGGGCGGTACGGAGCCGCGCGGCCGACAGCCCGATCGGACGATTGAAACGACAAACGGACCGGCCTCCCGGGACCTGGGAGGCCGGTGCTCGCTGCCGGCGCGCGGCGCGCCGTCAGCCGTTGAGGCCGAGGTTGCCGAAGGCGGGGTTCAGCAGGCCGATGACGTTCACGCTGTTGCCGGACACGTTCACCGGGATGTGCACCGGGGCCTGGATGACGTTCCCGGAGACGACGCCCGGGGAGTGCTCGGCCTTGCCGACGGCCGACGAGCCGTCGGTGGCGGAGGCCATCCCGGCGCCGGCGGCCACCAGGCCACCGGCCACCATCGTCACGGCCGCTGCCTTCTTCAGGTTCTTCACTTCTAAGCCCTCCTTGGCGATCACCGCGGCAAGTCGCCGCGGCACGCACTGGAGAACGCCGGCGGTGCGCGGAGGGTGCGCCATCCGGGTGACATTCCCACGACGGTATGAATCCCGGTCCGGAGCGGAACCGTCCGTGGTGATGCCCGGTGTGAGGCCTCCCGGTGGGCGTTTCAGCCTGTCACGCCGTGCCGGACGGCCCACAGCGCGGCCTGGGTGCGGTCCGCGAGGTCCAGTTTCATCAGGATGTTCGAGACATGCGTCTTGACCGTCTTCTCGGACAGCACGAGGGCGCGGGCGATCTCCCGGTTGGAGCGGCCGTCGGCTATCAGACCGAGCACCTCGCGCTCCCGTTCGGTGAGCGAACCTCCGCGGCCCTGACCGGAGTTGACCTCCTCCTGGGAGAGCAGCGCGCCGGCCACCTCCGGCTGGAGCAGGATGTGTCCCGCGTGCACGGAGCGGATGGCACCGGCGAGCGCGTCGGGGTCCACGTCCTTGTAGACGTATCCGGCGGCGCCCGCACGCAGGGCCGGGACGACCGTGCGCTGCTCGGTGAAGCTGGTGACGATCAGTATCCGGGCGGGGTTGCCGAGTTCCCGGAGTCTGCGCAGCGCGTCGACGCCGTCCATGCCGGGCATCCTGACGTCCATCAGGACGACGTCGGGGCGCAGTTCCTCGGCGCGGTCGACCCCTTCGGCGCCGTCGGCCGCCTCGCCGACCACCTCGATGTCGTCCTGCACCTCCAGGAAGGTGCGCAGTCCCCGGCGGACGACCTGGTGGTCGTCGACGAGCAGGACTCTGATTGCGTCAGCCACCAGGAACCTCCATCTCGATCGTGGTGCCCTTGCCGGGCGCCGATTCCACCGTCAGCGTGCCGCCGACGCCGCTCGCCCGGTCGCGCATGGAGACCAGGCCGAGATGGCGTCCGGCCCGGTGCACGGAACGCGGGTCGAAGCCGCCGCCGTCGTCGGTGACCCGCAGCACGGCCCCGTAGCCGCGCCGGTTCACGGTCACGTCGACATGGGCGGCTCCGGAGTGCCGCAGGGCGTTGTGCAGGGCTTCCTGGGCGACGCGCAGCAGGGCCTCCTCCTGGGCGGCCGGCAGGGCGCGGAAGCCGGTGCTCGCGAAGGTCACGCGCGCGGTGTGGGCGCGGTCGAGGACCTGGATCTGGGTGCGCAGGGTGGCGAGCAGGCCGTCCTCGTCGAGCGCCGCGGGGCGCAGCTCGACCACGGCGGCGCGCAGTTCGTCGGCCGCCTCCGCGGCGAGCGCGGCCACCTGCTGCAGCTCGCACTTGGCGCGGGCCGGGTCGCGGTCGACGAGGCGGGCCGCCGCCTGGGCGGTCAGGCGCAGTGAGAAGAGCTTCTGGCTGACCGCGTCGTGCAGTTCGTGGGCGAGGCGGGAGCGCTCCTCGGCGATGGTCAGTTCGCGGCTGCGCTCGTAGAGCCGGGCGTTGGTCAGGGCGATCGCGGCGTGCTGGGCGAGGATGGCGAGCAGTTCCTCGTCCTCCTCGGTGAAGCCGCAGCCGCCGGTCCGCCCGGGGGCCGGGCGGTGCCCCTTCGGGTGGCGGCGCTTGTTGGCGAGGAACAGCGCGCCGATGACCTCGTCGCCGTCGCGGATCGGCAGGCCGAGGAAGTCGGACAGCTCGGGGTGGGCGGTGGGCCAGCCCTCGAAGCGCGGGTCCTTGCGGACGTCGGCGAGGCGTACGGGGGCGGCCTCGTGCAGCATCGCGGCCAGGATGCCGTGCTGGCGCGGGAGCGGGCCGATGGCCTTCCACTGGGCGTCGCTGATGCCGGCGACCACGAACTGGGCGAATCCGCCGTGGTCGTCCGGGACGCCGAGGGCGGCGTACTCGGCGTCGAGCAGTTCGCGGGCGGAGGCGACGATCGTCTTGAGGACGTCGCGCACCTCCAGGTGCCTGCTCATGGCCAGCAGCGCGGAGCTGACCGCGGCGAGGCCGGACCGGGGGCCGTGACTCATGTCCTCACGGTACCGGCGGGGTGCGACAGCGTGGATCGGGCCGGTGACCGCCGGAGGGTGGGCCGGTGGGCCTAGGGCCACCGCCGTAGGTCGCGGGCCCCGTACCGGCGGCGTAGGCCGAAGGACCCCGCCGTTGTGCGGCCCGCGTCCGAGGCGGCCGGGTGGGTTGCGTTCCTACGTTGGGGCCACCGCCGAGCCGAGGCGGATGGGACCGAGGGGACGGTTGTCATGCCGGTAGCGATCATCACGGGTGCGTCGAAGGGGCTGGGGCGGGCCCTTGCCGAGGCGCTGGCCGGGCGCGGCTGGGACCTGGTGCTCGACGCGCGGGGCGGTGCGGCCCTGGCGCGGGCGGCGGGAGCGATCGCCGTGCACGGCACGCGCGTGGAGGCCCGGACCGGGGATGTCACCGACGCCGGGCACCGGGCCGACCTTGTGGCCGCCGCGCGTGCGCTCGGCGGCGTCGACCTGCTGGTGAGCAATGCGAGCGCGCTGGGCGCTGAGCCGCTGGTGCGGCTGGCCGAGCTGCCCCTTGACGGGCTGCGCAGGGCGCTGGAGGTGAACGCGGTCGCGGCGCTGGGTCTGGTCCAGGAGGCGCTGCCGCTGCTGCGCGCGTCGGGGGCGGGCACGGTGATCGCGGTCAGTTCGGACGCGGCGGCCGAGCCGTACGGGACATGGGGTGGCTACGGGGCTTCGAAGGCCGCCCTGGACCAGCTCGCGGCGGTGCTGGGCGAGGAGGAGCCGGAGCTGCGGGTGTGGGCGGTGGACCCCGGGGACATGGCGACGGACCTGTACGCGGCGGCCGTACCGGACGACGACGGCCCGCGGCCCGCGCCGGCCAGGGTGGTGCCGGCCTTCCTGTGGCTGCTGGAGAAGCGTCCGGCCAGCGGCCGGTACGACGCGCCGTCACTGCTGGAGGGACGATGAGATCGCCGCGGGTGCCCCCCGAACAGCACGCTCCGGGGCTCGGCCGCAATGTGGGGCTGGTGGGGCTGGGTGGGGGCTGTCTGGGTGCGAGTTCGGCGTTGCGCATCTCATCCTCCCGGAGGAGAGCCCTTACACAGAGCATTGCTACAGCAACTCTGGGTGAGAGTAGCACCGGGTACATGTGACCCCGCACATAGGGCGCAGCTCACGTACGAAGACATATAGGAGATAAATAGGACCGCCACTAGCGGGAAAGACGTTCCAGTCTGTCCCGATTTGCCCCTCGCCGATCCACTATCACAAATCGTACGTCACATCTTTGCCATGGGTTTTTGCGACCGCTAAGAATGGCTGCCGTCGCTCAACGCCGCGGGTTTCCGTCCGCGGCGTCCGTGCGGAGAGGAACCGATCCCCCCGCAGAACGGACGCGACCTCCGCGCTATTCGAAGAGGTCCATCTGCCATGCCCAAGAACATCAACATCCGAGATCTCGGTCGGACGCTGACCAAGCAGCACAAGATCGCGATCACCGGTGTCGGTGCCCTCGGTGCCGCCGCGGTCGCCTTCTCCGCAGTCCCCAGCAGCGCGGAGACGGTCACCTCCGCAACCTCCGTACCCGCCGCCCAGGTGGCCTACAGCAACGACCCGATCCAGGACGTCAAGGGCACCGTCACCGACCAGCTCGCCGCCCAGAACGTCAAGCTGGAGACCATCGCGGCGCAGAAGAAGGCCGCGGCCGAGACCGCGAGGAAGCAGGCCGAGACCGCGGCGAGGAACGCGGCCGTCAAGAAGGCCGCCCAGGAGCGCGCCGCGCAGGAGACCGCGAGCCGGTCCGCGCAGCGCCCCGAGGTCCAACCGGTCGCCGCGAAGACCTACAGCAACAACCTGGACGGCTGGATCCGGGAGTCCCTCGACATCATGAAGGCGAAGGGCATCCCGGGCAGCTACTACGGACTGCACCGCAACATCATGCGGGAGTCCTCCGGCAACCCGAACGCCATCAACAACTGGGACATCAACGCCGTCAACGGCATCCCGTCCAAGGGGCTGCTCCAGGTCATCCCGCCGACGTTCAAGGCGTACCACGTCGCGGGCACGTCCTGGAACATCTACGACCCGGTCGCCAACATCACCGCGGCCGCCAACTACGCGGCCCACCGGTACGGCTCGATCGACAACGTCAACAGCGCGTACTGAGGTAGGCGCGGGCCTCAGTCGTGAACGCCGAAGGGCGGCACCCGGTGACCGGGTGCCGCCCTTGGCCCGTCTCGGCGGCCGAACGCGCCTACTTGCGCATGACCTCCGGCTCGTGGCGGCGCAGGAAGCGGGCCACGAAGAACCCGCAGACCACGCCGAGGGCGATCAGCGCGGCCATGTCCATGCCCCAGGCGCCGACGGTGTGGTCCCACAGCGGGTCGGTGTCCCCGGCCGACTCCGGAGGGCTGATCTTGTTGAAGTCCAGCGTGGCGCCGGCGGCGGCGACGGCCCAGCGCGACGGCATCAGATACGAGAACTCGTTGACGCCGATCGAGCCGTGCAGGGTGAACAGACAGCCCGTGAACACCACCTGGATGATCGCGAACATCACCAGCAGCGGCATGGTCTTCTCGGCCGTCTTCACCAGCGAGGAGATGATCAGGCCGAACATCATCGAGGTGAAGCCGAGCGCCATGATCGGCAGCGACAGTTCGACCAGCGCGGCACCGCCGAGGACCAGGCCCTCCTCGGGGATCTCCCGGCTCGCGAAGCCGATCACGCCGACCAGCAGGCCCTGCAGCACGGTGATCATGCCCAGCACGAACACCTTGGACATCAGATACGCCGAGCGCGACAGGCCGGTGGCGCGCTCCCGCTCGTAGATGACCCGTTCCTTGATCAGCTCGCGGACGGAGTTCGCGGCGCCCGCGAAGCAGGCGCCGACCGCGAGGATCAGCAGGACGGTGGTCGCGGTGCCGTTGGGGACGATCTGGCCGTTGGCGCGCGGCGGGTTGGGCAGCAGGCCCTTGTCCGCGTCGATGAGCAGGCTCACCGCGCCGAGCACGGCCGGCAGGATCACCATCAGGGCGAGGAAGCCCCGGTCGGAGGCGATCACCGAGATGTAGCGGCGCACCAGCGTGCCGAACTGCGACATCCAGCCCTGCGGCTTCGGCGGCTTCATCGCCTGCATCGGCGGCACCTGTACGGACTGCGGCGCGACCGCGTCGATGTCCGCGGCGTACATCTGGTAGTGCTGCGAGCCCTTCCAGCGGCCGGACCAGTCGTAGTCGCGGTAGTTCTCGAAGGCGGAGAAGACATCGGCCCAGGTGTCGTAGCCGAAGAAGTTCAGCGCCTCCTCGGGCGGACCGAAGTAGGCGACCGCGCCGCCCGGGGCCATCACCAGGAGCTTGTCGCACAGGGCCAGTTCGGCGACGGAGTGGGTGACGACGAGGACCGTGCGGCCGTCGTCGGCGAGGCCGCGCAGCAACTGCATCACATCGCGGTCCATGCCCGGGTCGAGGCCGGAGGTCGGCTCGTCGAGGAAGATCAGCGAGGGCTTGGTGAGCAGTTCGAGGGCCACCGAGACGCGCTTGCGCTGGCCGCCGGAGAGGGAGGTGACCTTCTTCTCCTTGTGGATGTCCAGCTTCAGCTCGCGTAGCACCTCGTCGATGCGGGCCTCGCGCTCGGCGGCCGTGGTGTCGGCCGGGAAGCGCAGCTTGGCCGCGTACTTGAGGGCCTTCTTGACGGTCAGTTCCTTGTGCAGGATGTCGTCCTGCGGGACCAGTCCGATGCGCTGGCGCAACTCGGCGAACTGCTTGTACAGGTTGCGGTTGTCGTACAGGACCTCGCCCTGGTTGGCGGGCCGGTAGCCGGTGAGCGCCTTGAGCAGGGTCGACTTGCCCGAGCCGGACGGGCCGATGACCGCGATCAGGGACTTCTCCGGGACGCCGAAGGAGACGTCCTTGAGGATCTGCTTGCCCCCGTCGACCGTGACCGTCAGATGGCGGGCCGAGAAGGAGACCTCACCGGTGTCGACGAACTCTTCCAGGCGGTCGCCGACGATACGGAAGGTGGAGTGGCCGACACCGACGATGTCGTTCGGGCCGAGCAGTGCCGAGCCGCCCTTGGCGATCGGCTGGCCGTTGACGTACGTGCCGTTGTGCGAGCCGAGGTCGCGGATCTCCATGCGGCCGTCGGGCGTCGCGTGGAACTCGGCGTGGTTGCGGGAGACCTGGAGGTCGGAGACGACCAGGTCGTTCTCCAGGGCACGGCCGATGCGCATCACGCGGCCGAGCGCGAACTGGTGGAACGTGGTGGGGCTGCGGTCGCCGTAGACCGGCGGCGCCCCCGCGCCACCACCGGGTCGCTGCTGCTGCGGGATCGACGGCTGCTGGGCCGCCTGCTGCGGCTGCTGCCAGTCCTGCTGCGGCGGCTGCTGGGCCCAGCCGGCCGCCGCGCCCTGGGCCGCGTACGGCTGTTGCTGCGGCTGCGCGGCCACGGCCGCGGCACCGGACAGGTTCACCAGCGGCCCGTCCGTGGCGTTGCCCAGGTGCACGGCCGAGCCGGGGCCGATCTCCACCTGGTGGATCCGCTGGCCCTGCACAAAGGTGCCGTTGGTGCTGCCGTGGTCCTCCATGACCCAACTGCGGCCGTTGAAGCTGACCGTGGCGTGCCGCCAGGAGACCCTGGCGTCGTCGAACACGATGTCTCCCTGCGGATCGCGTCCGAGGGTGTAGTGCCTGGACGGGTCGAGCGTCCAGGTTCTTCCGTTTGATTCCAGTACGAGTTCCGGCACTCCATGCCCCACTGAGTTGTCCCCCGAATTTCCCCCGTCGCAGGGAGTCTAGGGATGTCGAACATCGTGGGGAACTATTCCAGGCCCGCCCCTGTGACCGAAAGTCGGGCCTTGTCACGAGCGCGTACCAGCGCTGCGACGTCTTTCCGTTGACGGGGTTGAAACCGGCGCGGAAAGTGGTAATCCCCCGCGAGGGGGGCATGCGCGGCCGACGGCCGCGCCGCGGATCGGGGGGTCTGCCATGAGCGCTGCCACGCACGTCAGGACCGAGCGGCACGGCGGGCGGCTGCCGTGGGGAGATGTCCTGCTGTCCGCGATCACCGCCGTGAGCTGGGCGTTGATCGGGATGGCGGGAACGGCCGCGCTCGGTCTGCATCTGCTGCGAGCCGACTCGGCCGGCTCACTGGGGCCGATGACGGCGGCGGTTGTGGCGCTCGGGGCGGGTGGTTCCCTCTCGCCGTCCGGAGATCTGTCCGCTTTCGGACTGAAAGGCGCTCAGACGCATACGGCCGTCGAGATCACGCCACTCGGCGTGAGTCTCGTGGGCGCCCTGCTGTTGTCGTGGTTCTTCCTACGGTCCCTGCGCGCGGCCGGCGTTGTGATCGCCCCGTCGGAACTCCTCGCGCGCGCGGGGGCGGTGGTCGCGCTGTTCGTGGCGATGCTGGGCGGGCTCGCCTGGGCCGGGCACGACGTCGTCACGATCGACGGCGGTGCGCTCGGGCTCGACCGGCTGCCCGGCACGGGCGGGGGCGTCGGCGGCGGTCCCGGCGTCCCCGGGCTCGGTGACCTCGGAGACATCGGCGGGCTGCTGCCCGACCGGCTCGGCGACCTCATCGACGCGAAGGCGGCGGTCGGCTTCACCGTGGACACCGCGCCCACCCTGCTCGGCGGGCTGGGCTGGTCAGCGGGTGTGCTGCTGATCGCGCTGCTCGCCTCGCGCCGCACTCCCCTGCCGCGCGGCTTCGACGCCGTGCGCCGGGTGGTCCGGCCGGCGGTCTCGGCCCTCGTCGGCGTGCTGGTCGTGGCCGTCGTGGCGGGGCTCGCGGCGGCGGCGTACGCGGCGATCGGCGACGAGCACCCCCGGCGCATCGCGGGCGCGGCCCTGCTCGGCGCGCCCAACGGGGTGTGGCTGGGCGTCCCCCTCGGTCTGCTCGTGCCCTTCGACGGCAGGGCCACCGGCGCCCTGACCGCCCTGCTGCCCGACCCGCTGGACCGGCTCCTCGCCGGGAGGCCCGACCGGCCCGTGACGCTGGCGCGGCTGGCCGAGCTGGACGGCAGGGTGTGGCTGCTCGGGGCGGCGGCGGCCCTCATGATGCTGTCGGCGGGAGTACTGACCGCGGTACGGACTCCGGTGGGGACGAGCGACGACCGGGAAACGGGGGGCTCCGGGGCGGCGGGCTCCGGGACGGGGGGCTCCGGGGCGGCGGGCTCCAGGGCGACGGGCTCCGGGGCGGCGGGCTCCGGGACGGGGGGCTCCGGGGCGGCGGGCTCCAGGGCGACGGGCTCCGGGACGGGGGGCTCCAGGGCGGCTGGCTCCGGGACGGCCGGATCCAGGACGGGGGCGGGCTCCGGGACGGGGGGCTCCCTGGCGGCTGGCTCCGGGACAGCAGACTCCGGGGCGGCGGGTGGAGTGGGGTTGTCGGGCGCGGGCGGTGTGGGTCCGCGCGGTTCTGGGGTCCTCGGGTTCGCGGGGCGCTGTGCGCTGCGGCTGGGGGCCGTGACCGCGCTGGCGCTGCCCCTGCTCGCCTGGCTGGCCGACGTCTCCGTGGACGCCTCGCTGTCCGTGCTGGGCCTCGACGCGCTGGGCGCCGGGGTCGAACTGCACGGGCATCTTGCTGCGGCGCTGCTCCTCGGGGCCGCCTGGGGTGCCGGGGCGGGAGCCGCGGGCGCGGTGCTCGCCTGGGTGTCCGGGGCCGCGGGCCGGCAGGCGGCACCGTTGGCCCTGGGCGACCCGGCGGGCGGTACCGGCCGGCCGACGACGTACGGGCATCTCGGCGACGTCGGGGGCAGCGGACCGTACACGCCTCGGGTGCCGTACCGACCGCCCAACCCCGGGACGAACCCCTATCTCCGGCTGCCGGACGAGCTGCGGGGCGCCGGGGGCTCCGGGCCGCGCGAGGCCGAGCAGCCGCGGCCACCCGCCGGCCCGCCGCCGCCCGGCGATGTGTACGACGCCACCACCCTGGCCCGGCCACTGGCCCCGCCGCCGCGACCCCGGCACCGCCCCGAACCGCGCACCGGGGACCGACCCCCCGACCACCCCGACGACGGCCCCCCACCACCGCCTGCGGCGCCACCGGGGCGACCAGACGGAAGACACTGAGCCATGCCACACGGGCCGACGGCCGGTTCACGGGGAGAGGTCTCGCGGCGGCACCCGATATCGCCCCCACCACACCCCCACCCGCGGCGCCACCAGGACGGCCGGACGCAGGGCACTGAGCCATGCCGCACCGGACGACGGACGGTCGCCGACAGAGGGCTCGTGGCGGCACCCGGCGACCCCGCCATCACCCCCACCCGCAGCGCCACCGGGGGCGGCCAGACGCAAGGCACTGGGCCGTGCCGCACCGGGCGACAGACGGTCGCCGGCAGGGGGCTCGTGGCGGCACGCGGTGACCGCGGCGGTGCTGTCGGGCGAGGGCGCCGTAGGGGCCGGGGTGGCATGCGGCGCGGGCGCGAGGGCATGGGCGTGCGGCGGGCCGTGCGGCGGCGCGGACGGACCGTACGACGGCGCTGGTCAGTCGCCCGGGCCCGGCCGTCGGCGCCACGGTCGTGGCTCTGCCGCAAGGCGTCGGACACCGACCCGACACCTATTGTTCCGTGTCCGCCAGGCGGACCTCGGGGGCGTAGGGCACTGGGTGCCGGATACGGTGGATGCACCATGAGCGCTTCGCAGACTTCCGAGGTCCCCACCCTCCTCGTCAAGATCTTCGGCAAGGACAGGCCGGGCATCACGGCCGGCCTCTTCGACACCCTTGCCGCCTTCTCCGTCGACGTGGTCGACATCGAACAGGTCGTCACCCGCGGCCGACTGGTGCTCTGCGCGCTCGTGACCCAGCCGACCGCCGGTCTTGAGGGTGATCTGCGGGCCACGGTGCACAGCTGGGCCGACGCGATGAAGATGCAGGCGGAGATCATCTCCGGACACGGCGACAACCGTCCGCGCGGACTCGGCCGCTCCCTGGTCACCGTCCTCGGCCATCCGCTCACCGCCGAGTCGACGGCCGCCGTCGCCGCCCGGATCGCGAAGGTCGGCGGCAACATCGACCGGATCTTCCGCCTCGCCAAGTACCCGGTGACCGCAGTCGAGTTCGCGGTGTCCGGCGTGGAGACCGAGCCGCTGCGCACCTCCCTGGTGGCCGACGCAGCGGCACTCGGCGTCGACATAGCGGTCGTCGCCGCGGGCCTGCACCGGCGGGCGCAGCGGCTGGTCGTCATGGACGTCGACTCGACCCTCATCCAGGACGAGGTGATCGAACTCTTCGCCGCGCACGCCGGCTGCGAGGAGCAGGTCGCCGAGGTGACCGCCGCCGCCATGCGCGGGGAACTGGACTTCGAGCAGTCGCTGCACGCGCGCGTGGCGCTGCTCGCGGGGCTGGACGCCTCGGTCGTGCACAAGGTGCGCGGTGAGGTGCGGCTGACGCCGGGCGCGCGCACGTTGATCCGCACGCTGAAACGACTCGGCTACCAAGTCGGCGTGGTCTCCGGCGGGTTCACCCAGGTCACCGACGATCTCAAGGAGCGGCTGGGACTGGACTTCGCCCACGCCAACACCCTGGAGATCGTCGACGGGAAGCTGACGGGCCGGGTCATAGGGGACGTCGTCGACCGCGCGGGCAAGGCACGGCTGCTGCGCCGGTTCGCCGCCGAGGCCGGCGTCCCGCTCGCCCAGACGGTGGCGATCGGCGACGGCGCCAACGACCTGGACATGCTGAACGCGGCCGGTCTGGGCGTCGCCTTCAACGCCAAGCCGGTGGTCCGCGAGGCCGCGCACACCGCGGTGAACGTGCCCTTCCTGGACACGGTGCTGTACCTGCTGGGCATCACCCGCGAAGAGGTCGAGGCGGCGGACGCCCACGACGAGGACTGAGCGGCCGGGACGCCCCTGCCCCGGGGCCCGGCACCGCCGCGGCACCGGGCCCCGTCGGGGTCGTAGCGGCCGTACGGGTCGTACGGTCCTGCGCGTCTCGTAAGGGTCGTACGGGGGTCAGTCGGACGGCGCCCAGTAGTCCGCGAGCGCCGCGGTGCCCGGCTCCAGGCCCTTCCACGAGCCGTCGAAGGTCAGCATGGCGAAGGCCGCGGCGGGGAAGCCACGGTGTTTCATCCGCTCGCCCGCGTCGCCGTCGGCGGAACCGGAAAGGATCTCGGCCAGGCCGTGCACGCCCGGGTTGTGGCCGACCAGGACCAGGTTCCGGGCGTCGTCGGGCACCTCGTTGAGCACGGCGATGATCTCGCCGGGCGAGGCCTCGTAGAGCCGCTCCTCGTAGACGGTCTTCGGCCGGTGCGGCAGCTCCTGCACGGCGAGCTTCCAGGTCTCGCGGGTCCGCACCGCGGTGGAGCACAGGGCCAGGTCGAAGGAGATGCCGCTGTCGGCCAGTCTGCGGCCGGCCACTGCCGCGTCCATGCGGCCCCGCTCGGCGAGCGGCCGCTCATGGTCGGTCACCTGTGGCCAGTCGGCTTTCGCATGCCGGAAGAGGACGATCCTGCGGGGTTCTGCGACGCTCATGAGATCCAGCTTCGCATGAAACAGGCCATGGGGCGCAGGGAGTTGACACCCGACCGGACCGGACCGGCCGACCCCGGGGTCATCGGGTCAGCAGCTGCTGTACGCGTTCGAGGAACTGGGCGATGGCCGGCTGGTCCGTGGCCGCCTGGGCGTCCGAGGGGTTGAGGAGCAGCACCAGCAGGGAGACGAAGGCGAGCACGGGCAGGGCCAGCGCCCACCAGGGCAGCCGAATGTCGACGCCACCCGTGGTCGCCGGGTGGGGCCGGGTGTGCGTACGGGCCGACATGATCGCCTCCGCTGGTCTCCGAGTGGTCGGTGACCGCCTGTCGCGGTCACCTCTCGAAGGTAGGGAATCCGCGGGCGCCGGCCCATCCGGTGATCCACCCAGTTCACCCTGACACTCACCCCCTAGGGGATGGTGGGGCTGGCCCCACCATCGGCTGCGGTGGTGGGGTCAGGGGGACGCGAGGGTCGCGATGATGGCGATGAGTACGAAGATGGCGAAGAACGAGCCGAAGACGATCAGCATCTTCTTCTGGCCGTTCTGGGGGTTCGGATCGAGCACGGGCATGCGCCCCAGTCTCGCACCCCGCACCCACGCCCAACCCGCCGGGGCCGGAGAAACCACCCCGCCGGCTCGCACCCCGACACCCCGGACCAGGGGCCGACAGCGACACGGGCGGGCCCTGACCGTCGGTGAGGCGGGCGGGCAGGAAGGCGGGGCCCAGGGCCGGACGGGCGACGGCCCGGTCCGGGGCCCTCCCGGGTTCGAGTCGGGCCGGGGGCCGCGGTGGGGTGGCTCGCGGCCGTCGGTCAGTCGGCCGGCGGGCGGGTTCCGAGGTCCGGCGCCGGGCCCGGTGGGACCCTGTCCGTTTCGGCGGGCCGGGGACCCCAGCCGTCCCGACAGGCCGGGTGGGACACCAGCCGTCAGTCGGCCGGGTGGGACACCAGCCGTCGGCCGGCCGGGTGGGACCCCAGCCGTCTCGGCAGGCCGGATGGGACACCAGCCGTTTCGGTCGGCCGGGGTGTCAGCGGAGGGCTTCGTCTTCGATTGTCCGGTCGCGGCCCGCCAGTATGCCCACCGCTATCTGCGGGACCATGAGGCCGGCCATGAGGGCGATGGGCAGGCCCCAGCCGCCGCTGTGCTGGTAGAGCACCCCGACCAGCAGCGGCCCGGGGATGGAGATCAGATAGCCGGTGCTCTGCGCGAACGCGGAGAGCTGGGCGACACCCGCGCCGGTCCTGGCCCGCATGCCGACCATGGTGAGCGCCAGCGGGAAGGCGCAGTTGGCGATGCCGATCAGCAGCGCCCACGCCCAGGCACCGCCGGCCGGGGCCAGATAAAGGCCCGCGTAGCCGGCCAGGCCGCAGATGCCGAGCGCCACCACGATCGGCCCCTGGTGGGGCAGCCGGGTGGCCAGGCGCGGGATCACGAAGGCCAGCGGTACGCCCATGACCATGGTGACGGCGAGCAGCAGTCCCGCCGTGCCCGCGGAGACGCCCGCGTCGCGGAAGATCTGCGCCATCCAGCCCATGGTGATGTAGGCGGCGGTGGCCTGGAGCCCGAAGAAGACGGCGAGTGCCCAGGCCGTACGGCTGCGGGTGATCCGCAGCGGAGCCGCGGCGGGCTGCCGGCCCGCAGCGGGCGCGGCCGCCGGCGCGGGGGCGCCCCGCGGGTCCCGGACCAGTGGCAGCCACGGCAGGACCGCCGCCGCGGCGAGCGCGGCCCACACGCCGAGGCCGACGCGCCAACTGCCGCCGAGCGCATCGGTCATGGGCACGGTGATCGCGGCGGCCAGCGAGGTGCCGAGGGCGAGGGCCATCGAGTACAGGCCGGTCATGGAGCCCACCCGGTCCGGGAACCAGCGCTTGACGATGACCGGCATGAGGACGTTGCTGACCGCGATGCCCATGAGCGCGAGGGCGCTGGCGGCCAGGAATCCGGCGGTGCCCCCGACGTACGGGCGGATGACCAGGCCCGCGGTGATCGCGGCCATGCCGGCGCACACCACCGCGCCGGGCCCGAAGCGGCGGGCGAGCCGCGGCGCCATGACGCCGAAGACGGCGAAGCAGAGCGGGGGTACGGAGGTGAGCAGCCCGGCCACGCTGCCGCTCATGCCGAGGCCGTCGCGGACCTCCTCCAGGAGGGCGCCGAGGCTGGTGATGGCGGGGCGGAGGTTCAGCGCGGCGAGCACGATGCCGACGATGACCAGACGCGTCGCCCACGCGCGCGTGGGGCCGGCCTCGGCGGTCGGGGTGCCGTGCGTCCCGCCGGACGCGTCGTGCTCGGCTTCGGTGGTGGCGGTGGTGGGCGACGGGTCCGTGGACCGCGTCGCCGTGTCTGTCATGCGGGTTTCCTCACGTGCCATGAGAGACATCATAGAATCATGGGATGATTGGTTGTCCATTCCCGGGTCGCCACCACCCGGCCCTCCCGTGCGAAGGTGTGCCATGCCACTGAGCCACCCCCGCCGCTCGGCGCTGTCCGAGCAGGTCATCGCAGAGCTGCGGAACCAGATCGCCACCGGCGAGTGGCCGGTCGGCTCCCGTATCCCGACCGAGCCGGAGCTGGTCGAGCAGCTCGGTGTCGCCCGCAACACGGTCCGCGAGGCCGTCCGCGCGCTCGCCCACAACGGCCTGCTGGACATCCGCCAGGGCTCCGGGACCTATGTCGTGGCGACCAGCGAGCTGGCGGGCGTGATGCAGCGGCGCTTCGCCGACGCCGACCCGCGGCACATCGCCGAGCTGCGCTCCACACTGGAGTCGGCCGCGGCGACGCTGGCGGCGCGGCGGCGCACCGAGAAGGACCTCAAGCAGCTGGACGCGCTGCTCGTGCGGCGCGAGGAGGCCTGGGAGTCGGGCGACGCGGAGGCCTTCGTGACGGCGGACGCCACCTTCCATCTGGCGGTGGTGGCCGCCTCCCACAACGACGTCATGACCGCCATGTCCGCCGACCTGGGCGAGGTGCTGCGGGACTGGCTGCGCGCCGACGTGGGCGCCGATCTGTCGCCCGAGACGCACATGGACCACTCCCGGCTGGTCGACGCGATCCGCGCGGGCGACGCGGAGGCGGCCGGGCGGGAGGCGGCGAGTTATCCGTTCCTGTGCCGCCCGGGCCGGCTCAGTCCGCCTTCTGGTGGCTGATCCACACCGAGCCGACCTCCTTCCAGCAGCGACCCGTCAGCCGTACGGTCGTCGCGGGACCGTCGTCGACCGGTTCGCCGTCGGTGTCCAGGTCCCACCAGCGGGCGCACTCGATGTGCAGACGCACGCGGTCGGTGCCGACGTACGGGTTGTGGCAGTAGGCCACCACATGGGACCCGCGGACGGAGGTGCGGCACTCCGCCCCGAACGGTGGCACAGCCACCTTCCCGTCGTCGCGCACACGCGCGTGGGGCATCGCCTCGTACGGCAGGGACAGGGCGAGGGCGAGGGCCGTGGTCGCCGAGGCCAGGCTGCGGGGCAGGCGCACAAGGGGACCTCCTCGGCCGGGCTGGGGAGCGGATGCGCGAGGGGAACGCGTACTCCAGAGTGCGCGGTCGCGGCCGGTCCCTGCCCGGCCGGTGGGCCGAACGGGTGAGTCCGGCACGGGCCGAGGCCCCCACCGCGGGGTGGGGGCCTCGGTCGTCGGGCGGATGCGCGGTGATCAGGCGCCGATGGCGTGCAGACCGCCGTCCACGTGGATGATCTCGCCGGTGGTCTTCGGGAACCAGTCGCTCAGCAGGGCGACGATGCCGCGGCCGGCCGGCTCAGGGTCCTTCAGGTCCCACTCCAGCGGGGAGCGGCTGTCCCAGACGGACGCCAGGTCGCTGAAGCCCGGGATGGACTTGGCGGCCATGGAGCCGAGCGGGCCCGCGGAGATGAGGTTGCAGCGGATGTTCTGCTTGCCCAGGTCGCGCGCCATGTACCGGCTGGTCGCCTCCAGGGCGGCCTTGGCCGGGCCCATCCAGTCGTACTGCGGCCAGGCGTACTGGGCGTCGAAGGTGAGGCCGACGACCGAGCCGCCGTTCTGCATCAGCGGCAGGCAGGCCACGGTCAGCGACTTCAGCGAGTACGCCGAGACGTGCATGGCGGTGGCCACGGACTCGAACGGCGTGTTGAGGAAGTTGCCGCCGAGCGCGTCCTGCGGCGCGAAGCCGATGGAGTGCACGACGCCGTCGAGGCCGCCCAGCTCCTCGCCGACGACGTCGGCCAGCCGGCCCAGGTGCTCGTCGTTGGTGACGTCCAGCTCGATGACCTTGGTGGGCTTCGGCAGCTTCTTGGCGACGCGCTCGGTCAGAGTGGGCCGCGGGAACGCGGTCAGGATGATCTCGGCGCCCTGCTCCTGGGCCAGCTTGGCCGCGTGGAAGGCGATGGAGGACTCCGTCAGCACACCGGTGATCAGGATGCGCTTGCCGTCGAGAATTCCGCTCATGGTGATCAGTGACCCATTCCCAGTCCGCCGTCAACGGGAATGACGGCTCCAGTGATGTACGAGGCGTCGTCCGAGGCGAGGAACCGCACCGTCGCGGCGATCTCCTCCACCTGCGCGTAACGCCCGAGCGGGACCTGCGCGACGATGTCCGCGCGCTGCTCGTCGGTGAGCACCCGCGTCATGTCGGTGTCCACGAAGCCGGGTGCGACGACGTTGAAGGTGATGTTGCGCGAGCCCAGCTCGCGGGCGAGGGAGCGCGCGAAGCCGACGAGCCCGGCCTTGGAGGCGGCGTAGTTCGCCTGCCCCGCCGAGCCCAGCAGCCCGACGACCGACGAGATGAGGACGACACGGCCCTTGCGGGCGCGCAGCATGCCCCGGTTGGCGCGCTTGACCACCCGGAAGGTACCGGTCAGGTTGGTGTCGAGTACGGAGGTGAAGTCCTCCTCGGACATGCGCATCAGGAGCTGGTCCCGGGTGACGCCGGCGTTGGCGATCAGCACCTCGACCGGGCCGTGCTCGGCCTCGATCTCCTTGTAGGCCTGCTCCACCTGTTCGGGGTCGGTGATGTCACACTTGACGGCCAGGAAGCCGGACGGCGGCTCGCCCGAGCGGTACGTGATCGCGACCTTGTCGCCGGCGTCGGCGAAAGCGCGGGCGATGGCGAGGCCGATGCCCCGGTTGCCTCCGGTGACGAGAACCGAGCGGCTCAACGGATCACCCTTTCGATAGCGGTCTGACACATCCGCCCGAACACCTGGATGACAGGCGGCTTCGTCGAAAATCTATCGGTAGCGGACCGCCTGCGGGCATTCGGGCACCGACAGTGGCGCGCGCGGGTCACTGTCGGATCCCTACAGAAACGGCGGACGTCACGCAGAAACGTGTGGTCCGCGGGCCCGGTAGCGCGACATCATCGGAGCCGACAGGCCACGACAGCAGGGAGACCTCGGTGCCTCATTCCATCGACGAAGCCTTCACGGCGCTTCCGCTACGGGCCCTCGCCGACGCCGCGCTGGCGCGCGCGCGTGCGCTGGGGGCCGAGCACGCGGACTTCCGGTTCGAGCGGGTGCGCAGCGCGTCCTGGCGGCTGCGGGACGCCAAGCCGGCCGGGTCGTCCGACACCACCGACCTCGGATACGCGGTGCGGGTCGTGCACGGCGGCACGTGGGGCTTCGCGTCGGGGGTCGACCTGACCCTCGACGCCGCCGCCAAGGTCGCCGCGCAGGCCGTGGCGATGGCGAAGCTGTCCGCCGAGGTGATCAGGGCCGCCGGGTCGGAGGAAGTGGTGGAGCTGGCCGACGAGCCGGTGCACGCCGACCGGACATGGATCTCGTCGTACGAGATCGATCCGTTCTCGGTGCCCGACGAGGAGAAGTCGGCGCTGCTGGCCGACTGGAGCGCCCGGCTGCTCGCGGCGGACGGCGTCAACCACGTGGACGCCTCGCTGCTCACCGTGCACGAGAACAAGTTCTACGCCGACACCGCGGGGACGGTGACCACACAGCAGCGGGTGCGGCTACATCCGCAGCTGACCGCGGTGTCGGTCGACGAGTCCAGCGGCGAGTTCGACTCGATGCGCACCCTCGCCCCGCCGGTGGGCCGCGGCTGGGAGTATCTGACCGGCACCGGCTGGGACTGGGACGGCGAGCTGGCCCGGATGCCCGAGCTGCTCGCCGAGAAGATGCGCGCGCCGAGCGTGGAGCCGGGCCCGTACGACCTGGTCGTCGACCCGTCCAACCTGTGGCTGACCATCCACGAGTCCATCGGCCACGCCACCGAGCTGGACCGTGCCCTCGGCTACGAGGCCGCCTACGCGGGCACCTCCTTCGCCACCTTCGACCAGCTGGGCAAGCTCAAGTACGGCTCCGAGCTGATGAACGTCACCGGTGACCGGACCGCCGAGCACGGCCTGGCCACCGTCGGGTACGACGACGAGGGCGTCGCGGCCCAGTCCTGGGACCTGGTGAAGGACGGCACCCTGGTCGGCTACCAGCTGGACCGGCGGATCGCGAGGCTGACCGGCTTCGACCGGTCCAACGGGTGCGCGTTCGCCGACTCGCCCGGACATGTGCCCGTGCAGCGCATGGCCAACGTGTCGCTCCGGCCGGACCCGGCGGGGCTGTCCACGGAGGATCTGATCGGCAGCGTCGACCGCGGGATCTATGTCGTCGGCGACCGGTCCTGGTCGATCGACATGCAGCGCTACAACTTCCAGTTCACCGGGCAGCGCTTCTTCCGGATCGAGAACGGACGGATCGCCGGCCAGTTGCGGGACGTCGCCTACCAGGCCACGACCACCGACTTCTGGGGTTCCATGGCGGCCGTCGGCGGCCCGCAGACGTATGTGCTGGGTGGCGCCTTCAACTGTGGCAAGGCCCAGCCGGGTCAGGTGGCCGCGGTGTCCCACGGCTGCCCCTCCGCCCTCTTCAAGGGCGTCAGCATCCTCAACACGACGCAGGAGGCCGGTCGATGAACGGCGGATTC
Source organism: Streptomyces sp. NPDC004629 (assembly GCF_042873595.1). Lineage (NCBI taxonomy): Bacteria > Bacillati > Actinomycetota > Actinomycetes > Kitasatosporales > Streptomycetaceae > Streptomyces > Streptomyces sp. NPDC004629. The sequence continues at coordinate 96,396 of NZ_JBIALO010000025.1, read as the reverse complement.
GGAACCGGCCGGGGGTCCGGGGGTCGCCCCCCGGGAAAGCACAGTCTCAACACGACGCAGGAGGCCGGTCGATGAGTGCCCGTAGCAACAAGCCGCACGAGGTCGTCGAGCAGGCGCTCGCGCTGTCCCGGGCCGACGGCTGTGTGGTGATCGCCGACGAGCACTCGACCGCCAATCTGCGCTGGGCGGGCAACGCGCTGACCACCAACGGTGTGACCCGCGGGCGGACGCTGACCGTGGTCGCCACCGTCGACGGCAAGGAGGGCACGGCCTCCGGGGTGGTCTCCCGCGCGGCCGTGACCGCCGAGGAGCTGGAGCCCCTGGTGCGGGCCGCCGAGGCCGCCGCGCGCGGCGCCGGCCCCGCCGAGGACGCCCAGCCGCTGGTCACGGGGGTGCCTCAGGCGCCGGACTTCACGGACGCGCCCGCCGAGACCTCGTCGGCGGTGTTCGCGGACTTCGCCCCGGCGCTCGGCGAGGCGTTCGCACGCGCGCGTGCGGGCGGCCGGGAACTGTACGGCTTCGCCAACCACGAGCTGGTCTCCACGTATCTGGGCACGTCCACCGGGCTGCGGCTGCGGCACGACCAGCCCACCGGCACGCTGGAGCTGAACGCGAAGTCCCCGGACCGTACCCGCTCGGCGTGGGCGGGGCGCTCGACACGGGACTTCAAGGACGTCGACCCGGGCGCGCTCGACGCCGAGCTGGCCGTCCGCCTCGGCTGGGCCGAGCGACGGGTGGAGCTGCCCGCGGGCCGCTACGAGACGCTGCTGCCGCCGACCGCGGTGGCGGACCTGCTCATCTACCAGCTGTGGTCGGGGTCGGGCCGGGACGCGGCCGAGGGCCGGACGGTGTTCTCCAGGCCGGGCGGCGGCACCCGCCTCGGCGAAAAGCTCACCGAGCTGCCGCTGACCCTGCGCAGCGACCCGGACGAGCCGGGTCTGGAGAGCGCCCCGTTCGTGGTCGCGCACTCCTCCGGGGGCGATCAGTCGGTGTTCGACAACGGGCTGCCGGTGCGCGGCACGGACTGGATCGGCGACGGTGAGCTGAAGCACCTGACGACCACCCGGCACAGCGCGGCCCTGACCGGGCTCCCGGTGGCCCCGGCGATCGGGAACCTGATCCTGGACGGGGGCGAGGACCGCTCGCTGGACGAGATGGTCGCGGACACCGAACGCGGGCTGCTGCTGACCTGCCTCTGGTACATCCGCGAGGTCGACCCGGCGACGCTGCTGCTGACGGGGCTGACCCGGGACGGCGTGTACCTCGTGGAGAACGGGGAGGTGACCGGGCAGGTCAACAACTTCCGGTTCAACGAGTCGCCGGTGGATCTGCTGGGGCGTGCCACCGAGGCCGGGCGGACCGAGAAGACGCTGCCGCGCGAGTGGAGCGACTGGTTCACCCGGGCCGCGATGCCGGCGCTACGCGTCCCCGATTTCAATATGAGTTCGGTCAGCCAGGGCGTATAACCTCGTAGGCGTTCCCGGTCGGCCGTCAGCCGGCCGGCCGAAGATCATCCGAGGAGACACGAGAACCGTGACGGACATCGTCGACGAGCTGAAGTGGCGCGGGCTGTTCGCCCTGTCCACCGACGAGGACGCTTTGCGCAAGGCGCTCGCGGACGGTCCCGTCACGTTCTATTGCGGTTTCGACCCGACCGCGCCGTCGCTGCACGTGGGGCATCTGGTGCAGGTGCTGACCGTGCGCCGGCTCCAGCAGGCCGGGCACCGGCCGCTGGCGCTGGTGGGCGGCGCGACGGGGCTGATCGGTGACCCGCGCCCGACCGCGGAGCGCACGCTGAACGACCCGGAGACGGTGGCCGGCTGGGTGCACCGGCTGCGCGGCCAGATCGAGCCGTTCCTGTCCTTCGAGGGGCAGAACGCGGCGGTCATGGTCAACAACCTGGACTGGACCGAGGGGCTGTCCGCGATCGAGTTCCTGCGGGACATCGGCAAGCACTTCCGGGTCAACAAGATGCTCACGAAGGACTCCGTGGCCCGCCGCCTGGAGTCCGACCAGGGCATCAGCTACACGGAGTTCAGCTACCAGATCCTGCAGGGCATGGACTTCCTGCAGCTCTACCGGAGGTACGGCTGCACGCTCCAGCAGGGCGGCAGCGACCAGTGGGGCAACCTCACGGCCGGTCTCGACCTGATCCACCGGCTGGAGCCGCACGCGAGCGTGCACGCGCTGGCGACGCCGCTGATGACGAAGGCGGACGGCACCAAGTTCGGCAAGACCGAGGGCGGCGCGGTCTGGCTCGACCCGGAGATGACGTCACCGTACGCGTTCTACCAGTTCTGGCTGAACGTGGACGACCGGGACATCTCCCCGTACCTGCGGATCCTGTCCTTCAAGTCCCGTGCGGAGCTTGAGGAGTTGGAGCGGCAGACCGAGGAGCGTCCGCAGGCCAGGGCGGCGCAGCGCGCGCTGGCCGAGGAACTGACGACGCTGGTGCACGGCGCCGACCAGACGGAGGCGGTGATCGCCGCGTCCAGGGCGCTGTTCGGCCAGGGCGAGCTGGACCGGCTCGACGAGCGGACGCTGACGGCTGCCCTGTCGGAGGTGCCGCACGTCCGGGTCGCCGAGCTGGGACAGGTGACCGACCTGTTCGCCGAGGTCGGCCTGGTGCCCAGCAAGTCGGCCGCGCGGCGGACGGTCAAGGAGGGCGGCGCCTACGTGAACAACGTGAAGGTCACCGCCGAGGACGCGGTCCCCGCCACGGAGGACCTGCTGCACGGCCGCTGGCTGGTGCTGCGCCGGGGCAAGAAGAACCTGGCGGCGGTGGAGGTGACGGCCGGCTGAGCCGAGACCGCACAGCGACGAGGGGCGGCCCCGCGCCAGGGGCCGCCCCTCGTCGTGTCCGCCGTCGGTCTCAGACCCGCCGCTCCTGCTTCCTCCTGCCCCGCACCGCCATGTACGCCATGTCCCCGAGAAGGACGATGATGATCGCGGCGATCAGCTGGAAGAGGTGCCGGGTCCAGTCGACGCCCGGGGTCGAGGCGACGCCGGCGGCGCGGGCGACCGCGTTGCCCACGATGGCGCCGAGCATGCCGAAGATGGTGGTCAGCCAGAGCGGGCTGTGCTGCTTGCCCGGGATGACCGCCTTGGCGATCACACCCAGCACGAACCCCACGATGATCGCCCACAACCAGCCCATGGCTGCCTCCTCGTCGGCTCGACGTGAGCATTACGCCCAGTCTCGGACGGACCGCCGAACGGCGCACGTCGGGTACGGCCGTGTGGGGTACGCGCGCTACGCGATACGGCGCACATCGTTCGCCCGGGCGGGAGGCGACCCGGTCTCGAAGGCGGCGCAGGGACGGCGTAACGTGGATGCTGTCCTGGTCCGGTGCCCCGCACCGGGTGCGGGGCCGGGTACGGGCCGGGGAGAGTCCCGAAGCGGGCGGATGGTGGATTGTGATGCGGAAGCAGCACGGTGGCGGCAACGTCCAGGTGTTCCGGATCACCGGGGCCCGGACGGGCCTGGCCGAAGATGTGCGCGGGCGGCAGCGCCGGTATGTCATCTCGATGTCCATCCGTACCGTCTCGGTGATCCTCGCGGTCTCGCTGTGGAACGTCGAACGGCCCGTCGCCATCGTGGCGTTGGTGCTCGGGGCGGCTCTGCCCTATGTCGCGGTGGTGATCGCCAACGCGGGCCGGGAGCGGCCGCCGTCGCTGCCGTCGACCTTCGTGACCAAGCCGATGCGGCCGATGATCACGCCGTCGCGCTCGCCGGACGACCGGACGGAACCCGATCCGGAGCGCACGCGGGCCGATCCGCCGACGGGGGTGGGCGGTGAGCGGACCGACCCGGCATGACCTCCGCGGATGGCGGGAAGCGTGCGTCCGGCGCACGGCCGACGCAGAAATGCTCAGATCAATCATGTTGTTCCGGTGCCGGGCGCACGGTCACCCGTGACATACTTCCTACGCGCTCCGCATCCCCCGTCGGAGCGACGGACCGACGCCGGGCAGCTCCCCCCGTGGCTGCTCGGCGTCGCCTTGTGTGCGGGGCCTTTGTGGGACGAACCGGTGAGTGACGCTATCTGTTCAGCCAAGGGGTGCCGGGCGGCCGCCGCATGGGTGCTGGCCTGGAACAACCCGAAGATCCATACGCCCGAGCGGCGCAAGACATGGGTGGCCTGCGAGGAGCACCGGGAGCATCTGTCGCAGTTCCTCGGGGTGCGGGGGTTCCTGAAGGACGTCGTGCCGCTGCGGGAGTGGGAGGAGCGCTGAGCGCTCCACCGGGAGAGCCGTGACGGGCCGCCGCTCGTCCGCGGCGGCGTCGTGGCCGGTCGCGCCCCGGGCGGACGCCTCAGCCGCCGATCGCCGACATGGGCCGCTCCGGCTGGAGGAACGACGGGTCGTCCAGACCGGAACCGGCCTTCTTGCCCCACATCGCGAGCCGCCAGATACGGGCGATCTCCTCGTCGGGCGCACCGGAGCGGAGCGCACCGCGCAGGTCGGTCTCCTCCCGGGCGAACAGGCAGGTGCGTATCTGGCCGTCCGCGGTCAGCCGGGTGCGGTCGCAGGCCGCGCAGAACGGGCGGGTGACGGAGGCGATGACGCCGACGCGCTGCGGGCCGCCGTTCACCAGCCAGCGTTCGGCCGGGGCCGAGCCGCGCTCCCCTGCGGCCTCCGGGGCCAGCTCGAAGCGGGTGCGCAGGGCGGCCAGGATGTCGCCGGCCGTGACCATGCCCTCGCGCTTCCAGCCGTGCTGGGCGTCCAGGGGCATCTGCTCGATGAAGCGCAGTTCGTAGTCGTGCTCCAGCGCCCAGGCGAGGAGGTCCGGGGCCTCGTCCTCGTTCAGTCCCGGCATCAGGACGGTGTTGACCTTGACCGGGGTGAGGTCCGCGGCCCGGGCGGCGTCGAGGCCGTCCAGGACGTCCTGATGGCGGTTGCGACGGGTGAGGGCCTTGAAGACGTCCGGGCGGAGCGTGTCGAGGGAGACATTGACCCGGTCGAGGCCGGCCGCCTTGAGGGCCGCGGCGGTGCGCTTCAGGCCGATGCCGTTGGTGGTGAGGGACAGCCGGGGGCGCGGGTGCAGGGCCGCGGCCCGCTCCACGATGCCGACCAGGCCGGGGCGCAGCAGGGGCTCACCGCCGGTGAAGCGGACCTCGCGGATGCCGAGTGAGGTGACCGCGACATCGATCAGACGGACGATCTCGTCGTCGGTGAGCAGGTCGGGCTTGCCCAGCCACTGCAGGCCCTCCTCGGGCATGCAGTAGGTGCACCGCAGATTGCACCGGTCGGTCAGCGAGACCCTCAGGTCGGTGGCCACCCGGCCGTAGGTGTCGATGAGCACGTGGGCCCCCTCCCTCGTCCCTGAGACGCTTTTTTCCTCGGTTGTCTTCCGTCACCTGCGAGCCTACGTGACGGCGCCGACATCGGCCGAAGGCCGGTCCCGCCGGACCGCGCGGACGGCCGCGGCGCAGATCGCTGCGCCGCGGCCGTCCGTGCCGGTCGTTCAGTGGGCTCCGGTGCCGGTCAGGGACCGTACCTCCAGTTCCGCGTACTTGCCGGCGTCCGGTGTCTCCTTCGACAGGAGCGTGCCGACGACGCCCAGCAGGAAGCCGACCGGGATGGAGATGATGCCCGGGTTCTCCAGCGGGAACCAGTGGAAGTCGACGTCGGGGAACATCGACGTCTCCTTGCCGGAGACCACCGGTGAGAACAGCACCAGGCCGACCGCGGTGATCAGGCCGCCGTAGATCGACCACAGCGCGCCGCTGGTGGTGAACCGCTTCCAGAACAGGCTGTAGAGGATCGTCGGCAGGTTCGCGGAGGCGGCGACCGCGAAGGCGAGGGCCACCAGACCGGCGACGTTCAGGTCGCGGGCGAGGGCGCCCAGCACGATGGAGACGGCGCCGATGCCGACCGTGGCCCAGCGCGCCGCGCGCAGTTCCTGCTTCTCGGTGGCCTGGCCCTTCTTGATGACGTTGGCGTAGATGTCGTGGGCGAAGGAGGAGGACGAGGCCAGTGTCAGTCCGGCGACCACCGCGAGGATCGTGGCGAAGGCGACCGCGGAGATGGTGGCGAGCAGGATGGCGCCCCAGTTGGAGTCCACTCCGCCGAGGTGCAGGGCGAGCAGGGGCGCGGCCGTGTTGCCCGCCTTGTTGGAGGCGATGATCTCGTCCGGTTTGATCAGCGCGGCGGCGCCGAAGCCGAGGGCGAGGGTCATCAGGTAGAAGGCTCCGATCAGGCCGATCGCCCAGATCACCGATTTACGGGCGGCCTTGGCGGTGGGCACCGTGTAGAAGCGGATCAGGATGTGCGGCAGGCCGGCGGTGCCCAGGACCAGGGCGATGCCGAGCGAGATGAAGTCCAGCTTGGTGGTGCCCGTCGCGCCGTACTTGAGGCCGGGTTCCAGGAAGGCGCTGCCCTTGGCGCTGTTGTCGGCGGCCGAGCCCAGCAGGTCGGAGATGTTGAAGTCGAACTTCAGCAGGACGAGGAAGGTCAGCAGCAGGGCGCCCAGGATGAGCAGCACGGCCTTGACCATCTGCACCCAGGTGGTGCCCTTCATGCCGCCGATCGTGACGTAGACGATCATCAGGACGCCGACCAGGGCGACGATGCCGATCTTGCCGCCGTCGCTGGTGATGCCGAGCAGCAGGGAGACGAGGACACCCGCGCCGGCCATCTGGGCCAGCAGGTAGAAGATCGACACGACGATCGTGGAGGTGCCTGCCGCGGTGCGGACGGGGCGCTGGCGCATCCGGTAGGCGAGCACGTCGCCCATGGTGTAGCGGCCGGAGTTGCGCAGCGGCTCGGCGACCAGGAGCAGCGCGACGAGCCAGGCGACCAGGAAGCCGATGGAGTACAGGAAGCCGTCGTAGCCGAACAGGGCGATGGCGCCCGCGATGCCGAGGAAGGACGCCGCGGACATGTAGTCGCCGGAGACGGCGAGGCCGTTCTGGAAGCCGGTGAACTGCCGTCCGCCCGCGTAGAAGTCGCTGGCGTCCTTGGTCTGCCGGCCCGCCCAGACGGTGATGACGAGGGTCGCGGCGACGAACACCGCGAACAGGGTGATGATCAGCGTCCGGTGCTCGCTGGCCTCGCCTGCGGCCAGGGTGATCGCGGGGCTCATGCGCCGCCCTCCGTCCGGGACTTGATCGCCTCGGCCTTGGGGTCCAGCTTCGCGGCGGCGTGCCGCGCGTACCACCAGGCGATGAGGAACGTGGTGAGGAACTGGGCGAGGCCGAGGACGAGGGCCACGTTGATGTTGCCGAACACTTGGGTGCCCATGAAGCCGCCCGCGTAGTTGGACAGCAGCACGTACAGCAGGTACCAGGCGATGAACGCGACGGTCAGCGGAAACGCGAAGGAGCGGTAGGAGCGGCGCAGTTCACCGAACTCCGCGCTCTCCTGCACCGCGACGAACTCCTCGGTGGAGGGGAGTCGGTGATGGGGTTCAGAGTGGGGCGGTGTCTCGGTAGCCACGGAGTCTCCTCGGGTTGCGGGTGGATCGCGGACGGGGGCTCGATCGTGCTCGTGCTCCCTGTCGAAGGTCCACGGCGCCACGCGAGGGCAGGTTCAAGTCCTATGAGTTCTTTCCGAAGTCGTCCCCCCAAGTCATTGCTGGCCAGCGAGGCAGGGAGATAGTTTCGCCGTGCACCACCCGTCATGTACCTGCCCGAGCAGCACCTGTGTCTCGGGCGGTTTCGTTTTCGGATGATGTGGAGACCCCATGTTTCATCTGCGTTCCAGACGCCGGCTCGGCCTCGCCGTGCCGGTCGTGCTGTCGTTAACCGCCTCGCTGGGCTTCCTGCCGTCGGCGGCGTCGGCGGCTCCCGCGGCGGCGTCGACGGCCCCAGCGGCGGACGGTCCTTCGCTGGCCTACGTCGTCAACACCGCGACCGGCCATCGCACCGTCGCGTCGGTGCGGAAGGCGGTGACCGCGAACGGCGGCAGCATCGTCGCGACGTACGACAGGATCGGCGTGCTCGTCGTCCACTCGTCGAACCCCGACTTCGGCCGGAAGATGCGCGCCGTGCGCGGGGTGCAGTCGGCGGGCGCCACCCGCACCGCGCCGCTCGGCGCCGCGGGCACCACGGACGAGGGCGCGGTGCAGGTCCTGTCGAAGGCGCAGGCAGCGAAGCTCGCGCAGCGTTCGGCCTCGGGCCAGGAGCCCCTGGAGGCCGACCAGTGGGACCTGCGGGCGATCGGCGCCGACAAGGCCGCGCGGATCAACCCGGGCAGCAGGTCGGTGACCGTGGGCGTCATCGACACGGGCGTCGACGACACGCACCCGGACATCGCCCCCAACTTCTCGGCCGCCCAGTCCGCGAACTGCGTGAGCGGCAAGGCGGACACGACGTACGGCGCCTGGCGGCCGGTGGACGCGGACCACTACCACGGCACGCACGTGGCGGGCGAGATAGCCGCGGCCCGCAACGGAACGGGCGTCGCGGGCGTCGCGCCCGGCGTGAAGGTCGCGAGCATCACCGTCGCGCAGCCCGACTCGACGCAGTTGTTCTACCCGGAGAGCGTCGTCTGCGCCTTCGTCTTCGCCGCCGACCACGGCGTGGAGATCACCAACAACAGCTACTACGTTGATCCGTGGCTGTACAACTGCATGGACGACCCCGATCAACGTGCCATCGTCGACGCGGTCAACAGGGCCCAGCTGTATGCACAGCGCAAGGGGACGCTCAACGTCGCCTCGGCCGGCAACTCCAACGACGACCTGGACGTGCGCGCCCTCGTCGACGAGTCAAGCCCCGACGACTCGACCCCGGTGACCCGCACCGTCGACCCGCACAAGTGCTTCGACGTGCCGACCCAGCTGCCGGGCGTGGTCACCGTCAGCGCGACCGGCGTCAAGGGCGCCAAGTCGTACTACTCCAGCTACGGCAAGGGCGTCGTCGACGTGGCCGGCCCGGGCGGCGACCGGTACCAGATCCCGGACACGCCGTCGCAGAACGGCCGCATCCTCTCCACGCTGCCGAACGGACAGTACGGCTTCCTCCAGGGCACCTCGATGGCCTCCCCGCACGTGGCCGCGGTGGCGGCGCTGCTGAAGTCCACGCACCCGCGCGCGACCCCGGCCCGGCTTCAGACGCTGCTCAAGGCCCAGGCGGACAACCCCGGGTGCCCGACGGACCCGTACGACGGGGACGGCGACGGCGTCGTGGACGCGACCTGCGTCGGCGGCAAGCGCGTCAACGGCTTCTACGGGTCCGGCATCGTCAACGCGCTCCGCGCGGTGCGCTGACGCCCGCTCTCTCTGCGCCCCACGTCGCAGTCTCCCCCCACGCCAGGAATCCCGCACGGCATGCACGGCATGCTCTTACAGCGAACGAACTGGAGACACAGACACATGACCGCGTCTCAGCCGCGCCACCTCCGCGCCCTGTCGATCCCGGTCGGGATGGCCATGGCCACGGCCCTCGCGTTCCTGCCGAACGTCACCGCGTCCGCCGCGGACGCCACCACCACCGCCGCGACCACCGCCACGGCACCCGCCTCCGGGGACGCGACCTCGCTCAGCTACGTCGTCAACGTCCGCCCCGGTCACGGCACTTCGAAGCAGGTGCAGAAGGCCATCGGCCGGGCCGGCGGCACGGTCGTGACCTCGTACGACCGGATCGGCGTGATCGTCGTCCACTCGTCGAACCCGGACTTCGCCAAGACCGTCCGCACGGTGCGCGGCGTCGAGTCGGCCGGTGCCACCCGCAACGCGCCGCTGCCCGCGCAGTCGACCACGGACGTCGGCACCCCGAAGGCGCTCAGCGCCGAGCAGGTCGCCGCGGCGCAGGCGGCGGACGGACAGGACCCGTTGGAACCCCTGCAGTGGGACCTGCCCGCCATCAAGGCGGACAAGGCGCACGAGAAGACCCTCGGCAGCCCGAAGGTGACCGTCGCCGTCATCGACACCGGCGTGGACGACACCCACCCCGACATCGCGCCCAACTTCGACCGGAAGGCCTCCGTCAACTGTGTGACGGGCAAGCCGGACACGGCCGACGGCGCCTGGCGGCCCGCCGCGTCCGAGAGCCCGCACGGCACGCACGTGGCCGGCGAGATCGCGGGCGCCAAGAACGGCGTGGGCATGACGGGCGTGGCGCCGGGTGTCAAGGTGGCCGGCATCAAGGTCTCCAACCCGGACGGCTTCTTCTACACGGAGGCCGTGGTCTGCGGCTTCGTGTGGGCGGCCGAGCACGGCGTCGACGTGACCAACAACAGCTATTACACCGACCCGTGGTACTTCAACTGCAAGAACGACCCCGACCAGAAGGCGCTGGTCGAGGCCGTCACCCGGGCCTCCCGGTACGCCGAGAAGAAGGGCGCGGTCAACGTCGCCGCGGCGGGCAACGAGAACTACGACCTCGCGGCCGACTCGATCACCGACCCGGTCTCGCCCAACGACGGCACCCCGTCCGACCGGGTGATCGACCCGTCGAAGTGCTACGACATACCGACCCAGTTGCCGGGTGTGGTGACCGTCGCGGCCACCGGCGCGAAGGGCATCAAGTCGTCCTTCTCCAACCACGGCCTCGGCGTCATCGACATCGCCGCGCCCGGCGGCGACTCGACCGCCTACCAGACGCCGCAGCCACCGGCGACCAGCGGTCTGATCCTCGGCCCGCTGCCCGGCGGCAAGTGGGGCTACATGGCCGGCACCTCGATGGCCAGCCCGCACGTCGCCGGCGTCGCCGCATTGATCAAGTCCACCCACCCGCACGCCTCGCCGGCCCTCGTCAAGGCACTGCTGTACGCGGGCGCCACGGCCACGCCGTGCACCGACCCGTACGACATCGACGGCGATGGCAAGATCGACGCGGTGTGCGAGGGCTCGAAGAACCACAACGGCTTCTACGGCTGGGGCACGGCGAACGCCCTGGCGGCCGTGACCAGGTAACACCGGACACGGGCGGGCGGCGACCAGGACACCCGTCCGGGCCGCCCGCCTGTTCCCCTGCCCAGTCCCGTCGGGGGGCCGCGGGCGGGCCGGGCGCGCCGAACGGTCGGCGGTGGACGTGTGGTTGCCTTCCTCGGCTTGCTGCCGTTCGTGGCGGCTGGCGAAGATCCGGGGGTGACCTTGATACGACCGACCGCCGTGCTGGCCCTGGTGGCGCTGGCCGCTCTGATACCCCTGCTCGGGCCGTCCGCCGCCCTGCACGGCACCGGGGAGGCCGCCGCCCCGGGCGTCGGCGGCATAGCCCTGCTGCGCACGGTGCTGTTCGCGGCGCCGTGCGTACCGCTGGGCGAGCTGTTCGTGAACCGGCTGGCCCGTGGGCTGCCCGGCGCGCCGTCCGGCACGCCCCGCAGTTGGGCGCCGTACGCGGCCGGCGCCGGTTTCCTCGCCGCGCTGGGCCTCGCCTCGGTCGTGGCGACCGGCAACCTGGTGCCCCACGACCCCTCCCAGATCGACATCGGCGGCCTCTACGGCACCCGTGACGGGGCGCTCGCCCTCCTGGAGGTCAACGCGTTCATCCTGGCCGGACTGTGCGCGCTCGGCCGCAGGCCCGGCCTCCAGCTCTGGCCGGCGGCCGCGGTCGTCTGCGCGGAGGCGCTGCGCGCCCACCCCACGACCGAGCACAGCCCGCTGATCGGTACGGGACTGACCCTCGTGCACCTGACGTGCGCGGCGCTGTGGACCGGCGGCCTGCTGCACGCGCTGCGGACGGTGCGGCTGTGGCGCCGGGCCGGCGCCGGCCCGGCGGGCGCCGGACTGCTGGGGCTCTACGCGCGCGTGGCCGCCGTGCTCCTCGCGGTGATCACCGCCACGGGCCTGTGCAGCACCCTGCGCCGGATGCCCGCGGACACGGTGCTGCACCAGCTGACGGACACGGCCTACGGGCGCACCCTGCTGGCCAAGGTGATCCTGGTGGCCGCCGTCGCCCTGCTCGCCCTGTGGGCGCGGATCCGGCTGCGCCGTGCGCCCGACCCGCTGACCGCGTCCGTACCCGCGCGGGGCGAGGTGATCGTCCTCGGGGTGGTGGTCGCGGTGTCGGGGCTGCTGACCGCGCTGCCCCTGCCGATCCGCTGGTGACCTGATCCGAAGGAGACCCGGGACTCCCACGGCGCCGGCTCAGATGGTGACGAGCACCTTCAGGGCGGAGCGCTCGTCCATCGCCTTGTAACCGTCCGGTACGCCCTCCAGGCCGACCGTCAGGTCGAAGACGGGCGAGGGGTCGACGGTGCCGTCGAGGACGTCCGGCAGCAGCTCCGGGATGTACCCGCGGACCGGCGCGACCCCGCCGCGCAGCGCGATGTTCCGGTCGAACATGACGCCCAGGTCGAGGCCGGTGCCGCTGCCGTGCGGCACACCGACGTAGCCGATGGCCCCGCCGTCCCGGGCGATGCGCACGGCCGTGGTCATCGACTGCTCGGTGCCGACCGCCTCGACGACGGCGTGCGCGCCCTGGCCCCGGGTGAGCCCGCGGACCGCCGCCACGGCCGCCTCCCCGCGTTCGGCGACGACGTCGGTGGCGCCGAAGCGGCGCGCGAGGTCCGTGCGGACCCGGTGCCGGCCCAGCGCGATGATCCGCTCTGCGCCCAACCGCCGGGCCGCCAGGACGGCGCACAGGCCGACGGCGCCGTCCCCGATGACGGCGACGTCGGCACCGGGTCGGACACCGGCGCCGAGGGCGGCGTGGTGGCCGGTGCCGAGGACGTCCGAGAGGGTCAGCAGGGCGGAGAGCAGACGGTCGTCGCCGGCCGCCTCCTTGGGCAGCACCACGAGGGTGCCGTCGGCGAACGGCACGCGCACGGCCTCGCCCTGGCCGCCGTCGTAGCCGACGGAGCCCCAGAAGCCGCCGTGTTCGCAGGAGGTGGTCAGGCCCTCGCGGCAGTAGTCGCAGACGCCGTCGGACCATTTGAAGGGCGCCACGACGAGGTCGCCGCGGCGCACGCCGTCCACCTCGGAGCCGGTCTCCTCGACGACGCCCAGGAACTCGTGTCCGATCCGCTGCCCCGGCTGCCGGGGCGCCGCGCCGCGGTACGCCCACAGGTCGCTGCCGCAGATGCAGGCGCGCAGGACCCGCACCACCGCGTCGGTGGGCAGCCGCACGACCGGGTCGGGCACGGTCTCCACGCGGATGTCGTACGGGGCGTGGATGGTGGTGGCGCGCATGGCGGGGGTCTTTCTCGTGCGTTGTCTGTGCGGTATCCGTGCGGTGTTCGTGCGGCGGTGCCTCGTGCGGTGTTCGCGCGGTGTTCGTGCGGCGTGCGCGTGGTGGTGCCTCGTGCGTCGTTGGTGCGGCGTGCGCGTGGTGGTGCCTCGTGCGTCGTTGGTGCGGCGTGCGCGTGGTGGTGCCTTGTGCGGTGTTGGTGCGGCGTGCGCGTGGTGGTGCCTTGTGCGGTGTTCGTGCGGCGTGCGCGTGGTGGTGAAGGCGTGGTCGCACGGTGGGGGGCGTGGTCGCACGGTGGTGCGTGTGCTGCGCGGAGCGTGCGGTGCGCCCGGGGTGATCGAGCCCACTTCACGGTACGTCGTCCGCGCGCCCGACCGCCGTCGGACGGACCCGCGCGTCGGACCGCGGACCGGTCAGATCCCGACCGCGCCCAGCAGGGTGCCGACCCCGTAGGTGACCCCCATGGCGAGGGCTCCGCCTGCCACGTTCCGCAGCACCGCCCGGCCGGGGGCCGCCGCGCCCAGCCGGGCGCTGCTCCAGCCGGTCAGTACCAGCGAGGCCAGCACGGACACCACGGTGACCGGGAGCCGCCGGTCCGCGGGCGGCAGCACGATGGCGAGCAGCGGCAGCAGCGCGCCGACCGTGAAGGCCAGAAAGCTCGCCCACGCCGCGTGCCAGGGGTTGGTCAGCTCGTCCGGGTCGATCCCCAGTTCCACGCGCGCGTGGGCCCGCAGCGCGTCCCGCGCGGTGTACTGCTCCGCCGCCTCCCGCGCCACCTCCCGGGACAGCCCGCGCTCCTCCAGGAGGCCGGCCAGCTCCTCCAGTTCGGCCTGCGGCTGCTCCGTCAACTCCCGCTTCTCCACGGCCAGGGCGGCCATCTCCGAGTCACGCTGGGTCGACACGGACACGTACTCGCCCGCGGCCATCGACATCGAACCGGCGAGCAGCCCGGCGAGTCCGGCGGTGAGCAGGGCGGCACGGTCGCTCGTCGCCCCGGCCACGCCGACGACGAGACCGGCCGTGGACACGATGCCGTCGTTCGCCCCGAGGACCGCCGCCCGCAACCAGTTCAGCCGGGAGCCGAGCCCGCCGCCGTGCGGCTCGTGGTGTGGGGAGTGCGTCGGTTCCATCACAGACGGAGGATCGCAGCTCGCCCTCCGCAGCGCCCACAGCGACGCTCCCGGGTGCCGGACGCGCACCGAGCGGGACGCGCATCGGCCGGAACACGCAACGGCCGTGGTGCGAGGGCGTCTTGCCGGGCGGACGGCGTGGCCGGTCGCGAAACGCGGGCCGACGGCGGGGGAATTGACGCCGGCTCGGACACGAGGAGGGGCACCGGCGGCCTGGGGGCAGGGCTGTCGGTCCCGGCCCGTATCCTCAGTGACCATGCTCGAAGACCGTACGACCGCAGCGTCCTCCCCCACCCGGTGGCCGGCCGCGTATCCGAAGGGATACGCGGTCGTTGACGTGGAGACCACCGGGCTGGCCCGGGACGACCGGATCATCTCCGCGGCCGTCTACCGGCTGGACGCGCGCGGCGAGGTCGAGGACCACTGGTACACGCTGGTCAACCCGGAGCGCGATCCGGGCCCGGTGTGGATCCACGGTCTGACGAGCGAGGTGCTGGCGGGGGCGCCGCTCTTCGCGGACATCGCCGAGGAGTTCGCCGCCCGGCTGGCGGACCGGGTGCTCGTCGCGCACAACGCCGTCTTCGACTGGCAGATGATCGCACGCGAGTACGCGCGCGCGAAACGGGAGGCGCCGGTGCGTCAGCGGCTGTGCACCATCGCGCTGTCCAAGGAACTGGGCCTGCCGCTGCCCAACCACAAGCTGGAGTCGCTGGCGGCGCACTTCGGCGTCGTACAGCGGCAGGCGCACCACGCGCTGGACGACGCGCGCGTGCTCGCGGAGGCCTTCCGGCCCAGCCTGCGGGCCGCGGCGCGGGAGGATGTCCGGCTGCCGCTGCTGGAGTGCCGGCCGCTGACCGAGTGGAACGACACGCCCGCGCCGCTGATCGGCCGGCAGGCGGGCGGCGGCTGGGGCGGCTACCGGCCGTCCGGTTGGCGTCCCGCCCGCAGGCGCCCCGCGTGCCCCTACCCCAACCCGGGGCGCTGGGAGGAGGGCAAACGGCTCAAGCAGGGCATGCGGGTCGCGTTCTCCGGGGACACGTCGGTCGACCGCGAGCTGCTGGAGGACCGGGCCACCGAGGCGGGGCTGCATGTGTCGACGAGCCTGTCCCGGCTGACCAGTCTGCTGGTCACGAACGACCCGGACTCGGGCACCTCGAAGGCGGTCAAGGCGCGGCAGTACGGCACGCCCGTGCTCGACGAGGCGGCGTTCGGCCAGCTACTGAGAGACGTGGAACCGGCGACCCCCCGCCACTGACCGCGGCGCGGGCGGCCGTGCGGTATGCGCGGGTGGGCTGATGGCGCCAGGTTGTGCCGGGCGTGGGCGGGGCGTGCGGTGGGCTGGTGGCGCCGGGTGGGCGGTGGGCGACTGCGGTCGGCACCGCCGGGATGCGCCGTGGTGATTGTTCGCCGCTGCGGCGGGATTTCCCGTTGTGGCATGTGTGAGGGGTGGCGGTACGCGAGGGCTTGGGCAAGGCGGTCCTGCGCCGCGGGGCGGTCGGGTGATTGGGGGGCGACTCGCCCGGTGATCGCTCGACCGGGGGACGGGGACCGCTCACCCTGAGCCCATGGCGAAATGCGAAGTTTGCGGTAATGAATACGGAATGACGTTCGAAGTGCACGCCCAGGGCGCGGTCCATGTCTTCGACTGCTTCTCCTGCGCGATCCACCGCATGGCCCCGGTGTGCGAGCACTGCCGGGTCTCGATCATCGGCCAGGGCGTGGAGGCCGAGGGGCAGTGGTTCTGCGGTGCCCACTGTGCCCGGGCCGCGGGCAAGACGGGGATCGTGGACCGGGTGTGAACCGGTACCCGACTGAATGCACCCGACGTCCAAGTTGTACGGTCGACGGGTGTACCGCTTCCTGTTGACCCGGCAGTGGGTGATCCTCACCCTGATCGCCCTGCTCCTGATCCCCGTGATGATCGAGCTGGGCTTCTGGCAGAAGCACCGGTACGAAGAGCGCAGCGCCCGGAACCAGTTGGTCACCGACGCGCTGTCCGCCAAGCCCGTACCGGTGGAGCAGCTGACCTCGCCCGGACACGCGGTGACCCGCACCGAGCGGTACCGCAGCGTCACCGCGACGGGCACCTTCGACACCGGCCATGAGGTCGTGGTGCGCCGCCGCGTCAACTCCGGCGACGAGGTCGGCTTCCACGTCCTGACCCCGTTCGTGCTGACCGACGGCAAGGTGCTGCTGGTCAACCGCGGCTGGATCCCGGCGGCCGGCTCCCAGACCGCCTTCCCGAAGATCCCCGCGCCGCCCGCGGGCCGCACCACCGTCACGGGGCGGCTGAAGGCGGACGAGACGACCGCGGCGAGCGGCATCAAGAACGTCGAGGGACTGCCGGACCGCCAGATCATGCTGATCAACAGCGAGCAGGAGGCGCGGCGGCTCGGCGCCGAGGTGCTCGGCGGCTACATCGAGCAGACGGCCCCCGAGCCGAAGGGCGACACCCCGCAGCAGATCTCCGACCCGGGCAAGGAAGACGCCCCGCTGAACTACGCGTACATGATCCAGTGGTGGCTGTTCGCCGCCGCGGTCCCGGTCGGCTGGGCCGTCCTGGCACGCCGGGAGGCACGCGAGCGGACCCGCGCCACGGACGGCGAGACGACGCCGCAGGCGGAGCCGGCCGCCGTGTGACCGCCGGGCGCGTCACCCGCCCGGCCGCGCCCCGGATTGCCCCGTCGGTACACCGGGAACCCGCATCTGCGTGCACCCCCGCATCGAGGACTACGCCCTCATCAGCGATGAGCAGACCGCCGGCCTGGTCGGCACGGACGGCTCCATCGACTGGCTGTGTCTGCCCCGCTTCGACTCCGGCGCCTGCTTCGCGAGGCTCCTGGGCGACGAGGAGAACGGGCACTGGAGGATCGCGCCGGTGGACGCGGACCGATGCACCCGGCGCGGCTACCGTCCCGACACGCTGGTCCTCGACACCGAGTGGGACACCCCGCAGGGGACGGTCCGGGTCACCGACCTGATGCCGCAGCGCGAGCGCGCCCCCGAGCTGATCCGGATCGTGGAGGGCGTCAGCGGGCGCGTCACCGTGCACAGCACGCTCCGCCTCCGCTTCGACTACGGCTCGATCATCCCGTGGATGCGCCGCTCCGGCGGCCACCGGGTCGCCGTGGCCGGACCGGACTCGGTGTGGCTGCGCAGCGAGCCCGAGGTGCGGACATGGGGCAAGGACTTCGGCACGCACTCCGAGTTCTCCGTCGCGGAGGGCGAGAAGATCGCCTTCGTCCTCACCTGGCACCCCTCGCACGAGCCGCGGCCCGGCCTGGTCGATCCCTACGAAGCGCTCAGCTCCAGCGTGCGGGACTGGCGGCGCTGGGCGGCCCGCTGCCGCTACGACGGCCCGCACCGGGACGCCGTCGTACGCTCCCTGATCACCCTCAAGGCCCTCACATACCGTCCGACCGGCGGCATCGTCGCCGCAGCCACCACGTCGCTGCCCGAGGAACTGGGCGGCGTACGCAACTGGGACTACCGCTACTGCTGGCTGCGCGACTCCACCCTCACCCTCGGCGCCCTGCTGTCCGCGGGATACCACAAGGAGGCCGGGGCCTGGCGCGACTGGCTGCTGCGCGCGGTCGCGGGCGACCCGGCGGACCTGCAGATCATGTACGGCGTGGCCGGTGAGCGGCGGCTGCCCGAGTTCGAGGTGCCGTGGCTGTCCGGGTTCGCCGGGTCGGCGCCGGTACGGATCGGCAACGGCGCCGTCAACCAGTTGCAGCTCGACGTGTACGGCGAGGTCATGGACTCGCTGTGGCTGGCCCGGCGTTCCGGTCTTTCACCCAAGCCGCACATGTGGTCGATGCAGAACATCCTGCTGGAGTGGCTGCGCGCCCACTGGCAGCAGCCGGACGAGGGACTGTGGGAGGTGCGCGGCGGACGCCGGCACTTCGTGCACTCGAAGGTCATGGTCTGGGTGGCCGCCGACCGGGCGGTGCGCACCCTGGAGGAGTACCCCGAACTCCCCGGGGACAAGGCGGGCTGGCGGGCGCTGCGGGACGAGGTGCACCGCGAGGTGTGCGAGAAGGGCTACGACCCGGACCGGAACACCTTCACCCAGTACTACGGCTCGCGGGAGCTGGACGCCGCCCTGCTGCTCATCCCCCGCGCCGGGTTTCTGCCACCGGACGACCCGCGGGTGATCGGCACCGTGGACGCGGTCCGCGCGGAACTGGGGCGCGACGGCTTCGTACAACGCTACGCCGGCACCGACGACGGCATCGACGGACTGCCGGGACGCGAGGGCGTCTTCCTGGCCTGCTCGTTCTGGCTCGCGGACGCGCTGCACCTGACGGGCCGTACGGCGCAGGCGCGGCGGCTGTTCGAGCGGCTGGTGGGGCTCGCCAACGACGTGGGGCTGCTGTCCGAGGAGTACGACCCGGTGGCCGGGCGTCAGCTGGGCAACTTCCCGCAGGCGTTCAGTCATATCGCGCTGGTGAACACCGCCCTCGTGCTGTTCGGGGGCGACGGGGCAGGATAGGGGCCATGGATCTTGGACTGAAGGACCGGGTGTACGTCGTCACGGGGGCCACGCGCGGGCTGGGCAACGCCGCCGCGCGCGAACTGGTCGCCGACGGGGCGAAGGTGGTCATCACGGGGCGGGACGGGGAGCGGGTCGCCGACGCGGCGGCCGAACTGGGCCCCGGCGCGGTCGGGGTCGCCGTGGACAACGCCGACCCGGACGCCCCCGCACAGCTCATCGCGACCGCCCGCGAGCGGTTCGGCCGCTTCGACGGCGTGCTCATCAGCGTCGGCGGGCCGCCGCCGGGGTTCGTCGCCGACAACACGGACGAGCAGTGGCGGGCGGGCTTCGAGTCGGTGTTCCTGGGCGCGGTGCGGGTCGCTCGCGCGGCGGCGGCGGAGCTGGCGCAGGGCGGTGTCATCGGGTTCGTGCTGTCCGGGTCGGTGCACGAACCGATCCCCGGGCTGACGATCTCCAACGGGCTGCGGCCCGGACTGGCCGGCTTGGCCAAGTCGATCGCGGACGAGTTGGGGCCGCGCGGGATCCGGGTCGTGGGGCTGCTGCCGGCGCGCATCGACACGGACCGCGTGCGCGAGCTGGACGCGCTGTCCGCGGACCCGGCGGTCACCCGGGCCGCGAACGAGGCACGCATCCCGCTGCGCCGGTACGGCACACCGGAGGAGTTCGGCCGGGTGGCCGCGTTCGTGCTGTCCCCGGCCGCCTCCTATCTGACGGGCATCATGATCCCGGTCGACGGCGGAATGCGCCACGGCTTCTGAACCCGGCACCCGGCTCGCACAGGACGGAACGGGACGGCCGACGGACACGCGTGTCTCGTCGGCCGTCCCATCCCGCTCCGTCAGGCACCGGCTCCCCCAAAAGTGCGACGCCGCCCGGCAACGGCCCGGGACCCAGCGGCTGGACTCCCCCGTGCCTTGGCCGGTGTCGCGGCGCACACGGCACCGGCTCCGGGAGCTGCCCGCCGACCGCGGCCGGTGCCCGGCTGGTTCCGCGGGGCCCCGCGCGGTGCCGAAGACCAGGGCGAGCAGAGGGCCGACGGCCACCGGCCGGGACTGGTACGGCCACCCCGACGACGCCGCGCGGCGCACCGCTGTGCTCTCGCGGCGGGACGACCAGCGGGCCGCCGACGCGGCGGCCGAACTGGCCCCGGCGCGATCTGGGTCGCCGTGGACAACGCCGACCCGGACACCACCGCACGGCTCATCGCGACCGCCCGCTAGCGCCGCGCAGCGCACCGCGGCGTTCCCGATGACGGCCCGGCGCGGCCCGGGCCGTCGGGGCCGAAGCCGCCCACGCGCATCAGCTCGGCCGGGGTGCGGTCGCAACCGGTGGGGCGGTCGGTTTCGTCATGTCACCCGTTCCGCGCGGTGCTTGACGGCTCGTAGGAACACCTCCGCCGGCAGTGCCGGCAGCCGCGCGGAGTCGCGGGCGCAGGCCAGGGATTCGGTGGCGAGGTGGTGCAGGGCCATGCCGGGGTCCACGTCCGGTTCCAGCTGGAGCCAGACCCGGGCCTGCGGTGCGGTGCGGCGGCCGATCAGCGTCGCCTGTGCGTGGGCCACTCCGTCAAGACGGGCCGCGTCCCCGACGAGCACGGTCTCCAGGGCCCGGCCGCGCAGCAGCGCGCCCGCGCCGTCGCCCGTGTCGACGACCACCTCGGCCAGCCGGCGGCGGCGCAGCACCGCGGTCAGCCACCACAGCCCGAGCAGGACGAGGACGGCGAGCGCGGCGATGACCGCGGGCCACCACCAGCCGGCGTCCCGCCACCGGCTCCGCTGGGCGTCGCTGAGCAGCACGTCGTGCGGCCCGCCGTGGATCCACCAGGACGGCGGCCGCGTGCCCAGGCCCACGGCCAGCACCGGGCCGCCGACGGCGACCAGCAGCAGACCGATGATCCCGATCAGCACCCGGTTGACGATCCGGAGCACCGCCGTCACCCCTTCCGTCCGGGCCGGGCCACACGCACCGACAGGGTGGGCGGCCGGGACAGGCCCAGTCCCCGGACCCCCTCGGCGAGCGTGAGGTCAAGGTCGGCGCGCACCTCGTCGAGTTCACGGAAGTGCGAGACCGCGCGGACGTCGGCCTTCCGTCGCCGCATCCGCACCCGTACCGACCGCACGCCCGAGACCTCCATGGCCCGGTCGCGCAGCACCTGCGCGGCGGCCGCGCGCTGGAGTCCGGCCCGGATGTCGGGGTGGCTGCGCCGCATCGGCAGCAGGCTCCGCAGGCCGGGGGTGACGGCGAGCGCGATCAGCCACAGGCCGAGGACCGTGGCGACGCCGGCGCCGATCAGCACCCAGATGTCGTCGAGGGGCCGGTGCGCGAGCTGATGGGCAAGTGCGCGGCGCCAGTGCATGGCGGGCCGGTGGGCCCGTACGGCGACGGTGTCGTACAGGAAGACGCCCGCGCCGAGCAGGAGGAGCAGTGCGACGATGCCGGCGGGGACCCGGCGCACGGACCAGAAGCGGCCCTCCCGGCCGTCCGGGCCCTCGGCGGCGGTCGGCGGATCGTGGTCCGCAGCCGAGGCGGACCCGTCGAGTGCGGGGCCGGCCGGTTTCTCCACGACCGGCAGGGGCCGGGTACCGGCCTCAGTGCCCTGGGGCTCGCTCATCGCGTCCTCCCGTCCGCGCCGTGCCCCGGTGCCAGATGCAGCCGCTCGACCTCCACGGCGACCTCCGGCACCTCCATGTCCACCAACGCGCCTACCCGCTCGGTCACATGACGACGCACGGCCGCACAGCGGGCGCCGATGTCGGTCGGGTAGTCGAGTTCGAGCTGGACGCTGACCCGGGCCGAGGCGGTGGCGGTGCCCCGGGTCCGGGCGGATTCGGCGGCCGGGGGGCGCACGACGACGGTCGCGTGCGGGGGCACGGCGTCCTTCGGGAGCGGGCCGACGGCCTCCCGCGCGGCCTGCGCGGCGATCTTCGCGACGACCCGGTCGGCGATCCGGGTGGCGCCGCGCGCGCCCGGCGCGACGGCGGTCGCGGCCCCGCGGGCCGCGACCGGCCCGTCGCTCATGGACTCATCGGCGGTTGTCATCGGGGGTGCCGGTCGCGCTTGTGGTCGCGGGTACGGAAGAAGTCACCCAGTTCCAGGTCCCCCTCCAGGAACCGGCCGACGACGAATCCGATCGCGCCCAGGGCCGCCACCAGCAGGAACGCGCCGAACCCGCCGAAGTACCCGGCGAAGCCCAGCGCCATTCCAGCGATCATGCCGATCACGGCCATGTTCATGCTGTCCTCCTCCGCTCCTCAGCCGCGTGGTCCGGTCGCCGCCAGGGCATCACTGGATCCGCGGCTCCAGCTCCTCTTCTTCTTCCTCGGGGAGCTTGACATCACTCACCGCGATATTGACCTCCACGACTTCAAGGCCGGTCATCCGCTCCACTGCAGCGATCACGTTCTCCCGGACATCGCGGGCCACGTCGCCGATGGACACCCCGTAGTCCACGACGATCTCCAGGTCGAGCGCGGTCTGTACCTCGCCGACCTCGGCCTTCACCCCGCGGGTCACCGACTTCGAACCGCCTGGCACCCGGTCGCGCACGGCGCCGAAGGTCCGGCTCAGCCCGCTGCCCATCGCATGCACGCCCACCACGTCACGCGCGGCGAGCCCGGCGATCTTCTCCACGACCCCGTCGGCGATGGTGGTCCGGCCGCGGCTCGCCGGGTCCCCACCGCCGCGTTTGGTGGCTTTGCGGGTCTGCACCGGGGTCTCGCCCTCGGCCTCGGGGCCCGTCGTCCGGTTCTGCTCCGTCATGTCGGTCATCGCCGTGCGTCCCTTCCAATCGTCCTCCTGCGACCACGGTATGTGCGGTGACGGGATTGCGCGCCAGGAATAGGGCAGGCTGGAGGAATGACGGCGGATCCATGGACCCGAGTGGTGCGGCAGCAGGTGGGGCTCGGCAGGCTGCTGCCGCTCGGCGGTGCGCAGGACGGCGGGTGGATCACGGAGGCGGCGGCCGAGGCGGTGCTGCGGCGCGCCGCCGCGGAAGTGCCGGGGGTGTACCTGGGCCGGCTGCGGATCACACGCGCCGAGCCGGACGAGATGGACGAGATGGGCCGGATGGTCGGGACCGACGAGGCTGGCGAGGCGGGCGAGGCAGCGGCCCGTAGGCCAGAGGGGGCTGGTGGGGCTGAGGGGGCTGAGGGGCCCGAGGAGGCTGAAGATGCCGCCGTGCCGGCGCCGCCGAGCGCGCTGTCCCCGGGACCGCTGCGGGTGGTGGCGGACTTCGCGGCCACGGCCGCCGCGCCGCTGCCGGAGACCGCGTCCCGGCTCCGGCTGGCCCTGGCCACGGCAGCGGACCGGCGGCTCGGGCTGACGGTCACGGAGGTGGATCTGCGGATCACCGAACTGCTGGACAAGCCTGCGGACCACCCGAAGGCGCGGGTGCCGGAGCCGGCCCCGGCCCGGGAGGGCACGGGCCCCGACGAGATCCGCGCGGCGACGGCGGCCCTGTCCGTGCCGGGCGTGGTCCGGCTGACCGGCAGCCTGGGCGGTCTTGGCCGGGGCGTGCACTGCGAGGAACGGCGGCACGGGCCGGGCGCGTCGCCGCACCGCCATGTCCGGGTGGAGCTGGCGGTGGCGGCGGGGCACCGGCCGCGGGACGTGGTCCGTCACGTGCGTACCGCGGTGGCGGCGGCACTGGAGGGGCGTACGACGGTGGCAGTGCTGGTCACGGCGGCGGGCTGAGCGCCGTGCCGCCCGGCCCGTGCGCGGCTCAGTCGCCGACGCCGGCCAGATCCCGCAGCCGCCGCGCCTGAGCGGCCCGTTCGGCGGCGCACTGCTCCTCGTATGTGCGTCCGCCCGCCTCGCGCAGCAGGGCCTTGGTCTCCACCACGGCGTCGCGTGGCGCTGCCAGGATCGCCCCGGTCAGGTCGCCTACGGCGGCGTCGAGTTCACCGACGGGCACCGCGAGGTTGGCGAGCCCACAGCTCACCGCCTCCTCGGCGCCGACGAACCGCCCGGTCACGCAGATCTCCAGCGCGCGGGCGTATCCGACCAGGCCGACCAGCGGGTGCGTGCCGGTCAGATCGGGCACGATTCCGAGGCTGGTCTCGCGCATCGCGAACTGCACGTCGTCGGCGACGACGCGCAGATCACAGGCGAGGGCGAGTTGGAAGCCGGCACCGATGGCATGCCCCTGGACGGCGGCGACGGAGACGAGGTCGTTCCGCCGCCACCATGTGAATGCCTCCTGGAAGGCGGCGATGGTCGCGTCCAGTTCGGCATCGTCGCGGCGTGCGAGATCGGTGAGCGTCGGCTCGTCCGGCATGCCGTCCGGGGCGAACATCCGCCGGTCAAGCCCGGCGGAGAAGGACTTGCCCTCGCCGCGCAGCACGACGACTCGCACGGTACCCGGCAGCGACCGCCCGGCCTCGGCCAACGCCCGCCACAGTGCGGGGCCCTGGGCGTTGCGCTTGGCCGGGTTGGTCAGGGTCACCGTGGCGAGCGCGTCGTCGACGGTGAGCCGTACGCCGTCCTTGTCGAGTGCGGGAGCAAGGTCCTGGTCGGGCGAAGCCATGGGGCGCCTCCGATGAGTGCGGTCGACACGCCGTGCCGTGACGGCATGCTAAGTGACTGCACAGTAACCACCCGGCCGATCTGAGGTGCCCCCAGGCCCCCTCAAGGGCGCTGCGGGAGGACCGGCCGGGTGGCCACCATCGAAGCCGATGGCCGCCCGGGGGTCAGGACGATGCGGCCTTCTTGCCCCGGGTCGCTCCGCCACGCCCACGCAGCGTGACGCCCGACTCGCTGAGCATCCGGTGTACGAAGCCATACGAGCGGCCGGTCTCCTCGGCCAGCGCCCGGATGCTCGCACCGGAGTCGTACTTCTTCTTCAGGTCTGCCGCGAGCTTGTCGCGCGCGGCGCCGGTCACCCGGCTGCCCTTCTTCAGAGTCTCGGCCACCCGTGCCTCCTCATGGGAAGTGCGCTCTGGTCTCCTCATGATCACCCCTCCTGGGCTCGATGGCCACCCATTCGGCAAGGTCCGTAAGACACGGTTTTGACGACAGGAGCACATCCCCACAAGCGGAATCAGTGGTTCCGATGCGTGCCGTCCGTACCGCCGAACGGGTTCATTCGTGAAGTGCCAGGTCAGAGACGCACGACGGCCGACCCCTCACCGACGGAGGGATCGGCCGCGACATGGGTGTAGGACACACCCGGATACCAGGAGATCTCACACAGATGATGGATCACCGATGGGCCGAATGATCCATAGCCCGTGGATCATTCTTTCGATCAAGCCAGGGCGACGATCAAGCCAGGGTGACGAGGTCCGCGTAGTCGGCGCCCCACAGGTCCTCCACGCCGTCCGGCAGCAGGATGATCCGCTCCGGCTGAAGCGCCTCCACCGCGCCCTCGTCGTGGGTGACCAGGACGACCGCGCCGGCGTAGGTGCGCAGCGCGCCGAGGATCTCCTCCCGGCTGGCCGGGTCGAGGTTGTTGGTCGGCTCGTCCAGGAGCAGCACGTTCGCCGACGAGACGACGAGCGTGGCGAGCGCGAGGCGGGTCTTCTCGCCGCCGGACAGGACGCCGGCGGGCTTGTCGACGTCGTCACCGGAGAACAGGAACGAGCCCAGGACCTTGCGGACCTCGACCAGATCCATGTCGGGAGCGGCCGAGCGCATGTTCTCCAGGACCGTGCGGTCGGCGTCCAGGGTCTCGTGCTCCTGCGCGTAGTAGCCGAGCTTGAGGCCGTGGCCGGGGACGACCATGCCCGTGTCCGGCTGTTCGACGCCCGCGAGCAGCCGCAGCAGGGTGGTCTTGCCCGCGCCGTTGAGGCCCAGGATGACGACCCGCGACCCCTTGTCGATGGCCAGGTCGACGTCGGTGAAGATCTCCAGCGAGCCGTACGACTTCGACAGGCCCTCGGCCATCAGCGGGGTCTTGCCGCAGGGCGCGGGCTCCGGGAAGCGGAGCTTGGCGACCTTGTCGGACTGGCGGACCGCTTCGAGGCCGGACAGCAGCTTCTCGGCGCGGCGTGCCATGTTCTGCGCGGCGACGGTCTTGGTGGCCTTGGCCCGCATCTTGTCGGCCTGGGCGTTGAGCGCGGCGGCCTTCTTCTCGGCGTTCTGCCGCTCGCGCCTGCGGCGCTTCTCGTCGGCCTCGCGCTGCTGCTGGTAGAGCTTCCAGCCCATGTTGTAGACGTCGATCATCGAACGGTTGGCGTCCAGGTAGAACACCTTGTTCACTACCGTCTCGACCAGGTCGACGTCGTGCGAGATGACGATGAAGCCGCCGCGGTACGTCTTCAGGTAGTCGCGCAGCCAGGCGATCGAGTCGGCGTCGAGGTGGTTCGTGGGCTCGTCGAGCAGCAGCGTGTCCGCGTCCGAGAACAGGATCCGGGCCAGTTCGATACGGCGGCGCTGACCGCCGGAGAGCGTGTGCAGCGGCTGGCCGAGCACCCGGTCGGGCAGGTTGAGCGCGGCGGCGATGGTGGCGGCCTCGGCCTCGGCGGCGTACCCGCCCTTGGTGAGGAACTCGGTCTCCTGGCGCTCGTACTGCTTCAGCGCCTTCTCCCGGGTGGCGCCCTGACCGGTGGCGATGCGCTGCTCGTTCTCGCGCATCTTGCGGATCAGCACGTCGAGGCCGCGCGCCGACAGGACGCGGTCGCGGGCGAGGACGTCCAGGTCGCCGGTGCGCGGGTCCTGCGGCAGATAGCCGACCTCGCCGGAGCGGGTGACGGTGCCGGCGGCGGGGATGCCATCGCCGGCCAGGACCTTGGTGAGGGTGGTCTTGCCGGCGCCGTTGCGGCCGACGAGACCGATGCGGTCGCCCTTGGCGACGCGGAACGTGGCGTTCTCGATGAGGATGCGGGCACCGGCGCGCAGCTCGATACCGGAGGCGGAGATCACGGACAGACTCCAGGGCGGGAAGTCGTTGGCGGGATGGGCGGCTGAGGACGTTCCCGCCGTCTAATGCGCGAGGAGAATGGCCATGAGGGTCAGTCTAACGGGGCGGCGCAAGCGGTTTTCCCGGGTCCGGGTGTCCCGTTCCGCGGCCCGGCATCCCGTTGCCGAGGGGCGCGCGGTGCGGTGCGACGGGCCCGAGGTCGTCCACGGCGACGAGCTGATCGGTCCAGGCGCCCCGCGCGCAGGGCTGGGCGACGAGCAGGTTCGGGCCGTGCCGCACGGCGCGGTCGGGGCGGAACGCGCAGCGCTCGCGCGCGGGCAGCACCCAGCGCAGGTCGCCGTCGGCGGTGCGGTACGCGGTGATGCGGCGCGGGGTGACCACGGCGAGCATGCCCCGGGGCAGCGGGCGCAGGACGCCCGTGGCGCCGTGCGCGGCGAGCCAGCCGGATGCCGCGGGCAGGGCGCGGTGCCAGCGCACGGAGCGGCCGTCGGTGGCGGTGACGAGTCCGTCGTCCCAGAGGGCGATCGCATGCCCGCGCGCGGGGAGCACGCCGAGCGGGCGGCGGCCCTCGCGCGCGTAGCGCCAGCGCCGCTCGCCGTCGGCCGGGTCGTACGCCTCCACGGCCGCACCGCGGGTGCGGACCGCTGTCGCGGGCTGCCCCTCGGGGCCGTGGGCGGTGAGCCGGTCCCCGTAGGGGGCGGCGGGGCGCAACTGGTGGGCGGCGGCGAGAAGCACGCCCACGAGGGCGCCGGCGAGAGCGAGCCCCCGAACGGCGCCACACGCCCGCCCCGGCCGACCCCGCCCCACGCCTCCTCGCCCCTCCCCGCCACCCGGCACCCACACCGCCCCCTCGACTCCTTCGACACCCTCCGGCACACCGTGCCCTTTCGGGCCCTCGGGTTCGCCCAGTCCCTCCGGGGCGATCAGTCCATCCAGTCCCTCTTGGCTAATCGGCCCCTCTGGCCCCTCTGGTCCCTTTGGTCCGCCACGCCCCAATGGCCCTCCTGTCCTTCCGGTCCGCCCGGTTTTGCCGGTCCGCCCGGTTTTGCCGGTCCGCCCGGGGTCGGCCCCTGGTTCCTCCAGGCCGGCCGGTCCGCCCGGTGCCTCTGGTCCGCCGTCCTTCCATGCCACTAGGTCGTTCGGGTCCGGCCAGGGCCTCTGGCCCCAGTCCACCCACTCCCCCCGCTCCCTCGGGGTCATGCCGGCCGCCTAGCCGCCAAGTCCGCACGGTCCGTCCAGTCCTTCCGGGCCGGTCGGGGCAGGCGGAGAGCGTAGCCAGGCGGGGGCGGGGCGGCCGGGCGCGCAGGGGCGACACGCAAGCGGGCGGCGGGCCGTCCCCCGTTCAGCCGCACGGCTGTCGGATCGGGGGCATGGGCCGGTGCGACACGTTCCGGTGAAGCCGGGGTCGGTTGCCGCCGGGCGTTGTCAGTGCCGGGTGCAAGACTGGGCGGCAGATCGGATCCACGGGAACCGAAGGGCCCGTCGGCAGACATAGGTGAGGCATGTTCACAGGGGAGTGATCGGCATGGCAGGCACGGGCGGAGGGCGTCCGAGCATCTATCCGACGCTGCTGTACGCGGACGCGAAGGCGGCGATCAAGCAGCTCACGGAGGCCTTCGGATTCACCGAGCTTTCGGTGTACGAGGGAGAGGACGGCTCGGTGCTGCACGCCGAGCTGGTGCAGGGCAACGGCGCGGTGATGCTGGGCTCCAAGGGCCGCGGCGGTGTCTTCGACACGCTGATGAGGGACGCGGGCCCGGCGGGGGTGTACATCGTGGTGGACGACGTCGACGCGCACCACCAGCGCGCCGTGGACCACGGCGCGGAGATCGTGATGCCCCCGACGGACCAGGACTACGGCTCGCGGGACTACACGGCCCGGGACGCCGAGGGCAACATCTGGAGCTTCGGGACGTACGCCCCCGAAATAGGGATCTGACCCGCTCCGGCGCGCACTATCCGCCGGTGTGCACCTGGAAGGCGGCCCGGCGCACCGCCTTGGCCAGGGCCGGGTCGGGGTGCGCGGCGGCGAGCGCGACCAGGACCTGCACGGTGCGCGGATGCCCCACCGCGCGCACCTCGTCGAGCAGCCGCGGGACAGTGGGCTGTACCGCGGACTCCAGATGACGCACGAGCATCGGCGCCTCGCCGTGGTCGGCGACGGCGGCGGCGGTGTCGACCCACAGCCAGGTGGCCTCTTCGCGGGTGAGAACCTCGTGGGCGTCCTCCGGGTCGGCCCCGTCGTGCTCGGCCAGCCACAGCAGGGCGTAGGGCCGCAGCGTGGGCTCGTCGACGACGCCGCGCACGTCGGGCTCGGCGGGGGCGCCGACGACCCGCAGCGCCTCGAAGGCGAGGCCGCGCAGCAGCGCGTCGTCGCCGCGGGCGGCCCCGATCAGTTCCGTGACGGCGCTGCCGACGGGGCGGGCGGCGAGCCAGGCGCGGTACTCGGCGCGGGCGGCGTTGGGGCGGAGCTGGGCGCAGCCGCGGAGCATGTCCTCGGCGGACTGTTCGATGTTCCCGGCCGGGCTCTGCGCGGCCACACAGATCTGCTCCAGTTTGACCCACACCGCCCAGCTGCCGAGCGAGGTGAGGGTGGCCTGGCCGTCGCCGTAGGTGAGGGCGCCGACGGAGGCGAGGGCGTGCAGGGCCCAGTCGAGGATCGGGGCGAGGAGAGCGTCCTCGGCGGGCGCGGGCGGCGGGGCGGCGGGCGCGCCGGCCGTCGGGAGCGCGGCACCCGGGGCATCGTCCGGACCGGGCTCGTAGGGGACTTCGCAGCGCTCGGTGCGCAGTTCGGTCACCCGCTGCCGGAGCAGGTCGAGGAGCTGCTCGACCGGGACCGGACCGGCGGACAACTGGAGGAAGGAGAGCACCTGTGGCATGGCCGAGACCACGTCCGCGACGACCGCGTGCTCCTGCTCGGCGGGCTCCGGATGGGCCAGCGACCAGGCGTCGAAGAGAGCGACCCAGCCGCGCAGTACGGCACTGTCGTCCCGGTCCCAGGCGCGCAGCCGCCAGCCGGGGCGGGCGCTGTCGCCGTGCACCTCGACCAGGCCGGCGAGGCGGGCGGTGTCCCAGTCGGTCCGGACCTGGGCCACGGTCAGATGCAGATCGCCGGCCGCGCGTTCGGCGGCCGCGTCGGAGAGGGTGGCCTTGCCGTCCTCGGTGGCCCCGGCGCGGCCGGGGCCGAGGGCGGCGTCGGCCCAGTGGGCGACGCGGGCCGCGCCCGCCAGGCCGGAGCGCGCCATTCTGGCCAGCTCCGCGGGGGCGGGCGTGCCTTCCGGTGGCCGGGGTGCGGGGCGGCGTGGGCGCCGCTGGTTCACAGCTCTGGGGGCGGCGGCCAGGGGTCGCGGTCGGACGAGTCGAAGCCTGGAGTCGCGCGGGATACGGGACGTCACGGGGGCAGTCTTCCGGTTGACGGTCCGAAAACCCAAACGGAATGTCACGGCGGGCGACGAGGGTGGCCAACGCGCGGTGCCCGGCTGGGGCGGACGGGCCAGGATCAGGCCACCGGTACGGAGTTAAACGGAATGGATTACATGAGCGGAGTCAGGAACCGGCGCAGCTGTTCCTCGTACCCCTCGGGGTCGGCGTTCCACATGGCCGCGTGCGGGGCGTCGGCGACGGTGTGCAGGGCGACGCGGTCCGGGCGGCGGTCGGCGAGGCGCCGGGAGTACACCCAGGGGGCCACGGTGTCGCCCGGGCCGTGGATGATCAGGGTGGGCACGTCGAGCCGGGCGGGGTCGGCGGCGTCGGCGAGGCCGTCGGGGTGCAGACCGGTGCGCCCCTGCGCGGCGCGCACGGCGAGCGGCAGCACGGCGTCCGGCGTGTGGCGGGCCGAGGCCAGGGCGCGCAGCGTGGCCGGCCAGTCCAGCACCGGCGAGTCCAGGACGAGGCCGGCGATGCGGTCCCGCTCGGGTGAGCGGGCGGCGGCGTGCAGGGCCATGGTGGCGCCGGTGGACCAGCCGAGCAGGATCACGCGGCCTGCGCCGTGCCGGACGGCGTAGCGGATCGCGGCGTCCAGGTCGCGCCACTCGGTCGCGCCGAAGTGGTTCAGGCCGTCGGGCCTGCGGGGTGCGCCGAGGTCACCGCGGTAGGCGAGGGCGAGCACCGGCAGGCGCCTGTGGTGCAGGAACCCCATGACGTTCAGGGCCTGTTCACGGGTGGTGCCCAGGCCGTGCACGGCGATCACCCAGATGTCCCGGTGGCCGGGCACGAACCACGCGGGCAGCGGGCCGAGTTCGCCGGGTATGTCGATGTCGGCGTGGTCGAGGTCGAGGGCGGATGCCGGGTTGCCGACGTGCACGTTCGGGGTCAGCCAGACCTTGTCGCCGACCCCGAGGGTGCCGTGGGTGACGCCTTCCAGGCGGCGTACGACGGTGTCGGCGGTGCTCCGGACGGACTCCAGGACGGGGCCGACGACGGCGTGCGAGCCGTCGCCCGCGAGGCCGTAGGTGCCGGGGCGCAGGGAGGCCAGATCGCGGGTGAGGGTGATCTGTCCCGCGGCCGTGCCGTGCACGGTGAGCCGGGGTTCGGTGGGCAGGGGCCCGCCGGCGGGCGCCTTGAGCGCGGCGTCGCTCGCCAGCCGCCCGGCGGCTACGCCGGCCGCGCCGGCTGCCAGGGCCGCGGTGAGGGCGGCGGCCGTCGCCGTGACAGTGCGCACGGAACCAGTGTGCTGGGGGAGGGGGTGGGGGGCCAGTGGAAGCGGGGGGTCTTTGGCCGGGTTGCGCAGTTCCCCGCGCCCCTGGGGTGGGGGTGCGGGTTGTGTTGTCGGTGGGGGTTGTGGGTGGTTTGTTGCGCAGTTCCCCGCGCCCCCAGGGGAGGGGGTGCATGCCGTTGTCGGTGAGTGCGGGTCGTGGGTGGTTTGTTGCGCAGTTCCCCGCGCCCCCAGGGGAGGGGGTGCGGGTTGTGTTGTCGGTGCGGGGTGTGGGTGGTTTGTTGCGCAGTTCCCCGCACCCCCAGGGGAGGGGGTGCATGCCGTTGTCGGTGAGTGCGGGTCGTGGGTGGCTTGTTGCGCAGTTCCCCGCGCCCCTGTCCCTAGGGTTGGCCGTAGGTGTGGAGGTGGGTTGCTGCTTCTGTTAGTTGGGTGGGGGTCAGGAGGGTGGGGGTGTGGCCCGGTACTGAGGATGCGGTCAGCCACAGGCGGCACATCCACTCCAGTTGGGCGGTGCGGTCGTAGGCCTGGTCGAGGGTGGTGCCGTAGGTGAGGGTGCCGTGGTTGCGCAGCAGGCAGCCGGAGCGGCCGGCGAGGGCGCGGAGCATGTTCCGGGCCAGTTCCTCGGTGCCGTACGTGGCATACGGTGCGACGCGGACGGGGCCGCCGAGCGCCGCCGTCATGTAGTGGATCGCGGGCAGTTCCAGGACCAGCGTCGAGACGGCCGTGGCGTGCACGGCGTGGGTGTGGACGACGGCCCGCGCGTCCGTGGCGCGGTAGACGGCGAGGTGCATGGGCAGTTCGCTGGTGGGCACCAGCGTGCCGAGCACCTGCCGGCCGTCGAGGTCCACGCCGGTCACGTCGTCCGGTGTGAGCCGGTCGTACGGCACGCCCGAGGGCGTGACCAGCACGGTGTCGCCGACGCGCACCGAGACGTTCCCCGAGGTGCCGACTACCAGCCCGTCGGACACGGTGCGGCGGGCCGCGCCGACCAGTGCCTCCCAGGCGTGTGCCACCTGTGCCGTCATGCCCTGAGCGGTGCCCTGATCCATGCCCTGATCGATGTCCTGGTCCATGTCCTGATCCTGGCGGGTGACCCGGATCTGCTCAACGGGTCGTGGTGGCCACCGTGGGCGCGCCGCCCGCGACACCGTGAATCCCTCCCCAGTTCACCTTCCGTTCATCAAGATTGCCTACGTTCAACCGGCCAATGACTTCGAACGATTGCCTGGGTAAATGGAAGGCTTCTCGCTGATCCTCGCGATTGTGGTGATCACCGCACTCGCGTTCGATTTCACGAACGGTTTCCACGACACCGCCAACGCGATGGCCACGACCATCTCGACCGGTGCGCTCAAGCCCAAGGTCGCGGTGGCCATGTCCGCCGCACTCAACCTGGTGGGCGCTTTCCTCTCCGTGGAGGTCGCCAACACGATCTCCAAGGGTCTCGTCGACGAGACCGGCATCCGTCCCGAGGTCATCTTCGCCGCGCTGGTGGGCGCGATCCTCTGGAACCTGCTGACGTGGCTGGTGGGTCTGCCCTCCAGTTCCTCGCACGCCCTGATGGGCGGCCTGATCGGCGCCACCGTCGCCTCCGCCGGCGCGGGCGCCGTACACGGCGACGCGCTCGTCACCAAGGTGCTCATCCCGGCGCTCGCCGCGCCGGTCGTCGCGGGCGTGGCGGCACTGCTCGCCACCCGCCTGTCGTACCGGCTCGGCGCGAAGGCGGACGGCAGGGCCGCCGAGAAGGGCTACCGGGCCGGCCAGATCGCCTCCGCCGGCCTGGTCTCCCTGGCCCACGGCACGAACGACGCCCAGAAGACCATGGGCATCATCACCCTGGCGCTGATCGCCGGCGGCGCCCTCGCCCCCGGCTCCAACCCTCCCACCTGGGTCATACTCTGCGCCGGCCTCGCCATCGCCCTCGGCACCTACCTCGGCGGCTGGCGCATCATCCGCACGATGGGCAAGGGCCTGACCGACCTCCAGCCGCAGCAGGGCTTCGCCGCCCAGACCAGCGCGGCGACCGCCATCCTGGCCTCCTCGCACCTCGGCTTCTCCCTCTCCACCACGCATGTCGTCTCCGGTTCCGTGATGGGCGCGGGTCTGGGCCGCAAGGGCGGCGTGGTCCGCTGGTCCACGGCGACCCGGATGGTCGTCGCCTGGGCGCTGACGCTGCCGGCCGCCGCGCTGGTCGGCGCGCTCGCGGAGACGGTCACGGACCTCGGCGACTGGGGCACCGGGTGCGTGGCCGTCTTCCTGGTCGCCTCCGCCGCCGCGATCTGGAAGATCTCCCGGCGCGAGGTCGTCGACCACAGCAACGTCAACGACACCGGCGAGCCGGCCGGTGTGGTGACCGCCGCGATCGCCGCCGTGACGCCTCCGGCGGCGGGCACCCCGGCCGACGACCTGACGGCCACGATCCCGTCCCCGCCGGTGTCCGCGGCCCCGGCCGCCGCCGACCAGGCCGCACCGCCGGCCGCCGCCGTCTGACCGTCCGCCCCCCTCCCCTCTCTCCCCCGGTACCCAAGGAAGCATCACCATGAAGATCGACTGGGCGGCCCTCGGCTCCGTCTTCGGCGTCAGCCTCGCGGTCACCGTGGCGCTGGTGGCCCTCTTCACCCTCGGCGTGGCCGGACTGTCGCGCCGCGAACGGGCCGCCGCCCGGGGCGGATCCGCCGGCCTCGCGCTGACCGCCGCGTACACGTGCTTCGCGGCGTGCGCCGCCGCGGTGGCCTACGGGATCCACCTGATCACGGCGTGAGCGCTCCGCTGGACGGGCCGTGCTGTGCCGTCGGTCATCTGCGGCTCCGTCGTGGCTGGTCGCGCAGTTCCCCGCGCCCCTTCGGGGCGCTGCCCCGGGTCGGCGCCCACCGAAATGGGCGCGGTGCCGATATGAGCCTCGGCACACTCTCCCCTCGCAGGTCAACGGCAAGTTGACGGCCCTTCCGGGGCCGTGGTGGACTGCCGGAGCCATGTACGGCGGCACGAGAGGAAGCCGGTGCGAATCCGGCGCGGTCCCGCCACTGTCACCGGGGAAGAACTCCCCGGGAGCCAGGAACTCTCACCGCCGGTCTCGTCGAACCAGGGCGTGGACACCCTGAGTGAGGACATATCGCCATGCTCGGCTGCGGATTGAGGTACAGCACCAGGTCGCTTCCCGACCCCACGGCCGGCTGAGCCGGTGCGTGCCGAACGCGTCTTCGCGTACGGCGCCGCCCTCGGCCTCCTCGGTGACCTGCTCGTCGGCGATCCGCGCCGCGGACATCCGGTCGCCGTGTTCGGGCGTGCGGCCGGCGCGGCGGAGCGTGCGCTGTGGCGGGACCACCGCGGATGGGGAGCCCTGCACACCGCCCTGTGCGTCGGCGGCGCCGCGGCCCTCGCGGCCGTGGCCCAGCGGGCCGTACGCCCCTCCCCCGCCGCCTCCGTTGCGCTCACCGGGGCCGCCACCTGGGCGGTGGTGGGCGCCACTTCGCTCGCCCGGGAGGCCCGGACGATCGGGCGGGCCCTGGACACGGGGGACGTCGCGGCGGCCCGGGCACGGCTGCCGCATCTGTGCGGGCGGGACCCGCAGGCCCTGGACGCCGACGGGATCGCCCGTGCGGTCGTGGAGTCCGTGGCCGAGAACACCTCGGACGCGGTCGTCGGGGCCCTGGTGTGGGGGGCGTTGGCCGGGGTGCCCGGACTCGTCGGGTTCCGGGCCGTGAACACCCTCGACGCGATGGTGGGGCACCGCTCGCCGCGCCACCGCCGGTTCGGCTGGGCCGCGGCGCGGCTCGACGACGTCGCAGGCTGGCCGGGGGCCCGGCTCACCGCCGTGCTCGCCGCCGTCTGCGGGCCCGATGCGCGGGGCGCCGTACGGGCATGGCGGGCCGACGCCCGCCGGCATCCGAGCCCCAACGCCGGTCCCGTGGAGGCGGCTTTCGCGGGGGCGCTGGGCGTGCGGCTGGGCGGGACCCTCTCCTACGGGGGGCGCGTCGAGCACCGGCCCGTGCTCAACGGCGGCGGCCGTGCCGTCGCCGCCCCGGACATCGAACGTGCCGTACGGCTCTCCCGCCGGGTCGGCCTGCTCGCGCTCGGCGTCGTGGCCGCCGCGCGCCTCACCGCGAAGGGACACGGGTCATGACCGGTGGGGGTCTCCTCGTCGCCGGCACCACCTCCGACGCCGGCAAGAGCGTCATCACCGCGGGGATCTGCCGGTGGCTGGTGCGGCAGGGGGTCAAGGTCGCGCCGTTCAAGGCGCAGAACATGTCGCTGAACTCGTTCGTCACCCGGGAGGGCGCCGAGATCGGGCGGGCCCAGGCCATGCAGGCCCAGGCCTGCCGGATCGAGCCGACCGCGCTGATGAACCCGGTGCTGCTCAAGCCCGGCGGGGAACAGAGCAGTCAGGTCGTGCTGCTGGGCAGGCCCGTGGGCGAACTGAGCGCGCGCGGCTACCACGGCGGGCGGCAGCAGCGGCTGCTGGGCACCGTCCTCGACTGTCTGGCCACGCTGCGCTCCACGTACGACGCCGTGATCTGCGAGGGGGCGGGCAGCCCGGCGGAGATCAACCTGCGGCGCACCGACATCGTGAACATGGGCATCGCGCGGGGCGCGCGGCTGCCCGTGCTGGTGGTCGGTGACATCGACCGCGGCGGCGTCTTCGCGTCGTTCTTCGGGACCGTGGCGCTGCTGTCACGCGAGGACCAGGAGCTGGTCGCCGGGTTCCTCGTCAACAAGTTCCGCGGGGACGTCGGCCTGTTGGCGCCGGGCCTCGACATGCTGCACGCCCTGACCGGGCGGCGCGCCTACGGCGTCCTGCCGTTCCGGCACGGACTCGGCATCGACGAGGAGGACGGACTGGCGGTCTCGTTGCGCGGCGCGGTGCGGGAGTCGGCCGCCGCCGAACCCGTCGGCGCGGACGTGCTGCGGATCGCCGTGTGCGCCGTGCCGCTCATGTCCAACTTCACCGACGTGGACGCGCTGGCCGCCGAACCGGGCGTGGTGGTGCGGTTCGTGGACCGTCCCGAGGAGATGGCCGACGCCGACCTCGTCGTCGTCCCGGGGACCCGGGGCACCGTCCGGGCCCTGGAGTGGTTGCGGGAGCGCGGCCTGGCCCGGGCGCTGCGCCGCCGGGCCGGCGAGGGCCGCCCGGTCCTCGGCATCTGCGGCGGCTTCCAGATCCTCGGCGAGCACATCGAGGATGAGGTCGAGTCGCGGGCCGGGCGGGTGCCGGGGCTCGGCCTGCTGCCGGTGCGGGTGCGGTTCGCCCGCGAGAAGACCCTCGCCCGGCCCACCGGCGCGGCCCTCGGCGAGCACGTCGAGGGCTACGAGATCCACCACGGCGTCGCCGACGTCACGGGCGGCGAGCCCTTCCTGGACGGCTGCCGGGTCGGCCGGACCTGGGGCACGCACTGGCACGGCGCGCTGGAGTCGGACGGCTTCCGGCGGGCCTTCCTGCGCGAGGTGGCGGCCGCCGCGGACCGCCGCTTCGTACCGGCCGCCGACACCTGCTTCGCCGCGCTGCGCGAGCAGCGGCTCGACCGGCTCGGCGATCTGATCGAACAGCACGCGGACACGGACGCGCTGTGGCGGCTCATCGAGTCGGGCGCGCCACGAGGACTGCCCTTCATTCCACCGGGAGCGCCCGCATGAGCACAGTGTTGTTGTTGTCGACGGCCGACACCGATCTGCTGGCGGCGCGTGCCGCCGACGCGTCCTATCTGATCGGCAACCCGACCCGGCTCGACGTCGCCGAGGAGCTTCCGGCGCTGCTGCGGCGCGCCGACCTCGCGGTCGTCCGGCTCCTGGGCGGCAAGCGGGCCTGGGAGGACGGGCTGGCCGCGGTGCGGGCGTCCGGCGTGCCGACCGTGCTGCTCGGCGGCGAGGCCGTCCCGGACGCCGAGTTGATGGCCGAGTCGTCCGTGCCCGCGGGTGTCGTGGCCCAGGCGCTGCGCTATCTGGTGGAGGGCGGACCCGCCAACCTCGGCGAACTCGCCCGGTTCCTGTCCGACACGGTGCTGCTGACCGGTGAGGGCTTCGAAGAACCGCGGAAGATGCCGGAGTACGGCGTCCACGGCGAGCGCGCCCTGGTCGCGGACCGCCCGACCGTCGGTGTGCTCTTCTACCGGGCCCACGAACTGAGCGGCAACACCGCCTTCGTGGACACCCTGTGCGACGCGATCGAGGCGCACGGCGCCAACGCCCTTCCCGTGTACTGCGGTTCGCTGCGCGGCGCGGACGCCGGGCTGTACCGGGTCCTCGGCCGGGCCGACGCGCTGGTGGCGACCGTGCTGGCCGCGGGCGGCACCCACGCCTCGCAGGCGTCGGCCGGCGGCGACGAGGAGAGCTGGGATGTCGGGGCGCTCGCCGACCTCGATGTCCCCGTGCTGCAAGGGCTGTGCCTCACCTCGTCCCGGGAGGCGTGGGCGGCGTCGGAAGCGGCGCTCTCCCCCATGGACGCGGCGATGCAGGTCGCCATCCCGGAGTTCGACGGGCGGCTGATCACGGTGCCGTTCTCGTTCAAGGAGCGGGGACCCGACGACGTGCCCGTGTACGTCGCCGACCCGGAGCGGGCCGGGCGGGTCGCCGGGATCGCCGTGCGGCACGCCCGGTTGCGGCACAAGCCGAACGCCGAGAAGAAGATCGGGCTGGTGTTCACCGCGTACCCGACCAAGCACTCCCGGGTCGGCAACGCGGTCGGCCTCGACACGCCCGCGTCGGCGGTCCGGGTGCTGGACGCGCTGCGCGACGCCGGTTACTCGCTCACCGAATACCCCGCGGGGGGCGACGAGTTGATCCACCGGCTGATCGCGGCCGGCGGGCACGACGTCGAGTGGCTGACGGAGGAGCAGCTGGCCGCCGCGCCCGCGCGGGTGCCGCTCGCCGACTACCGGGCGTGGTTCGGCACACTCGACCCGGAGCTGCGGGGCGCCATGCTGGAGGCGTGGGGCGAGCCGCCGGGCGGCCTGTACGTCGACGGCGAGGACATCGTGCTGGCATGTCTCCGGTTCGGGAACGTCGTCGTGATGATCCAGCCGCCGCGCGGCTTCGGCGAGAACCCCATCGCGATCTACCACGACCCCGACATGCCGCCGTCCCACCACTATCTGGCGGCCTACCGCTGGCTGGAGAACAGCTTCGGCGCCGACGCGGTCGTGCACATGGGCAAGCACGGCACGATGGAGTGGCTGCCGGGCAAGGGCCTCGGCCTGAGCGCCGGCTGCGCCCCGGACGCCGTCCTCGGCGACCTGCCCCTCGTCTACCCGTTCATCGTCAACGACCCCGGCGAGGGAACCCAGGCCAAGCGGCGCGGCCACGCCACCGTGGTCGACCACCTCGTGCCGCCGATGGCCCGCGCCGACACCTATGGCGACCTGGCCAAGCTGGAGCAGCTGCTGGACGAGTACGCGCTGGTCTCCGACCTGGACCCGGCGAAGGCGCCGGCGGTGCGCAGCCAGATCTGGACGCTCGTTCGGGCAGCGGAACTCCACCACGACCTGCATGTGGACGAGCAGCCGCGGGACGACGACTTCGACGAGTTCGTCATGCACATCGACGGCTATCTGTGCGAGATCAAGGACGTGCAGATCCGGGACGGTCTGCACGTCCTGGGTGGCGGCCCGGTCGGTGAGCCGCGCGTGAACCTGGTGCTGGCCGTCCTGCGGGCGTCCCAGGTGTGGGGCGGGCAGGCAAACGCCCTTCCGGGGCTCAGGGCTTGCCTCGCCGCCCGTTTCGGGCTGGTCGAGAAGGAGTTGCTGGCCGAGCCCGGCGCTCCGGTGAAGGTGCCGGTGGAGCTGACGGACCTGGTGGAGGGCCCGTCCCGTACGGCCGCCGACGCGATCGACCTGCTGGAGCAGTTGTGCCGGCGGATCGCCGAGGGCATGGAGGCCCGCGGCTGGGCGACGGCCGAGAGCGCGCCCCTGGTCCGCGAGGTGCTGGGCGGCGAACTCCCGGAGGCGGTGGCCGTGCTGGAGTTCGCGTGCACGGAGGTCGTACCGCGGTTGGCCCGCACCGGCGACGAGATCGGGCACATCCTCCACGCGCTGGACGGCGGTTATGTTCCGGCGGGTCCTTCGGGCTCCCCGACCCGCGGGCTGGTCAACGTCCTGCCGACCGGCCGGAACTTCTACTCGGTCGACCCCAAGGCCATTCCGTCCCGGCTGAGTTGGGAGGTCGGCCAGTCGCTCGCCGACTCACTGGTGCAGCGGTATCTCAGCGACACCGGTGAGTACCCGAAGTCGGTCGGTCTGACGGTCTGGGGCACGTCCGCGATGCGCACCCAGGGCGACGACATCGCGGAGATCCTGGCGCTGCTGGGCTGCCGCCCGGTCTGGGACGACGCCTCCCGCCGGGTGACCGGCTTCGAGATCGTGCCGCTCGCCGAACTCGGCAGGCCCCGTATCGATGTCACGGTCCGTATCTCGGGCTTCTTCCGGGACGCGTTCCCGCACGTGGTCGGGTTGATCGATGACGCGGTACGGGCGGTGGCCGAGCTGGACGAGCCCGCCGAGTCCAACTACGTGCGGGCGCATGTGGAGGAGGATGCGGCCGAGCACGGTGACCGGCGGCGCGCGACGGCCCGCGTCTTCGGTTCGAAGCCGGGTGCGTACGGCGCGGGTCTGCTGCCGCTGATCGACGCTCGCAACTGGCGCTCCGATGCCGACCTGGCCGAGGTGTACGCCGTCTGGGGCGGGTACGCGTACGGGCGCGGACTCGACGGGCGGGCGGCGCGCGGCGACATGGAAACGGCGTTCCGGCGGATCGCCGTGGCGGCGAAGAACGTCGACACCCGCGAGCACGACCTGGTCGACGCGGACGACTACTTCCAGTACCACGGCGGCATGGTCGCCATGGTGCGGCATCTGACGGGGGCCAACCCGGAGGCGTACGTCGGCGACTCGGCCGTACCGGACCAGGTGCGGACGCGGACGCTCGGCGAGGAGACGCACCGGGTGTTCCGGGCGCGGGTCGTCAACCCGCGCTGGATGGCGGCGATGCGACGGCACGGCTACAAGGGTGCCTTCGAGATGGCCGCGACCGTGGACTACCTGTTCGGCTACGACGCCACGGCGGGCGTGGTCGACGACTGGATGTACGAGAAGCTCAGCGCGGAGTACGTCTTCGACGCCGAGAACCGGGACTTCATGAAGAAGTCCAACCCATGGGCGCTGCGCGGGATCACCGAGCGCCTGCTGGAGGCGGCGGACCGTGGGCTGTGGGCGGAGCCGGACCAGGAGACTCTGGACCGGCTCCGGGACACCTACCTCGAACTTGAGGGAGATCTGGAGGGCGGCGAATGAACGCTCTCCGCACCCCCGCGTCGGCGGGGACAACAGCGCACGGACGGCCGTCGATTTGGCGGTGCCCGGATCACCCCCGCGCCAGCGGGGAACATGCCCACACCCTGTCAGCTGCAACGGCCTGCGACGCACGGTCATCGCACCAGCCACTCAAAGGAGTGATCTCGGCGTGAGTATCCCCTATCCGTTCACTGCCGTCGTCGGGCAGAACGATCTGCGGCTGGCCCTGCTCCTCAATGCAGTGAGCCCTGCCGTGGGCGGAGTGCTGGTCCGAGGGGAGAAAGGGACCGCGAAGAGCACGGCCGTACGCGCCTTGTCCGCGTTGCTGCCGCAGGTGGCGGTCGTCCCCGGATGCCGCTTCTCCTGCGACCCGGCGGCACCGGATCCGTCGTGCCCGGACGGGCCGCACGAGCCGGGCCAGGAAGTCGAACGGCCGGCCCGCATGGTCGAACTGCCCGTCGGTGCCTCCGAGGACCGGCTCGTCGGCGCGCTGGACATCGAACGCGCGCTGGCCGAAGGCGTGAAGAGCTTCGAGCCGGGCCTCCTGGCGCAAGCGCACCGCGGCATCCTCTACGTCGACGAGGTCAACCTGCTCCACGACCACCTCGTCGACCTGCTGCTGGACGCCGCCGCGATGGGTGCCTCGTACGTCGAGCGCGAAGGGGTCTCCGTACGGCATGCCGCGCGCTTTCTGCTCGTCGGGACCATGAACCCCGAAGAGGGCGAACTGAGGCCGCAGTTGCTGGACCGTTTCGGCCTCACGGTGGAGGTCGCCGCCTCGCGGGAGCCGGATCAGCGGGTTGAGGTCGTGCGTCGCAGGCTGGCGTACGACGACGACCCCGCCGGTTTCGCCGCGCGCTGGGCGGACGAGGAGGTCGCCGTACGCGGGCGGATCGTCGCCGCACGGGAGTTGCTGCCGCGGGTGCTGCTGGGCGATGGCGCGCTGCGGCAGATCGCGGCGGTGTGCAGCGCGTTCGAGGTGGACGGCATGCGCGCCGACATCGTGATGGCGCGTACGGCGACCGCGCTGGCGGCCTGGGCGGGCCGGACCGATGTGCTCGCCGAGGACGTACGGCAGGCGGCGCTGCTCGCGCTGCCGCACCGGCGCCGACGCAATCCGTTCGACGCGCCTGGTTTGGACGAGGACAGGCTGGACGACACGCTGGAGGAGTTCTCCGGGCAGGACGAGGGCGACGACGATCCCGATCCCGATGGGCCCGGCGGCGGCGGTGGGCAGCCGACGCCCGACAGCGGCCCGCAGGGCGACGGGGACACCGCCGCACGGCCCGAGGCCGGTGAGGGCGGGGAACCGCAGACGTCCGGCGGGCGGGAGCAGTCGGCCGTACGGGCCGGCGAGCCGTTCCGCACCAAGGCGCTGAGCGTGCCCGGGATCGGTGAGGGTGCCGCCGGGCGGCGGTCGCGGGCGCGGACCGAGCACGGGCGCACCACCGGCGCCCGCCGGCCCCGGGGTGCGCTGACCAAGCTGCATCTGGCCGCCACCGTGCGGGCCGCCGCCCCGCACCAGCGGGCGCGTGGGCGGTCGGGGCCGGGGCTGGTGATCCGGCGGGACGATCTGCGGCAGGCGACGCGGGAAGGCCGCGAGGGGAACCTCGTTCTCTTCGTCGTGGACGCCTCCGGTTCGATGGCGGCCCGGCAGCGGATGGGCGCCGTGAAGGGTGCCGTGCTGTCGCTGCTGCTCGACGCCTATCAGCGGCGGGACAAGGTGGGGCTGGTGACCTTTCGGGGGTCGGCCGCGGAGGTTGCGCTGCCGCCGACCTCGTCGGTGGACACGGCGGCGGCCCGGCTTGAGTCGCTGCCGACCGGCGGGCGGACGCCGCTGGCGGCCGGGCTGCTCAAGGCGCACGAGGTGCTGCGGGTGGAGCGGCTGCGGGATCCGGCGCGCCGGGCGCTGGTCGTGGTGGTGACCGATGGTCGCGCCACCGGCGGCCCCGATCCGGTCGGCCTCGCCGGGCGTGCGGCGCGGCTGTTCGCGGCCGAGCAGATCGCCTCGGTGGTCGTGGACTGCGAGTCGGGGCCGGTGCGGCTCGGGCTCGCCGGGCGGCTGGCGGACGAGTTGGGCGGTACGGCCGTCACGCTGGACGCATTGCGTGCCGATGCGATCGCCGGTCTGGTCAGGGATGTACAGGGGACGTCGAGGAGGGCCGCGTAATGCCACAAGGAAAGCCGAGTGTGGTGCCGGACGACGGGCTGACGACGCGGCAGCGACGCAACCGTCCGCTCGTCGTGGTCCACACGGGTGTGGGCAAGGGCAAGTCCACGGCCGCTTTCGGTCTTGCGTTGCGCGCCTGGAACCAGGGCTGGCCGATCGGGGTGTTCCAGTTCGTCAAGTCCGCCAAGTGGAGGGTCGGCGAGGAGCGGGCGCTGCGGGTGCTCGGCGATTCCGGCGAGGGCGGCTCCGTCGTCTGGCACAAGATGGGCGAGGGCTGGTCCTGGGTGCAGCGGGACACACTGAACAACCTGGACAATCTGGGTAATGCGGAGAAGGCCCGGGAGGGCTGGGAGCAGGTCAAGCGGGACCTGGCGGCGCAGACGTACCGGCTGTATGTGCTCGACGAGTTCGCGTACCCGATGCACTGGGGCTGGGTGGACACGGACGAGGTGATCGCGGTGCTGCGCGACAGGCCGGGCACGCAGCATGTGGTGATCACCGGGCGGCACGCGCCCGGCGCGCTCGTGGACTTCGCCGACCTCGTCACCGACATGTCGAAGGTCAAGCACCCCATGGACGTGGGCCAGAAGGGCCAGCGGGGCATCGAGTGGTGACGTCCGTACCCCGTCTGGTCATCGCCGCGCCCGCGTCGGGCAGCGGCAAGACCACCGTCGCCACCGGGCTGATGGCAGCCCTGGCCGGGCGGGGGCTCAGCGTGTCCCCGCACAAGGTCGGCCCCGACTACATCGACCCCGGGTATCACGCGCTGGCCACCGGGCGCATGGGCCGCAACCTCGACGCGTATCTGTGCGGCCCCGAGCTGATCGGCCCGCTGTTCCTGCACGCGGCGCACGACTGCGACATCGCCGTCGTGGAGGGCGTGATGGGGCTGTACGACGGTGCCGCAGGGGAGGGCGAGCTGGGATCCACGGCGCAGGTGGCGAAGCTGCTGCGGGCGCCGGTCGTGCTGGTGGTGGACGCGTCCGCGCAGTCACGGTCGGTGGCGGCGCTGGTGCACGGGTTCGCGTCCTGGGACCCGCAGGTGCGGATCGGCGGGGTGATCCTGAACAAGGTGGGGTCCGACCGGCACGAGGAGCTGCTGCGGGAGGCGTTGGAGTCGGTGGGGGTGCCGGTGCTGGGGGTGCTGCGGCGGGCGGCCGCCGTGGCGACGCCGTCCCGGCATCTGGGTCTTGTGCCGGTCGCGGAGCGGCGGTCCGCGGCGGTCGACGCGGTGCGGGCGATGGCGGCGCTGGTGTCCGAGGGGTGTGATGTGAGCGCGCTGGCGGCGCTCGCCCGTGCGGCCGGTCCCCTTCCGCAGGGCTCGGCCCCCTGGAACCCCGCCTCGGCCGCCGCCGGTTCGCAACCGCCGGCCGGGCGGTCGGCGCCGACCGTTGCCGTCGCCGGCGGGCCCGCGTTCACCTTC
Organism: Streptomyces sp. NPDC004629; assembly: GCF_042873595.1. Lineage (NCBI taxonomy): Bacteria > Bacillati > Actinomycetota > Actinomycetes > Kitasatosporales > Streptomycetaceae > Streptomyces > Streptomyces sp. NPDC004629. The sequence continues at coordinate 52,312 of NZ_JBIALO010000025.1, read as the reverse complement.
TCCTATGCCGAGCACACCGAACTGCTCACCGCCGCCGGTGCCGACGTCGTGACCTTCGATCCGCTCCGGGACGAGCAACTGCCCGACGACACGGTCGGGTTGGTCATCGGCGGCGGCTTTCCCGAGGTGTACGGCGCCGAGCTGTCCGCCAACGAGCCGCTGCGCGGGGCCATCGCCGGGCTGGCACGGCGAGGTGCCCCGCTCGCCGCGGAGTGCGCCGGACTGCTGTATCTGTGCCGGGAGTTGGACGGCCGACCCATGTGCGGGGTGCTGGACGCCACCGCGCGGATGACTGAGCGGCTCACCCTCGGCTACCGGGACGCGGTCGCCGTCAGCGACAGCGTGCTGGCCGGGGCCGGGACGCGGATGCGGGGGCACGAGTTCCACCGGACCGTCGTCGCGCCGGGTGCGGGGGCGGCCCCGGCGTGGGGCGTGCGGGGCCCGGAGCGGCGCGTCGAGGGTTTTGTGCAGCACGGGGTGCACGCGAGTTATCTGCATACGCACTGGGCCGCGCGGCCCGGCGTGGCCCGTCGGTTCGTGGAGAGGTGCCGGACGTCATGAGCAGCACGCTGATCGGGGTCGGGGTCGGTCCCGGCGACCCGGAGCTGGTGACCGTGAAGGGCGTGAACGCGCTGCGCGCCGCCGATGTCGTGGTCGTACCGGTGATGGACACCGGGGAACGCGGGCGCGCGGAGGCGACCGTGCTGCACTACGTGCCCGCGAAGAAGGTGGTCCGGGTGGTGTTCGCGCTCAACGAGCGCACGGACCGGGCCCGGCGGGAGGCCGCCTGGGACGCGGCCGGGGAGCGGGTCGCAGGGTTGCTGCGGGAGGCGCGGACCGTCGCCTTCGCGACCATCGGCGACCCGAACGTGTACTCCACGTTCACCTATCTCGCCCAGACGGTCGCACGGCTGGTACCGGGGGCCGTCGTGCGGACCGTGCCCGGGATCACCGCGATGCAGGACCTGGCGGCCCGGTCGGGCGCCGTACTGACGGAGGGGACCGAGCCGCTCACGCTGGTGCCGGTGACCGCCGGGGCGTCCGCGCTCAAGGACGCGCTGGCCGGGCCCGGCACGGTCGTCGCGTACAAGTTCGGGCGGCAGGCCGGGGAGGTGGCCGAGGCGCTGCGGGAGACCGGGCGGCTCCAGGACGCCGTGTGGGGCTCGGCGCTGGGCCTGCCGGAGGAGTCGGTCCGGCCCGCCGCCGATCTGGACGGGGCGCCGCTGCCGTATCTGTCCACGCTCATCGCGCCGGCCCGGCGCGACGGCTCGCGGGGCGGCAAACTGTGAGCGTCGTCGGGGCGCCCTCAGCCGGCGATGCCCACCACCAGCCAGATGAACGCGGCCCCCGCGACGGTGCACAGCACGGTCGAGCGGGCGGGGTGCTGGTGGTGTGCCTCGGGCAGGATCTCGGCCGCGGCGAGGTACAGGAGCACGCCGCCGAAGAGGCCGAGATAGCCGCCGAGAGCCTGCTCGGGGATGGTGAAGAGCGCCGTCGACAGGGCGCCGATCAGCGGGGCGCAGGCGTCGGCGAACAGCATCGCGAGCGCCTTGCGGCGGGCGTTGCCGTAGAGGCTGGTGAGGGTGAACGTGTTGAAGCCGTCCGCGAAGTCGTGGGCGATCACCGCGAGCGCGACGGCCGCGCCCATGCCGCCGTCGACCTGGAAGGCGGCGCCGATGGCCACGCCGTCCATGGCGCTGTGCCCGACCATCGCGCCGGCCGCGGTGAGCCCCACCTCGGGCGAGCGGTGCTCGTGGAAGTGCGGCGAGGCAACGGCCTGCGGCGCAGCATCGGACACGGCCAAACCCGCCAAACCGAGAGACCGAGCGCCGCCACCCGCCCCCTCTGCCGCAGGCACGGGACCGGGCACCGCGGGACCCGACCCGCCAAGAGGATCAGCCTCGCCGCCCGCCCCGTCTGCCGCAGCCGCGGGTCCGGACACCGCGGGACCCGGTGGGCCGAGAGGCTGAGCGTCGCCGCCCGCCCCGTCTGCCGTAGGCGCGGGGGCGGGCATCAGGGGGTCCGAGTGGCCGAGGGGCTGCGTGCGGTCGCTCGTGCGGTCCGGCGCGGGCACGGGGCCGGACACCAGGGGTTCCGAGTGGCCGAGGGGCCGGGCATCGCCACCCGCCCCGTCTGCCGCAGCCGCGGGACCGGACACCGGGGGACCCGGTGGGCCGAGAGGCTGAGCGTCGCCGCCCGCCCCCTCTGCCGCAGGCACGGGACCGGACACCGCGGAACCCGCCGGACCGAGGGGCCGGGCATCGCCACCCGCCCCGTCTGCCCCAGGCACGGGACCGGACACCGGCGAACCCGCCGAACCGAGAGACTCAGCGCCGCCACCCGCCCCCTCTGCCGCAGGCACGGGGCCGGGCACCGCGGGACCCGACCCGCCAAGAGGATCAGCCTCGCCGCCCGCCCCGTCTGTCGTAGGCGCGGGGGCGGGCGTCAGGGGGTCCGAGTGGCCGAGGGGCTGCGTGTGTTCCGTGGCGCCGTGGGCCGCGCGGCGGGCCGCCAGGAGGCGTTCCACCAGATGGGCCAGGAGGAAGCCGGCCACGAACAGCAGCAGGGCGGCCGGCACGCCGAACACCTCCCGCCCGGCCACCGCCAGCGCCTCCGGCAGCAGATCGAAACCGACCACGCCCAGCATCAGGCCGCCGGCCAGGCCGAGGACCAGGTGGCGGCGGTCGGTCACCCGCTGTGCCGTCCAGCCGCCGGCCAGCGTCATCAGGAACGCGCCGAGCGCGACGAAGACAGCCATGGGCCCTTGCTATCCGATCAGCCGCCCACCGCGCACATCCGGCCCGCCCACCCACCGCACCAACCATGACATTTCGTACGAGAGGACCCCTTCCCATGGCCGATGCCCTCACCGGCAAGGTGACGTTCGTCGGTGCCGGCCCCGGCGCCGCCGACCTGCTGACGTTCCGTGCCGCGCGCGCCATCGCCGAGGCCGACGTGGTGATCTGGGCGGCCAGCCTGGTGCAGGCGGAGGTTCTCGACCACGCCCGCGAGGGCGCGCGGATCCTGGACTCGGCGACCATGGCGCTGGAGGACGTCGTCGCCGTCTACCGCCAGGCGCACGCCGAGGGGCTGCGGGTCGCGCGAGTCCACTCCGGCGACCCGGCCCTGTGGGGCGGCACCCAGGAACAGCTCGACCGGTGCGCGGAGATCGGGATCGAGACGGAGGTGGTGCCCGGGGTCTCCGCGTTCTCCGCGGTCGCCGCGATCGCACGGCGCGAGCTGACCGTTCCCGAGGTGGCGCAGTCCGTCGTGCTCACCCGGCTCGGCGGGGGCAAGACGCCGATGCCGACCGGTGAAGAGGTGCGCGAGTTCGCCCGGCACGGCACGACCATGGCGGTCTTCCTGTCCGCGGCGCGCAGCGGGCAGCTGGTGCGGGAGCTGCTGGAGGGCGGCTATCCGACCAGCACCCCGGTGGTGGTCGCGTACCGGGCGACGTGGCCCGACGAGCTGGTGGTGCGCTGCACGATCGGCACGCTGGAGGAGACGGTCAAGGAGCACCGGCTGTGGAAGCACACGCTCTTCCTGGTCGGCCCGGCCCTGGACGCGCACGGCACCCGTTCGCATCTCTACCACCCCGGTCACTTCCACGGCTTCCGCAGGGCCGACCCGGAGGCCCGCAGGGCGCTGCGCGAGCGGGGCGCGACCCCGTGACGCCGTTGATCACCGTCGTCGGCACGGGTACCGGGGCGCCGGTCCGGCAGGACGTCCTGGCCGGTGCCGGGCTGGTCGTGGGCGCGCGCCGGCACCTGGACGCCGTACCGCTGCCGGAGGGGGCCGAACGGCTGGTCCTCGGGCCGCTCGGACCCGCCCTCGACACCATCGCGGCGTACGTCGGGGCGGCCCGGCCGGTCGTGGTGCTGGCCTCCGGGGATCCGGGGTTCTTCGGGATCGTCCGGGCGCTGGCCGAGCGGTTCGGGTCCGGGCTGCTGGATGTGCGGCCCGGTGTCTCGTCGGTCGCGACGGCGTTCGCACGCATCGGGCTGTCCTGGGACGACGCGGTCGTGGTCAGCGCGCACGGACGGGCCCTGCGCACCGCCGTCAACGTGTGCCTGGCGCACCCCAAGGTGGCCGTGCTGACCGGCCCTGGCGCGGGCCCCGCCGAGTTGGGGGCCGCGCTCGACGCGGGCCGGGTCCTCGTCGTGGCGAGCGCGCTCGGCGATCCCGACCGTGAGCGGGTGGAGCGGGTCACGCCCGCCGAGGCCGCCGCCCGGGACTGGGGCACCGCGGTGAACGTGGTCGTCTGCCTGGACGAGGCGCGGGCGCCGGGAGCGATGCGCACGGTGGCCGGGCCGGGCTCCCCGCCGTCCCGGTGGGCGCTGGACGAGGCCGAGTTCGTCCACCGCGACTCGATGATCACCAAGTTCGAGGTGCGGGCGCTGGCCCTGGCCCGGCTCGGGCCGCGCCTGGGCGACCTGGTGTGGGACGTCGGCGCGGGCTCCGGTTCGGTGGCCGTGGAGTGCGCGCGGCTCGGTGCCGCCGCCGTGGCCGTCGAGAAGAGCGCGGACGGCATCGAGCGGATCCGTGCCAACGCGGCGGCGCACGGCGTCGACGTACGGGCGGTGCACGGGACGGCGCCGGCCGTACTGACCGGACTGCCCGACCCCGACGCCGTGTTCGTCGGCGGCGGCGGCCGGGAGCTGCCCGCCGTCGTCACGCAGTGCGCCGGGCGGGCCCGGCGGGCCGTGGTGGTCGCGGTGGCCGCCCTGGACCGGGTGCCGGCGGCGCGCGCGGCGCTCACCGCCGCCGGGTTCTCCTGCGACGGCGTGCTGCTGCAGTCGTCGCGGCTCGCGCCGCTGCCCGGGGACGTGACCCGGCTGGCCGCGACCAATCCCGTGTTCCTGCTGTGGGGCGAGCGGCCCCGCGCGAGTGTCGAAGGAGTTGCTCAGTGATCGGCCTGATTTCCGCCACGGCTGCGGGGGCGGCGGCACGCGACCGGCTGGCCACGGCCTGGCCGGACCGCACCCGGGTGTACGACGGCCCGGTCAGGGACGCCGTACGGGCCGCGTTCGCGGAGTGCGAGCAGTTGGTGTGCTTCCTGGCGACGGGGGCCGTGGTACGGCTGATCGCCCCGCTGCTCGGCGACAAGGCGGCCGATCCGGGCGTGGTGTGTGTGGACGAGGGCGGCCGGTTCGCCGTGTCGCTGGTCGGCGGGCACGGCGGCGGGGCCAACGAACTCGCCCGCGAGGTGGGCGGGTTGCTGGCGGCGACGCCGGTGGTGACGACGGCGACGGACGCGGTGGGCGTGCCCGGCCTCGACACCCTCGGGCTGCCGGTCGAGGGCGCCGTCGCGGCCGTGTCCCGGGCGCTGCTGGACGGCGAGCCGGTCGCTCTGGACGCCGAGGTGACCTGGCCGCTGCCGCCGCTGCCGGTCGCCGCCGAGGGCGCGTACACGATCCGGGTGACCGACCGGGATGTCGAACCCGGCCCGCGCGAGGTGGTGGTGCGCCCGCCGACGCTGAGGGTCGGCGTCGGCGCTTCCCGCGGCGCCCCGGCCGAGGAGGTCCTGGAGCTGGTCGCGGACGCGCTGCGGGACGCCGGGTTGTCGGCCGCGTCCGTCGCCGAACTCGCCACCGTGGACGCCAAGTCCGCGGAGCCGGGCATCGTGGCCGCCGCCGCACGGCTCGGCGTGCCCCTGGTGACCTGCTCCGCCGAGGAGTTGGCGGGCGTCGACGTGCCGAACCCGTCCGCAGCGCCGCTCGCCGCCGTCGGCACCCCGTCCGTCGCGGAGGCCGCCGCTCTGCTGCGCGGCGGCGAACTCCTCGTACCCAAGCGGAAGTCGGCCGGGCGGCCCGCCATGGCGACCTGCGCCGTGGCGCGGCGGCCCGCGCGCGGACGGCTCGCGGTCGTCGGGCTCGGACCCGGCGCCCGTGATCTGCTCACGCCACGCGCCGGGGCCGAACTGCGGCGCGCCTCGGTGGTCGTCGGGCTGGATCAGTACGTCGACCAGATCCGTGACCTGCTGCGGCCGGGCACCCGGGTCCTGGAGTCGGGCCTCGGCGCCGAGGAGGAGCGGGCCAGGACGGCGGTCGCCGAGGCCCGTGCGGGCCATGCGGTCGCGCTGATCGGGAGCGGGGACGCCGGCGTGTACGCGATGGCGTCGCCCGCGCTCGCCGAGGCGTCCGACGACATCGACGTGGCCGGTGTGCCGGGCGTGACCGCGGCGCTGGCCGGCGCGGCGGTCCTGGGCGCGCCGCTGGGCCACGACCATGTGTCGATCAGCCTGTCCGACCTGCACACGCCGTGGGAGGTGATCGAGCGACGGGTGCGGGCCGCCGCCGAGGCGGACCTCGTGGTGACGTTCTACAACCCGCGCTCCCGGGGCCGTGCCTGGCAGTTGCCCACGGCGCTGGGGATCCTCGCCGAGCACCGCGCGCCGGCCACCCCGGTCGGTGTCGTACGCAATGCGTCGCGGGCCGACGAGTCGAGCAGGCTGACCACCCTGGGGGCGCTCGATGCGGCGTGGGTGGACATGATGACGGTCGTGACGGTGGGCAACACGGCGACCCGTGAGATCGCGGGACGCATGGTGACCCCGCGCGGCTACCGCTGGCAGGACACCCGGCAGGAGGAGGCCCGGTGAACCGTGTGATCCACCCGATCGAGCAGGAGTCCTTCCGGCGGCTGCGGGCCCGTCTGGACACCTCCCGCTTCGCGCCGCTGACCCGGGCGGTGGTGGAGCGGGTCATCCACTCCGCCGCCGATCTGGACTACGCGCACGACCTCGTCATGGCCGAGGCCGACCTGGTGCGGGCGCACGCCGCGCTGCACGCCGGGGCGCCGGTCGTCGTGGACGTGGAGATGGTCGCGGCCGGCATCACCCGCCAAAAGACCGTCTGCCGGCTGCGGGACGCCGAGTCCGGGCCAGGACTGACCCGTTCGGCGCATGCGGTCCGGCTCGCGTACGAGGACGTCGGACCCGGGGCGCTCTGGGTGATCGGCTGTGCGCCGACCGCCCTGGAGGAGCTGCTGACGCTGGACGCCTCCCCCGCACTCGTCATCGGTCTGCCCGTCGGCTTCGTCGGCGCGGCCGAGTCCAAGGCCGCGTTGCGCGCGAGCGGGCTGCCCGCCGTCAGCAACGTCTCCGAGAAGGGCGGTTCGGCGGTGGCCGCCGCCGCCCTCAACGCCCTTCTGTACCACCCGACTTCACCGACCGAGGAGAATCAGTGACCACCCCGCCGCCCGCCCTGCTCATCGCCGGCCACGGCACCCGGGACGAGGCCGGAGCCGAGGCGTTCCGGTCCTTCGTGCGGGAGTTGGGCCGCCGCCACCCCGAACTGCCCGTGGCGGGCGGCTTCATCGAGCTGTCCCCGCCGCCGCTGGGCGAGGCCGTTGCCGCACTGGTGGAGCGGGGCGTGCGCCGGTTCGCCGCCGTGCCGCTGATGCTGGTGTCCGCGGGGCACGCCAAGGGCGACATACCGGCGGCGCTGGCCCGGGAGAAGGAGCGGCATCCCGGCGTCTCGTACGCCTACGGCCGCCCGCTGGGCCCGCATCCGGCGCTGCTGGACGTGCTGGAGCGGCGGCTCGACGAGGCGCTCGGCGGTGCCGCCCGCACGCCCGCCGACCGGGCCGATGTGACCGTGCTGCTGGTCGGCCGGGGCTCCACCGACCCGGACGCCAACGCCGAGGTGTACAAGGCGGCGCGGCTGCTGTGGGAGGGGCGCGGGTACGCGGGAGTGGAGACGGCGTTCGTGTCGCTGGCGGCGCCGGACGTGCCGAGCGGCCTCGACCGGTGCGCCCGGCTGGGGGCGCGTCGCATCGTGGTCCTGCCGTACTTCCTGTTCACCGGCGTCCTCCCGGAGCGGGTGCGGCAGCAGGCCGAGGGCTGGGCCGCCGCGCACCCGGAGCTGGACGTGCGCTGCGCCGACGTCATCGGGCCCGAGCCGGAACTGCTCGACCTGGTGATGGAGCGGTACGCGGAGGCCGTCCAGGGCGATGTGCGGATGAACTGCGACGCGTGCGTGTACCGGATCGCGCTGCCGGGCTTCGAGGACAAGGTGGGCCTGCCGCAGCAGCCGCACTTCCATCCGGACGACGACGGCCACCACCACGGCGGGCACCATCACGGCGGGCACGCCCATGCCCACTGAGGACGGCGCCGGGCCCGATCTGCGCCACCACGGCGACGCGGAGGTCCGCGACGACGGGTCGGCGCTGGTCGACCTCGCGGTCAACGTCCGTGCCGGCACCCCGCCCGACTGGCTGCGGGAGCGGATCGCCGGGTCGCTGACCGCTCTCGCGGCCTACCCGGACGGGCGGGCCGCGCGGGCGGCGGTGGCGGCGCGGCACGGGGTCGGGGCGGACCGGGTGCTGCTGACGGCGGGGGCGGCGGAGGCGTTCGTACTGCTCGCCCGCGCCCTGAAGGTGCGCCGGCCGGTGGTGGTGCACCCGCAGTTCACGGAGCCGGAGGCGGCGCTGCGGGACGCGGGGCACACGGTGGACCGGGTGCTGCTGCGCGCCGAGGACGGCTTCCGGCTGGATGCGGCGGCCGTCCCCGAGGAGGCCGACCTGGTGGTGATCGGCAATCCGACGAACCCCACCTCGGTGCTGCACCCGGCCGCGACGCTCGTCCGGCTCGCCCGCCGCGGGCGGACGCTGGTGGTGGACGAGGCGTTCATGGACGCGGTGCCGGGCGAGCCCGAGGCGCTGGCCGGCCGGACGGATGTGCCCGGCCTGGTCGTCCTGCGCAGCCTGACGAAGACCTGGGGCCTGGCCGGGCTACGCATCGGCTACCTCCTGGCGGCCGAGGAGACCGTCGCGGAGCTGGCGCGGGCCCAGCCGCTGTGGCCGGTGTCCACGCCGGCCCTGGCGGCGGCGCGGGCGTGTGTGACGTCGCGGGCGCTGGCGGAGGCGGCGCACGCGGCCCATCGCATCGCGGCCGACCGGGCCCACCTGGTGGCGGGCCTGTCCGCGTTCGCGGCGCGCGGGGTGCGGGTCGCGGAGCCGGCCGAAGGCCCATTCGTCCTGGTCCGTATCCCGGACGCGGTCGGGGTGCGGCGGCGGCTGCGCGACCTCGGGTACGCCGTGCGCCGCGGGGACACATTTCCGGGGCTCGGCGCGGACTGGGTCCGGATGGCGGTGCGCGACCGGACCACGACGGACGGCCTGCTGCGCGCCCTGGACGCGGCGCTGCCCCCTCCGGCCGGCCTCCCGACCGGACCGGCCCCGGACTGACCCCTCGGGCCCCCTCCCCCACGGGACCGCCGAGAGGGCGTCCTTCGGCCCGCAAGACCGCCGAACCTCACGACAGCGCGGAACCGCCGGGGCTCATGACTGTCGGGACCCGGCGGCCGACTGCTCACGGCTGTCGGGACCCGGCGACCGGCTCCGGCTCGGGTTCCCGTTCCGGCTCGGTCGCGCCGGTCCGGTCGTACCGGCTCGGTCGGCCGCGCGGCGGCACCGCCGCCGTGGCGGAGCGGGATCGGCCGTACCGCGCGCGTCCCCCGGGGCGGGCCGGCCCTCGCGCGCGTCGGACGGTCAGTTCCGGCGGCGTGCCAGGGCCACCGCGCCGCCGCCCGCCAGGACGAGCGCGAGCGCGCCGCCCGCGATGTACGGCGTCGCCGAGTTGCCGCCTGTCTCCGCGAGGTCGGCCTCGGCGGCGCCCTGGGGCTTGACGTCCGACGCGGGCTTGGCCGGGTCGGCGGGCTTGGCCGGGTCGCTCGGCTTGGCCGGTTCGCTCGGCCTGGCCGGTGCGTCGGGCGTCTCGCAGGTCGCCTTGGCGAGGGTGACGGTCCCCTCGACCTCGGCCACGTTCAGCTTCAACGGGTTGACGGACACCTTCAGTTCGAGCGCGGTGGCGGCCGCCGTGCGGGAGGTGGTCTCCCGCTTCGACAGATCGAGGCGGACCTCGCCGACCCCGGGCACCTCGACGTTGGTCGGGCCGCCCGCGCTGAGCGTGATCCGCTTGCCGAGCACCGTCACCGCGCCCAGCACATTGGCGGATGCGGTGGGCTGCTTCCCGGCTTCGCAGGTCGCCTTGGAGGTGACCGCGTCGATCTCGACGAGGGACAGCAGGGGCAGGCCGGGGACGTGCAGCTTGGCGTGGGCGAGTTCGACGGAACCCTCGGCGCGGCCGTCGGCCACGGTGGCCTTGGCGGCGGCCACGTCCGCGCCGAGCACGGTGAACGGCTTGCCGCCGTCCACGCCGTCGAGCCGGGCGGACAGCGCCGTCTTGTCGGCGCTCTGCGGTGCCTGCACCTCGTTGAGGGAGACCGTGAGCGGGATGTTCACGGTCTTGTTGAGCAGGGACACGTCGAGCCCGGTACGCAGGACGACGGCACCGGCGCGACCCTGGTCGGTGGTCGCGTGCGCGGCGCTCGCGCCGGCCAGCGCCGCCGGGCCCGCGGCAAGGGCCGTGGCCGCCGCGACGGCGGCCAGACGGCGTGCGGGCATACGAAAGTCATTGCTGTTCAAGGCGGTGGGACCCCCAGTGGGATGAGCTTGGGACCCGGCCAGAATTACGTACTGTGGGTGAACCGTCAGCGATCCTGAGTTACTTCACCCGTTCGTGGTGTTTTCGCGAAGGCTTTCGAATCCCGCGGCACAGGAGTTCGCCGCATTCACCTAGCCCACACCTAGCCCACACCTAGCCCACGATGTGTCCCCGCAGCACCACCCGCCGCGGGGCCGCCAGCACCCGTACGTCGGCCCGCGGATCCGCCTCGTACACGACCAGGTCGGCGGGCGCACCCTCGGCCAGTCCGGGCCGGCCGAGCCAGGCGCGGGCGCCCCAGGCGGTCGCCGACAGCGCGTCGACGGGCGGGATTCCCGCGGCGACCAGTTCGGCGACCTCGGCCGCGACCAGGCCGTGCGCCAGCGAACCGCCGGCGTCCGTGCCGACGTACACCGGGATGCCCGCGTCGTGGGCGCCGCGCACCGTGTCGTAGCGCCGCTCGTGGAGCCGCCGCATGTGCGCCGACCAGCGCGGGTATTTGCTCTCGCCGCCGGCGGCGAGCTGCGGGAACGTCGCGATGTTGACGAGGGTCGGGACGATCGCCACGCCGCGCTCGGCGAACAGCGGGATCAGGTCCTCGGTCAGCCCCGTGGCGTGCTCGACGCAGTCGATGCCCGCCTCGACCAGGTCGCGCAGGGAGCTGGTGGCGAAGCAGTGCGCGGTGACCCGGGCGCCGAGGCGATGGGCCTCGGCGATCGCCGCCGCGACGGCCTCGCGCGGCCAGCAGGCGGCCAGGTCGCCGAGGTCGCGGTCGATCCAGTCGCCGACCAGCTTGACCCAGCCGTCGCCGCGCCGCGCCTCCCGGGCGACGTGAGCGACGAGTTCTTCCGGCTCGATCTCGTGGGCGAAGTCGCGGATGTAGCGGCGGGTGCGGGCGATGTGCCGGCCGGCCCGGATGATCCTCGGGAGGTCCTCGCGGTCGTCGATCCAGCGGGTGTCCGAGGGCGAACCCGCGTCGCGGACCAGCAGGGTGCCCGCCTCCCGGTCGGTCAGCGCCTGCTTCTCGGCGGCGTCCGCGTCGACCGGGCCACGCGTACCGAGGCCGACGTGACAGTGGGCGTCGACCAGACCGGGCAGCACCCACCCGGTCACGCTCGTCACATCGCGGGCGCCGGCCGGACGGTCGTAGGAGATCCGCCCGCCGACCACCCACACCTCGTCCCGGACCTCGTCCGGTCCGACGAGGACGCGCCCCTTCACGTGCAGCACCGCACCATCGCTCATGTACGGCACCTTATTGAACCGTCGGTCCCCATGGCCCACCCGGTCGGAAACTCCGGCTCGCCGCCCGCCCACGCGGGGTCGAGTGCCGAGGTCGGCTCGTCGAGCAGCATGGCCTCGGGGCCCATGGCGAACGCGCGGGCGACGGCGACGCGCTGCGGCCGGCCCCGGCGCAGCACGCGGTGTTCCCATGGTCGCAGGGGCTTTTGACCTGAGAAGTCACCGGTCGTCGCTGTCGGGAGGGGGCCGGTTACGCTCGTCGGGTCGACCCCCTTGTGAGCGAAGAGAGCACCGCCGTGACCCACCCCTTCCTCGATCTGCCCCCGCTGACCGCCGCGCAGTTCGCCGCCGTCGAGGACCGGGTGGCGCGGCTGCTCGGCACCCGGCAGGACGTCGTGATCATGCAGGGCGAGGCGCTGCTGCCGCTGGAGGGCGCGATCCGGGGGACGGCGGGCCCCGGCACCACCGCGCTGAACGTGATCACCGGACCGTACGGGCAGACCTTCGGGAACTGGCTGCGGGACTGCGGCGCGAGGGTGGTCGACCTGTCGGTGCCGTTCCACACGGCGGTCACCGCGGAGGGGGTCCGGGCGGCCCTCGCCGAGCACCCCGAGATCGACTTCGTCTCCCTGGTGCACGCGGAGGCGGCGACCGGGAACACCAACCCGGTCGCGGAGATCGGCGAGGTGGTCCGGGCACATGGCGCACTCTTCTACCTGGACGCGGTGGCCTCCGTCGGGGCCGAACCGGTGCTGCCGGACGCCTGGGGCGTGGACCTGTGCGTGATCGGCGCGCAGAAGGCGATGGGCGGCCCGGCGGGGGTGTCGGCGGTGTCGGTGAGCGAGCGGGCCTGGACCCGGATGGCGGCGAACCCGCGCGCCCCGCGCCGCTCCTACCTGTCCCTGCTCGACTGGAAGGAGCGCTGGATCGACGCGGGCCGTACCGCGCTGCCGCACGCGCCGGCGCAGTTGGAGATGCTGGCGCTCCAGGCGTGCCTGGAACGGATCGAGAGCGCGGGCCTGGACACGGTGATGGCCCGGCACCGCGGCGCCGCGCGGGCCGTGCGGGCGGGGGCGTCGGCGCTGGGCGGGGGCCTGGAGCCGTATGTGTACGAGGCCGCGGACGCGGCGCCGGTGGCGACGACCCTGCGGGTGCCGCCCGGTGTGGTCGCCTCGGAGCTGGTGGCCCGGGCGCTGGCGAGCGACCCCGCGCTGCCGCTGGCCGCGGGGGGCGGCCCGCTGGCCAAGGAGATGATCCGGGTCAACCACTACGGGGCGGATGCGACGCCGGCAGCGGTGCGCGGCTCCCTTGCGGCGCTGGGCGCGGCCCTGGCGGAGCGGGGACTGACCGTCGACCTGGCGGCCGCCCGGCACGCCGCCGATTCCGCCCACGGATGACCCGGTCCCGGCGGCGCCCTGCGGGCGCTTGTCGGCGGTATGGCCGGGGGTTGAAATTCTCGACAATTCAGCTACTTAATTTAGGATAGCTTTCCCGAGTTCTTCTGCCCCCTTTTTCCAAGGCTAAACAAGAAGATTTTCGCCCAGGTTTCATCCATGTGACACACTCCACATCAAGGGGCGATTTGCACCTTTTGATGCAGGTGAAACGGGCACATACCGGACTCCCTTGTGTATCGATGCACACCCGTAACCGTGCATTTCTGAATTCACCTCGCTAAATTCAATACGCATGACTGCCGCACAAGCAGACCTGCTCATCGACCGTCCGACGGTGACGGACGGGGCCGCTCTCTGGCGTATTGCCAAGGACTCCGGAACCCTCGATCTGAACTCCTCGTACAGCTATCTGCTGTGGTGCCGCGACTTCGCGGGCACCTCGGCGGTGGCCCGCGGAACGGACGGGGCGCCCGTCGGCTTCGTCACCGGATACGTGCGGCCGGAACGCCCGCGGACCCTGCTCGTGTGGCAGGTCGCGGTGGACGCGGCCCACCGCGGCCACGGCGTGGCCGCCGCGCTGCTCGACGGGCTGACCGCGCGGCTCGGCGCCGGGCAGGGGCTCGCCTCCGTCGAGACGACCATCACCCCCGGCAACACCGCCTCCGAGCGCCTGTTCACCTCGTACGCCGCACGGCACGGCGCCCGCGTCACCCGCGAGGTGCTGTTCGACTCCGGGCTGTTCCCTGACGGCCCTCACCAGCCGGAAGTCCTGTACCGGATCGGCCCGTTGACCCCCCACTCGTCGCACTGAGGAGCGATCACCGTGACCATCACCCAGCCCGACCTGAGCGTCTTCGAGACCCTGGAGTCCGAGGTGCGCAGCTACTGCCGCGGCTGGCCCACCGTCTTCGACCGTGCCCAGGGCAGCCTGATGTACGACGAGGACGGGCACCGGTACCTCGACTTCTTCGCCGGCGCGGGCTCACTCAACTACGGCCACAACAACCCCGTACTCAAACGGGCGTTGATCGACTATCTGATGCGGGACGGCGTCACCCACGGCCTCGACATGTCCACCACGGCCAAACGGTCCTTCCTGCAGACCTTCCAGGACCTGGTGCTGCGCCCGCGCGACCTGCCGTACAAGGTCATGTTCCCGGGCCCGACCGGCACCAACGCGGTCGAGTCCGCGCTGAAACTGGCGCGGAAGGTGAAGGGACGCGAGGCGATCGTGTCGTTCACCAACGCCTTCCACGGCATGTCCCTCGGCTCGCTGGCCGTCACCGGCAACGCCTTCAAACGGGCCGGGGCCGGTATTCCGCTGGTGCACGGCACACCCATGCCCTTCGACCACTACCTGGACGGGCAGGTCCCCGACTTCCTCTGGTTCGAGCGGCTTCTCGGCGACCAGGGGTCCGGGCTCAACCAGCCCGCCGCGGTGATCGTCGAGACCGTGCAGGGCGAGGGCGGCATCAACGTCGCCCGGCCCGAATGGCTGCGCGCCCTGGCCGAGTTGTGCGCGCGCCGTGACATGCTGCTGATCGTCGACGACATCCAGATGGGCTGCGGCCGCACCGGCGCCTTCTTCTCCTTCGAGGAGGCCGGCATCGTCCCCGACATCGTCACCGTGTCGAAGTCCATCAGCGGCTACGGACTGCCCATGGCACTGTGCCTGTTCAAGCCCGAGCTGGACATCTGGGAGCCGGGCGAGCACAACGGCACGTTCCGCGGCAACAACCCGGCGTTCGTCACCGCGACCGCGGCCCTGGAGACCTACTGGGCCGATGGCTCCGCCATGGAGAAACAGACCCGGGCCCGCGGCGAGCGGATCGAGCGGGAGCTGGTCGCCGTCACCGAGGAGAACCTCGCCGATGTGAAGGAGCACCGGGGGCGGGGACTCGTGTGGGGCCTGGAGTTCCACGCCAAGGGGCGCGCGGAACGGGTGGCCCGGCGCGCCTTCGAACTCGGGCTGCTCATCGAGACGTCCGGCCCGCAAGGCGAGGTCGTCAAGCTGCTGCCCGCGCTCACCGTCACCCCGGACGAGCTGGACGAGGGGCTGAGCATCCTCGCCCGGTCCGTCCGGGAGACCGCCTGACCACGACCGGCATCGGACGGCGCCGTGTCCGGCACGGGCCGGCGCCGTCCTGCACCGTCGCACCACAACACTTCCACCCCTTCCACCCCTTCCACCAAGGAGGCTGTGCACCACCGTGATCGTCCGTTCGTTCAAGGAGATCGAAGGCACCGACCGGCATGTGAAGTCGGCATCCGGCACCTGGGAGAGCAAGAGGATCGTGCTCGCCCGGGAGCGGGTCGGCTTCTCCGTCCACGAGACCGTCCTGTACGCGGGCACGGAGACGTCGATGTGGTACGCCAACCACATTGAGGCCGTCGTCTGCGTGGAGGGCGCGGCCGAACTCACCGACCACGAGACCGGGAAGACGTACGCGATCACTCCCGGCACCATGTACCTCCTCGACGGGCACGAGCGGCACACGCTCCGCGTCCACGAGGACTTCCGCTGCATCTGCGTGTTCAACCCGCCGGTGACCGGACGGGAGGACCACGACGAGAACGGCGTCTACCCCCTGCTCACCGAGCCCGAGGAGGTCTGAGCACATGACCGTCACCGACCTCTACCCCAGCCGCGGCGCCACCGAGGTGTCCGTGCCTCGCCAGGACCCCGTCGTCTGGGGCTCCCCCGATACGCCGGGACCCGTCTCGGCCGCCGAACTGCTGGCGTACGACCGCGACGGCTTCCTCACCGTCGAGCAGCTGATCGAGGGCGACGAAGTCGCCCGCTACCGGCGGGAGCTGGACCGGCTGGTCGCCGACCCGGCGGTCCGCGCCGACGAACGCTCGATCGTGGAGCCGAAGTCGAAGGAGATCCGCTCCGTCTTCGAGGTCCACCGGATCAGCGAGGTGTTCGCGGGCCTCGTCCGCGACGAACGGGTGGTCGGACGGGCCCGGCAGATCCTCGGCTCGGACGTGTATGTCCACCAGTCCCGGATCAACGTCAAGCCGGGCTTCGGGGCCAGCGGCTTCTACTGGCACTCGGACTTCGAGACCTGGCACGCGGAGGACGGGCTGCCGCGCATGCGGACGGTGTCCGTGTCGATCGCGCTGACCGAGAACCTCGACACCAACGGCGGCCTCATGATCATGCCGGGCTCGCACCGCACGTTCCTCGGCTGTGCGGGGGCCACACCCGAGGACAACTACAAGAAGTCGCTGCAGATGCAGGACGCGGGCACCCCGTCCGACGAGGCGCTGACCGCCCTGGCCGGCGAGCACGGCATCCGGCTGTTCACGGGCCGGGCGGGCTCCGCGACCTGGTTCGACTGCAACTGCATGCACGGCTCGGGCGACAACATCACCCCGTTCCCGCGCAGCAACGTGTTCATCGTGTTCAACAGCGTGGAGAACACGGCGGTCGAACCGTTCGCGGCCCCCGTCCGGCGCCCGGATTACATCGGCGCCCGGAACTTCACACCGGTCCGCTGAGCCAGTTCCTGAGCTTGCCGGGCAAAAGTGGTGGCGATGACCGACGGTCTCGGATCGCTTCCGTCGCCGGCGGCGCGTCAGTCCGTGGATCGGACCGGCGCGCCAGATCACGCGTAGCGCGATTTCAGGCTGCGGCCATCTGACCAGCCACTTCCCGACCGGAGCCTCCTGCACGAGCTGCGCGCTGCCGGCGTCATCACTCCCGTTCCCGCGCAGCGACATGTTCATCAAGGGTCAGCCGGACAGCGCGTCCAGGAGGTGGTCGACGTCCCTGGGTGTGTTGTACAGGTGGAAGGAGGCCCGTAGGTGGCCCGCGCGGTCGGAGACCTCGATGCCCGCGCGGGCCAGCTCGGGACGGCGGTGGCCGAGCCCCGGCACGGAGACGATCGCCGAGCCGGGCGCGGGCACGGCTTCGCGGCCCAGCCCGGCGAGTCCGGCGCGGAAGCGGTCGGCGAGGGCCAGGTCGTGGGCGTGCACGGCGGCCACGCCGATCTCCTCGATCAGTGCGAGCGAGGCGCGCAGCCCGGCATGGCTGAACAGGGCCGGGCTCACGTCGAACCGCCGGGCGGAGTGGGCCAGTTCCTCGATGGGCCCGTAGCAGCTCTCCCAGGGTTTCTCCCCCGCGACCCAGCCGGCCAGCACCGGCGTCAGCGCGCCGAAGTCCTCGGGTACGACGAGGAAGGCCACGCCGTGCGGGCCGAGCAGCCACTTGAACGTGGTGGAGACGGTGAAGTCGGACGCGTCGGCGTCCATCGGCAGCCAGCCGGCCGCCTGCGAGAAGTCGACGTAGGTGCGGGCACCGTGGGTGGCCGCGGCGGCGCGCAGCGCGGGCAGGTCGGCGACCCGGCCGTCCGCGGACTGCGCGGCGCTCACCGCGACCAGTTGGGTGCCCGGCCGGACGGAGTCGGCGAGCCGCTCCAGCGGGACGGCCCGCACCTTGAGGTCGGCGCGCATATGGAACGGGTTCACCACGGAGGTGAAGTCGGCTTCTGCGGTGAGGACTTCGGCACCGGCGGGCAGCGAGGCGGCGACGAGGCCGGTGTGCGCGGCGACGGAGGGGCCCGTCGCCACCCGGGTGACCGGGACGCCGGCCAGCCGGGCGAAGGACGCCCGGGCCCGCTCGACGTCCTCGAACAGCGGGTCCAGCGGGGCGCCCGCGGCCCGGAGCGCCACCGCCTCGTGCAGCGCGGCGACGGACCGGGCCGGCAGCAGTCCGCTGCTCGCGGTGTTCAGGAAGGTGTTCTTCGGGGCGAACTCGGCGCGGATGACGCTCTCGAAGGTCTCCATGGGTCCACTGTGCGGCCCCGTGAAGTCACCGTCCATTGCGGATGGTTACGTGGTTCCCCTTAGCGGGGCTTATACGTCCGCCCCGACCTGCGGTTTCTCAGTTCTGCGGCACCGCGCAGCCGTCCGGGCCGCAGGCGCCCGCGGCACCCTGGTCGATCAGCTTCAGCGGGGAGCGCTCGCCCCACGCCTGGGTGAGCGCCTCGGTGAAGACCTCGGCGGGCTGGGCACCGGAGACGCCGTACTTGCGATCGAGGACGAAGAAGGGCACTCCGTTCGCGCCGAGCTGCGCGGCCTCGCGTTCGTCGGTCCTGACCTCGTCGGCGTAGGCGTCGGGGTCGGCGAGGACCGTGCGGGCGGCGTCGGCGTCGAGTCCGGCCTCGGCGGCCAGGTGCACCAGCCGCTCGTCGCCCTCGCTGAAGACGGAGCGCTCCTCGGCGAAGTTGGCCCGGTACAGGATCTGGATCAGCTCGTCCTGGCGGCCGTGCTCCTTGGCGAAGTGCAGCAGGCGGTGCATGTCGAAGGTGTTGCCGTGGTCGCGGCCCCGGGTGCGGTAGTCCAGGCCCTCGGTGGCGGCCTGCGCGGCGAGGTTGTCCTCGCCGGCCTGGGCCTGCGCCTCGCTCATGCCGTACTTCCGGGTGAGCATCGTCAGCACGGGCTGGACGTCGCCCTTGGCGCGGCCGGGGTCCAGCTCGAAGGAGCGGTGCACGACCTCGACGCCGTCGCGGTGCGGGAAGGCCGCGAGCGCCTTCTCGAAGCGGGCCTTGCCCACGTAGCACCAGGGGCAGGCGATGTCGCTCCAGATCTCGACGCGCATGTTCTCGGCTCTCTCCAGGTCCCAGCGGCGCGGGGGCGGTCCCCGCGCCATGGGTGAACGTTCAAGCAGTCTGGTTCATTCCCCGGATCGGCGGCCGGAGCCCGCCGGGTCGGGGGCGGGCGGACGGACGTGGCCGGCGCGGGCGGGCCCGTTGGCTCAGCTGCCGTCCCGCAGGTCGCTCGGCCAGACGGGCCTGAACTCGATGTGGTCGTAGGTCACGACGCATCCCTCCCCCATCGGCGACTGGGTCAGGAAGCCGACCAGGGCGGCGCCCGTCTCCTTCTCGCCGTCCAGCGTGAACAGCCGTACGAAGGTCCAGCGGGCGCCGTCGCGGGAGGCGTGGAAGGCGAAGGCGCGGCCGGTGCGGCTGATCCGCAGCCAGACGGAACTTCCGTCCACGGTGAAGGAGTTGGCGTCGTCGGAGTGGCCGCGGGTGACAACCGTGCAGACGGTGGGCAGGTCCGGGGAGTACTCCAGGCAGAGCTTGGCCCAGGCCCGGTCGCCGACGTGGACGTAGAGCACACCGGCGTCGAAGGCGGCCCGGAACCCCACGGTGATCCGGGCGATCAGCTGGAAATCCCCCTCCGGCGCCCCGAGCAGCCGGGGCGCGTCGGAGGCCGGGTCCAGGGCCTCCCCGGTCGGCGGCACGAAGCGGTCCTGCCGGGGGCCGGCCCACCCGGTGAGCACGCCGTCCTCGTAGGACCAGTGGCCGTCGGGTCCGTAGGTACGCAGCGGGAAGGGCAGTTCGGGAAGTTCCACGTCCATCGGCCGATTCTCGCAGGCGGCCGACCGCGGTCGCCCCAGGGGCGCGGGAAACCACACGAGGGCGCACCCCGCACCCCCGCCCACCGCACTCCTCACGCCCCGTCGGCATGGCCGCCGCCGGGTACGGACCGCCGTTCGCGGCGAGGTCGCCGGGCGGGCACCCGAAGGACACGGGACATCGCACCGGACGCCGGGACACCACCCCGCCGCCGCACTACTCACGCCCCCGTCGGCCGGGCCGCCGTACTGCCGGGCGGGCGCCACCGCGCCCCCCGCCGGCCGACCGTCGACAGAACACGGCCGGCCAGCGGGGTCACCTCGGCCAGAACCTCGGCGCCTCGGCCGGCAGCCAGGATCTCGGCGCCCTGGCCGGCGCCCGCCGCCTCCTCGGTGGACAGCCGCACGTTCGCGGCGAGGTCGCCGGGCGGGCCGGCACCGCGGGCACCCGAAGGACACGGGACACCGCACCGGACGCCGGGACACCACCCCGCCGCCGCACTACTCACGCCCCCGTCGGCCGGGCCGTCGTGCGGATGCCGGGACACCCCCAGGCGCCGTGATCCCCGCGCCCCGGTGGGGCTAACGCTCCAGTACCCCGTTGAACCTGCGGGGCAGACCCAGCGGGTTGGCGTCCCGCAGTTCCGGCGGGAGCAGGGCCTCGGGGGTGTTCTGGTAGACGACCGGCCGCAGCCAGCGCTCGATCGCCGTGCCGCCCACGGAGGTCGAGGTGGAGGTGGTCGCCGGGTACGGGCCGCCGTGGTGCTGGGCGGGCGCCACCGCGACCCCCGTCGGCCAGCCGTTGACCAGGACCCGGCCGGCCAGCGGGGTCAGCTCGGCCAGGATCTCGGCGCCCCGGCCGGCTCCCGCCGCCTCTTCGGTGGACAGCTGCACGGTCGCGGTGAGGTTGCCGGGCAGCCGGGACAGCACGGCGCCGACCTCCGCGTCGTCCTCGTAGCGGACCACGACCGTCACCGGGCCGAAGCACTCCTCCAGGAGCAGGTCGTACGCGCCCGCTTCGGCCAGCTTCGCGGCCGGCACCGTGAGAAAGCCCGCGCTCACCGTGTGCTCGCCGCCCGCGCCCGGGGTGACCGGGGAGTCCACGCCGTCCAGCTCGGCGCGTTCGGCGACCCCGGCGATGAAGTTGTCCCGCATGCGGTGGTCCAGCAGGACCCCGGCCTCGGTGTCGCTGACCGCGTCGGTCAGGGACTTCACCAGTTGGTCGCCGGCCGCGCCCGACGGCGCGAGCACCAGGCCCGGCTTCACGCAGAACTGGCCGACCCCGAGCGTCATGGAACCGGCGAGGCCGGCGCCGATCGCCTCGGCACGCTCGGCGGCGGCGGCCTCGGTGACGACGACGGGGTTCAGGGAGCCCAGCTCGCCGTGGAAGGGGATCGGGACCGGCCGGGCCGCCGCCGCGTCGAACAGGGCACGGCCGCCGCGCACGGAACCGGTGAACCCGGCCGCGGCGACAAGCGGGTGCTTGATGAGTTCGATGCCCGCCGCGAAGCCGTGCACCAGGCCGACGACGCCCGCGGGGATGCCGTGCTCGGCGGCGGCGCGCCGCAGCGTGTCGGCGACCAGTTCGGACAGGGCCGGGTGGTCGGGGTGGGCCTTGACGACCACCGGGTTGCCCGCGGCCAGCGCGCTCGCGGTGTCGCCGCCGGCGACGGAGAAGGCGAAGGGGAAGTTGGACGCCGAGTAGACGGCGACGACGCCGAGCGGGACCTTGATGCGGCGCAGGTCCGGCACGGGCGGGGTCGCGGTGGCGTCGGGGTGGTCGATGATGACGTCGAGGAAGGCACCCTCGTCGACCAGCTTCGCGAAGGCGCGCAGCTGGTAGGTGGTGCGGGCGAGTTCGCCGGTCAGCCGGACCGGGCCGAGCGCGGTCTCCGCGTCGGCGGCCTCGACGAGCCGGTCCCGGGCCGCGTCCAGGCCCGCCGCGGCCGAGCGCAGGAAGGCCGCGCGGACCGCGCGGTCGGCCAGTGAGCCGCGCGCGGCGTGGGCGGCCCGGACCGCGGCGTCGACCTCCTCGGCTGTGGCCTCCACCGCAACCTGTTCACGCTGCTTCCCGGTACGCGGGTCGACACTCCAGACTGGTGCTGCTGCCACCGCGGGTCCCTCCACAAAGATCTGGGTCATCCACCAGGTCGTTCGATATGCTGAACGCCGTCTCAGGTGATGAATATGCTGTTCGAGACTATTTCCCGTCCAACGAAGGGGTCAAGGGCGATGTCGGCAGGCGAGACAGGCGGCGGGGCGCAGGTCAAGTCCGCGGTGCGGACCGTTGAATTGCTCGAATACTTCGCCGGCCGGCCCGGTATGCACTCCCTCGCGTCCGTCCAGGAGGCCGTCGGGTACCCCAAGTCCAGCCTGTACATGCTGCTGCGCACCCTCGTGGAGCTGGGCTGGGTGGAGACGGACGCCACCGGCACGCGCTACGGCATCGGGGTGCGGGCACTGCTCGTCGGGACGTCGTACATCGACGGCGACGAGGTGGTGGCCGCGGCCCGCCCCACGCTGGACCGCCTGTCGGACGACACGACGGAGACCATCCACCTGGCCCGTCTTGACGGCACGAACATCGTCTATCTGGCCACCCGCCAGTCGCAGCACTATCTGCGCCCCTTCACCCGCGTGGGCCGCCGGCTGCCCGCGCACTCCACGTCCCTCGGCAAGGCGCTGCTCGCCACCCACACCGACGAACAGGTGCGCAAGCTGCTCCCGGAGACGCTGCCCGCCCTGACCGAACACACCATCACCGACCGGGAGAAGCTCATCGAGGAGCTGCACCAGGTCCGGGAGCAGGGCTTCGCCGTCGACCGGGAGGAGAACACGCTCGGGCTGCGCTGCTTCGGCATCGCGATCCCCTACCGCACACCCGCCCGCGACGCGATCAGCTGCTCGGTGCCGGTGGCCCGGCTGACCCCGGCCCACGAACAGATGGTCAAGGACGCCCTGTTCGACGCCCGCGACCGGCTGACGCTGGCCACGCGCAGGCTGTGACGGACGAGGACCCTCTCCCCCGCGCGGCGGAGGCGGATCGGTACGGCGCAGGAGGTGCCGGAACCGGTGCGCGCGGGAGCGTGGACGCATGACACCGCCCCCGGCGTCCGCAGCCACGCCCGTACCCGCGCCCCGCGCCACCGTGCCCCGGCTCGATCCGCGCCGCCGGCTGCTGCGGTCCGTCGCGATCGTGGCCTGCGTGCCGTACATCGGGCTGAAGGCCGCCTGGCTCGCGGGCAGCCGGGTCGGGATACCGCAGGGCAGCTCCCTGCTGGAGCACCGCGCCACCCTGGCCGTCGCCAACGCGCTGAGCGTGCTGCTGGACGCGGCCGTGATCGTGCTCGCGGTGGTGCTGACCCGGCCGCGGGCCCGGACGGCACCCGCCTGGGCCGCGGTGTTCCCCGTCTGGGTCGGCACCGGACTGCTCGCGCCGATCGCGGCCGGCTACCCGCTCCAGCTGATCGCCGGCGCGCTCGCCGGGAGCGGCGCCGGGCCCGCAGGCCCCGGGCACCGGCCCTTCCTCGACGCATGGGTCTTCGGGGTCGTCTACACCGGGTTCATCGTCCAGGGGCTCACGCTGGGCGCGCTGTTCGCGCTGTACGCCCGCGACCGGTGGGGCCGGGTGTGGCGGGGCAGAGTGGGCGCCCTGCCGGCCGGGACCACCCAGGCGGCGCAGCGGGCCTGCGCCGGGGGTGCCGCGCTCGCCGCACTGCTGCCCCTCGGCACCCATCTCGGCTGGGTGCTGGGCGGCACCGCGGGGCTCAGCCCCGGCCGTGCCGCGGACCGCACCAGTGACTTCTATGTGATGGAGGCCGTGGCCATCGGCTTCCTGCTCGCCGCCGTCACCGGCGGCTGGCTGCTCGCCTTCCGGCGCGGCCGGACCCTGCCGGTCGCGGTGCCGCTGACCCTGGCCTGGCTCGGTTCGGGCGGCGCGGCCTGCTGGGGCGGCTGGCTGTCCCTGGCCCCGCTCGGCGGGAACGGCGACCTCGGCGGCCTGCCGACACAGCTGATGAACCTCACCTGTGCCGGCCAGCTCGTCGCCGGCGTCCTGGTCGCGGCCCTGGGCGCCCACTTCTGCGCCGAGCGGTGCGCCGAGGCCCCGAAGCGGCCACCGGCGTGAGGGAGTTCGCCCGGTCGGTGTTCGGCCGTACCGCGCGCCGCCGCTGGATCCATCTGATCCTGGGCGGCGCGCTCGCCATGCCGTACGTCCTCGTCGGCGAGGTGGTCGTCGGCCCGCTCACCGGCTCGCGTCAGGTGGCCTCCGAACTGCCGCTGCAACTCGCCTCCTTCGCCCTGGGGCTGCCGCTCGCCGCGCTCACCGCGCTGCTGTTCCCGCTCGCCCGGCCGCTGGAGGCCGCCGCGGCGCGCGCCCTGTGCGGGCTCGCCCCCGACGCGCTCGACCACGGCCCCGCCCGGACCCCGGCCGCGCGCGGGCGTACGGCGGCCTGGTTCACGCTGCACCTCGGGTTCGGCGGGATCGTCGCGGGGATGTCCCTGGCCGTGCCGCCGCTGGCGTTGGTGCTCATCGTGCTGCCCGTCCCCGCGGTGCTGGGCGACTCGCGGCTCGGGCTGCCCGAAGTCCTCGGCAGGCCCTGGGCGTTGCCGCTCTGCCCGCTCGCCGGTGCCGCCCTGCTGCTCGGGCTCGCGGGCTGCGCCGCCGGGTGCGGCGCGCTGCTCGCCCGGTGGGCGCCGGCGCTGCTCGGGCCCACGCCCGAGGACCGGCTCGCGGCGGCCGAGGCGCGCGCCGCCGACCTCGCCGTGCGCAACCGGCTCGCGCGCGAACTGCACGACTCCGTCGGGCACGCGCTGAGCGCGCTCACCCTCCAGGCGGGCGCGGCCCGCCGGGTCCTGGACACCGACCCGGAGTTCGTCCGCGAGGCACTTGCCGCCATCGAGGACACCACCCGGCGCACGGTCGGCGAACTCGACGCCGTGCTCGGTGTGCTGCGGGACGGCGACCCGCCCGGCACGGCGCCCGCGCCGACCCTCGCGGCCGACCTCGACGGGCTGGTGCGCCGCACCCGGGCCGGCGGACAGCGGGTGACGGCCACCGTCACCACCGATCCCGCCGCCCTGCCGCCGCTCGTCTCCCGCGAGGCGTACCGGATCGTGCAGGAGGCACTGAGCAACGCCCTCAGGCATGCGGCGGGGGAACCGGTCGCCCTGCGCATCGGCGGCGCCGACGGACGGCTGGAGATCACCGTGGAGAACCCCCTGGGCGCCGCCGGCGTCTCCCGTCCCGGCGGCGGCCACGGTCTGCGCGGCATCGCCGACCGGGTGCGGCTGCTCGGCGGGGAGTGCCGGGCGGGGGCGTCCGGCGGGACGTGGCGGCTGCACGTACGACTGCCGTGGAAGGGACCCGAATGACACCGCCGCCCACACCGCCGGCGACATCTGCGCAGGCACCGCAGCCCCCACCGCCGTCGATCCGTATCGTCGTCGCGGACGACGAGCGCATGGTCCGTACCGCCCTGCGCGCCATCCTCGCCGCCGAACCGGACCTGGTGGTGGTCGGCGAGGCGGCGACCGGCGCCGAGGCCGTGTCGGTCGTGCGGGAGCTGCGGCCCGACGTCGTCCTGATGGACGTGCGCATGCCCGAGATGGACGGGATCCGGGCCACCGAGCGCATCCTGGCCACGCTCGACGCGCCGCCGCGCGTCGTGGTCGTGACCACCTTCGAGAACGACGCGTATGTGTACGACGCCCTGCGCGTCGGGGCCGCCGGGTTCCTGCTGAAGCGGGCCGACGCCGACACCCTCGTCCAGGCGGTGCGGCTCGTCGCGCGCAGCGACAGCCTGCTGTTCCCCTCTGCCGTGCGGAGCCTCGCCGCGCAGCACGCGCGCGCGTACCCGGCTCCCCCGCCCTGGGTGGCCAGGCTCACGGGCCGCGAGCGCGAGGTGCTGCGGCATCTGGCCGACGGGCTGACCAACGCGGAGATCGCACGCCGGATGCAGGTGGGGCCCGCCACGGTGAAAACGCATGTGGCGGCCGTCCTGGCGAAGACGGGGACCCGAGACCGCACCCAGGCGGTGATCGCCGCGTACGAGGCGGGTTTTCTGAGCGCACGATGAGAAAACGGGGCCAACGGGAACGTTTCCCCCCGTCGCCTCGTCCTTGTCACCGGGATGAACAAGACGATCAGGCGGGCGTCCGTCTTCGCGCTGCTGCTCGTGCTCGCCCTGCTCGTGCGGGCGACCTGGGTGCAGTTCTACGACGGCACGGCCCTCGCGGACGACAAGAACAACCGGCGCAACGCGATCCAGACGTACGCGGCACCGCTCGGGAACATCGTCGTGGCCGGGGAATCGATCACCGGCTCGGCGCGCACGTCGGGGGGCGACCTCGCGTACAAACGCACCTACAAGGACGGCGCGCTGTACGCCGCGGTGACTGGCTACGCCTCGCAGAGCTATGCGCCCACCCAGTTGGAGGGCATCTACCAGGACCTGCTCAACGGCACGGACACCCGGCTCAAGACCATCATGGACACGGTCACGGGCAAGCGGGCCGACCCGGGCGACGTGGTCACGACGATCGACCCGGACGTGCAGAAGGCGGCGTACGACGCGCTCGGCGACAAGAAGGGCGGCGCCGTCGCGATCGACCCCAGGACCGGCCGGATCCTCGCGGTCGTGTCGACCCCGTCGTACGACCCGAGCACCCTCACCGACGCCAACTCCGCCGGGTCGGCCTGGAAACGGCTCAACGCCGACCCCGACAAGCCGCTGACCAACCGCGGGCTGCGCCAGCCGCTGCCGCCGGGCTCGACGATCAAGCTGGTCGTCGCGGCGGCGGCGCTGGAGGACGGGCGGTACGCGAACGTGGACGAACCGACCGACAGCCCGAACCCGTACCGGCTGCCCGGCACCACACGGGACCTCGCCAACGAGAACGCCTCCGCGCCCTGCGAGAACGCCTCGATCCGTACCGCCCTGCGGTACTCCTGCAACAACGTCTTCGCGAAGATGGCCGTCGACCTCGGCCAGGACAAGGTGAAGACGATGGCCGACAAGTTCGGCTTCGACAACGACAGGCTGGACGTGCCGGTGCGGGCCTACACCAGCGTCTACCCGTCCGGCATGGACGACGCGCAGACCGCCCTGTCGGGCATCGGTCAGTTCGATGTGACCGCGACCCCGTTGCAGATGGCGATGGTGTCGGCGGCCATAGCCAACGGCGGTGTACTGGTCTCGCCTCATATGGTGTCGCGGATCACCGACAGCGGCGGCGATGTGTTGCGAAACTATGACGATGGCGCCGGCGGCACCCGGATCGTCAGCTCCACGACCGCCGAGCAGCTTCAGTCGGCGATGCGGACGGTGGTCGAGCAGGGCACCGGTACCAACGCGCGGATACCGGGTGTCACCGTCGGCGGCAAGACCGGCACCGCGCAGCACGGCGAGAACAACAGCAAGACGCCGTACGCCTGGTTCACCTCCTACGGCACGTCCGACTCGTCGGGCAAGCAGGTCGCCGTCGCGGTGATGGTCGAGCAGTCGGACGCGGCGCGCTCGGAGGTCAGCGGCAACGGGTTGGCTGCGCCTGTTGCGAAGGCCATGATGCGGGCCGCGTTGAAGGGGTGACCGCGGTGGTGCCGCCGAGGTCCGGTCGTCGGTTCGGCGCCGGCCGGCGGGGGCTGATCGCGCAGTTCCCCGCGCCCCTTCAGGGCGCTGCCCTGCCCGGCGTCTACTTCACGCCGAGGAGTTGTTCCACCGGGTCGATCGCGAAGTACACCAGGAACAGTGCGGAGACGGCCCACAGCAGCCAGTTGACCTCCCTGGCCCTGCCCAGCACCGTCTTGATGACGACGTAGGACAGGAACCCGGCGATGGTCAGCATCGGGGTCAGGAACAGCGCGAGACCGAAGAGCCCGCCGGTGACCAGGTTGGCGAAGCCGGTGCGGGCGCCCTCGCCGACGCCCGCCGCCGCCTCGATGTAGGCGGTGTTGGAGGAGGCGGAGCCGATCCCGCCGGCGACCCCGGCGGCCCCGTCGATGAACAGCACACGGCCGATGTCCGGCACCTGGCCCCGCTCGTCGAGCAGCCCGGCCTGCGCGCTGACGGGCGTGTGTGGTGTTGCGGCACGCCTTCGACCTGTCGGAGCGGGAGACCGCACTCGCCCGCGCCGCGCCACCGTGACGGGCGGCTTCGCCGCGCCGGGGCGTGCACGGCCGTAGGCCGCCGACGGCCCCGGCGGCACCGGTCGCACCAGGCCACTCCTCCGACGATTGGCGGCGGCGGACGGCGGACACCATCACTGGCGGGAGCCGTCGCCGACGGTGACCGTCGAGCCGCCGAGCGGACGGAGGGGGACACCGCGATGGATCTGACGCCGATCGTGGCACCGGGGGCCCAGGCGCTGGTCGCCGCGATCATGACCGACGGATGGGAGCGGGTGCGCACCTGGCTCGCGGCCCGGTGGAGCGGGCGGACCGGCGAGCCGGCGGACGAGATCGAGCGGCGGCTCGACGACGCGCACCGGCACACGGACGACCGGGACCCGGACGACGGCGGGGGACCGGACGACGGCGAGGCGCGGGACCGGGTCACCGCCCACTGGACCGCCTTCCTGCTGGCCGCCGTCGCCGAGCGGCCCGAACTCCTCGGCCTCGTCCGCGAACTCGGCGCGCCCGCCGGGTCCGTGCACAACAGCAACAGCGGAACGGTCACCTCGCTCGTGCAGAGCCGTGATGTGCACGGCGGAATCCGGTTCGGCCCGGGTTCCTGAACGCGTCCGCCGCGTCGTGGTCGCGCCGCCGGCCGTGCGGTGCGCAGCGGGCGGACGGCCGGGGGCCGCCAGTCGCCGAGGCAGCCCGCCAGGTGTGCGACTCGGCCACCGTATCGGTGAGTCGGGGCCGGTTCCCGGGGACGATGACCGCGGCGCCGGGGCCGGTGTCGCGGTACTCGGCGAACCGCTGCCGCGGGCATGCGGATGCTCCTTCGCGGTGCGGCGGGTGGCCGGGGCGGGCCGGGGCCGTGGGGCCCCGGCCCGTGCGCGCTGCGGGTCAGCCGAGCCGGCCGGCGCCCGCTCGGTGGCCGACGATGCCGGGCACGGCCCGAGCCGGGTCGATTCTGCTGCGCAGGGTGGGTGTCCAGCCCGCGCCGGACTGCAGGGTCTCGCCGGGGACCTCGGCGTTGTGGACGGCGATCAGGTCGGTTCGTACGCCGTTGACGTAGTTGTCCTCTGCGGTGAGCGGCGCCTCCTTCCACTTCTTCAGGACGGAGCCCGCCGTGATCCCGTCGGTCAGGGTGAACGCGTTGTGTTCGGCGACGAGTTGGGATTCCATGCCGATGCCGTAGCTGTAGCCGTAGCCCGCCTCGGCGACGAAGTGGTTGTTGTAGGAGTCGACCTGTCCGAAGCGGACCCGGGGTGCGCGCTCGACCAGGTTCGCGAACAGGTTGTGGTGGAAGGTGACCTTGAGGTGGCCGCGGTCGACCGCGGCGGTCGAGGCGCTGTCGCTGTTGCCGATCAGGATCGTCTTGTCGTGGTCCCTGAAGACGTTCCAGGAGGCCGTGACGTAGTCGGCGCCCTTGACGACGTCCAGTTCGCCGTCGTGCTGTTCGTAGATCCGTCCGTAGTGGTACGGGTGGGTGCTGTCGGGGTGGTCGCCGTCGGTGAAGGTGTTGTGGTCGATCCACACATGGGTCGAGCCGTAGATCACCGCGCTGTCGTACTCGGAGTTCCAGTTGCCGTCGGCGGTGTCGGTCGGGTCCCACTGCGGGAAGCAGTCGAGGGGGCTCTCGAAGGCCAGATTGCGGACGATGACGTTGTCGACGTCCTTGATCTGCAGGCTGGCGCCCTTGAAGCCGGCGTCCTTGCCGATGCCGACGATGGTCGTGTTGGCCGGGACGAACGCCTTGATGTAGGCGTCCTGGCGGGCGGCGGAGGCGCGGCGCAGTCCCTCGGGGCTGTCGGCGGGCTCGTCGTCCAGGGTCCTGTCGCGGCCCCAGTTCTGCGGGGAGTAGGTGTCCAGGTAGGTGGCGAAGTCGTAGCCGGGCGCCTGGAAGGAGGTGCAGTCCGGGCCGTCGGCGTCGATGGTGCCCTTGACTTTGACGATCTTGGGCGCGCTGCCGCCGTCGGCCAGTGCGGCCTTGAACTCCTCCCAGGTGGTGACGGTGTGGACGTGGGCGCGGTCGGCGGCGGCGCCACCGGTGGTGCCGGTGCCGTGGGCGCCCCAGCCGTCGTTCGCGGACAGCACCTGGCGGGCGGCGTCGGCGCGGTGGGCGGGCTGTGCGGCGGCGGTGCCGGTGACGGTGACGGTGAGCACGAGGGCGGCGCAGGTCACGGCGACGGCCGCATGGGTGGCACGTCCATGACATACACGATGCACGGTGCGTTCTCCTCGGTGACGAGCCCGATGCGGGCCAGGTGATCCAGGACGAGGTCGGCGGTGTGCCTCTCGGAACGGGGAGCGGGAAGGCCGGGGCACGCGGGGAGCCGGGCGCCCGGCCCACGCCGGACGCCGGCGACTCCCCGCCGCCGGGACCCACCAAAAACTCAGTGGTTCTGCTTCCAGTCGGCCTGCGCCGTGTTGAGCTGCTCGGCCAGGGTGTCCAGGAAGTCCTTCGCGGTCATCTTCCCGAGCAGCGCCTTCTGGAAGTTCGGCTCGTTGTCGGCCTTCGAGATGGTGTTCCAGTCGGGCAGGTAGTACGGCAGCTGCACGATCTTGGTGCTGGTTCCGTTCAGCGCCTCCGCCGCCAGCTTCGTGGGCTCGGACTGCTGGATCCAGGCGTCCTGGGCCGCGTCGGTGTTCGCCGGGACCTGGCCCGCGGACCGGTTGAACTTGGAGTTCTCCTCGTGGGACACCGCGAACTCGATGAACTTCCAGGCCGCCGCCTTGTTCTTGCTCGACTTGAACAGGCTCAGCCCGTCGACCGGGTTGGACACCTGCACCCGGGTGCCGTCCTCCAGCGTCGGGTTCGGGATGCCGCGGAACTTCCCCTCGCCGAGCGCCTTCAGATGGTCCTGGTAGGAGCCCAGGTTGTGGCTCAGCATGCCGATCGTGCCGCTGTCCCACTGGGCGACCATCTTGGTGAAGTCGTTGTTGACGTCGGCGGCCGGGGTGACCTTCTTGTACAGCGCGACGTACTTCTCCAGGGCCGCCACGTTCCGCGGATCGTTGACGGTGGTCTTGTCGCCCTTCCAGAACGAGGTGATGCCGGTCTGGCCGTACACCGCGTCCAGGGCCGGCGCGATGGCGCCCTCGCCGCCGCGGATGGTGAAGCCGAACCGGTTCTTGGCCTTGTCGGTGAGCTTGTCCGCCGCGTCGTAGAACTTCGACCAGGTGGTCGGCGCATCGAGGCCGGCCTGCTCGAACAGGTCGGTGCGGTACCACAGGGTGCCGTTGTTCGCGGAGGTCGGCACCTGGTAGAGGGTGTCCCCGCCGCCCGCCGACTGGGAGATCGCCAGCAGGCCCTCGTTCAGCTTGCCGTTCAGCGGGCTCTTCGCGATCCGGTCGTCGAGCGGCTCCAGCGCGCCCTGCACGGCGACCTCGGCGAGCATCGCCGTGCCCACCCCGCCGACGTCGGGCAGCCCGCCGCCCTGGATGGCGGTGTCGTACTTCGACTGGGCGCTCGCGGCCGGGATGCCCACGTACTCGACCTTGATGTCCGGGTACTTCTTCTCGAAGTCGGCGATGACCTGCTTCCAGATGTCGGTGCGTACACCGCCGTTGTTGTCCCAGAAGGTGATCGTGCCCTTGCCCGAGCCCTCACCGCCCTTGTCCCCCGCGCTGCCGCTGCCGTCGTCACCGCAGGCGGTGGCGGTCAGCACGAGCACGGAACCCAGGGCGACGGCCGTGGCGGCGCGCCTGCTTCTGCGGATGCTCTTCTTCATTCGTCGGCTCTCTTCTTCTGGATCCAACGGGGATGTGACGGTGTGGGGGGTGTCCGATCTCGCGGTCGCCGGCGGGGACCGACGACGGCGGTCGTGCCGTGTCCGGGTCCGGGCGGGCTCAGGACGGGGTGATGCGGAAGTGCGTGAAGACGGCCGCCCCGGCATGGCCCGGTCCCTCGGGCGCCTGGGCAAACAGGCCGAGCAGGGCGCCGACCCAGCGCCAGGGCGTGGCGGCGAACACGGGTCCCGAGCGGCGCAGCCCGGCCCCGGCGTCGTAGGCGAAGCGGCAGCGCGCCCCGGATCCGGCCTCGATCCGCAGCCGGACCCGCCCCGCGGGCACGGGGACCGGCCGGGCGGCGTCCCGCTCGCTCCCCCACGGCCCCGGGGACACCCCCGAGCCCGCCGCGGCGGGCTCGGCGAACCGGTGCACGAGCCGGACCGTGCCGTCCGCGTCCCGTTCGAGCCCGATCCAGGCGTAGGCGTCCCCGAGCACCGCGAGTCCGGCCCGCGCGCCCGCCTCCGCGCCGTCCAGCCGCAGTTCGACCTCGGCCGCGCACGGCGAGCCGGGCAGCCGCTGGGTGAGAACGTTCGGCACCGCGCGCAGGTCGTGCGGGCCGGCCGAGCGGACACAGGCCAGCCTGAGCCCGTCCCCGGAGTGCTGGGTGGCCCAGCCGTCCCGCGGATTGGCCGTCCACTGCCACTGCCGCCCGTACCGTCCGCCGGGGAAGTCGTCGTCGGTGGCGGGCGCGGCGGCCGGCTGGGGCGGCAGAGCGGGTTTGCGGTGGACGGCGACCGGGCTGCCGTCGTCCCCGAGCACCGGCCAGCCCCCGGCGGCCCAGCGCATCGGCTGGAGGTGGACCACCCGGCCGTACGCGCCGCGCTGCTGGAAGTGCAGGAACCAGTCCTCGCCTGACGGGGTGCGCACCCAGCCGCCCTGGTGCGGCCCGTTGACATCGGTGTCCCCCTGCTCCAGGACGGACCGCTCCTCGTACGGCCCGAAGAACGCGCGGGACCGGAAGACGCCCTGCCAGCCCGTCGCCACTCCCCCGGCGGGCGCGAAGATCCAGAACCAGCCGTCGTGCCGGTAGAGCTTGGGGCCCTCCAGGGTGAACCAGCCGGGGATCCGGTCGCCGTCGACGATCACCTTGCCGTCGTCCAGCAGGCCGGTGCCGTCGGGGTGCATGCGGTGGCCGGTGAGCCGATTCTTGATGCCGGAGCGTGACCTGGCCCAGGCGTGCACCAGATAGGCCTCGCCGCTCTCCTCGTCCCACAGCGGGCAGGGGTCGATCAGTCCCTTGCCCTCCTTCAGGAGGTGCGGCGCGGTCCAGGGGCCGCGGATCTCGGGCGCGTTGACCTGGAGGACGCCCTGGTCGGGGTCGCCCCAGAAGATCCAGAAGCGGTCGTCGTGGTGGCGCAGCGACGGCGCCCACACCCCGCAGTCGTGGCGCGGCAGGGCGAACCGCGCGGCCGGTTCCAGGGCGGGCAGCGCATGGCCGACCAGCGTCCAGTTGACCAGGTCGCGGGAGTGCAGCAGCGGCAGTCCTGGGGCGCGGCCGAAGCTGGAGGCGGTGAGGTAGTAGTCGTCGCCGACGCGGACGACGTCCGGGTCGGACCAGTCGGCGTCGAGGACCGGGTTGCGGTAGGTCCCGTCGCCGAGGTCGGCGCCGCGCAGGCTCATGGGCTCACCGCCTTGCGTACCAGCGCCGTGGCCTCGTCCCGGCCCAGGCGGCCGTCGGCGACGACGGTGACGACGCGGCGTACGACGGTCCCGCCGGGCGGGACGGGCAGCCGCTCGGTGTGTGCCAGTGCGGAGCCCACGCCCGGGTACTGGGCGGTGCGCACGAACCACGGGTCGCGCCGGGTGTCCGCGGTGGCCCCGGCGAACACCAGCGTCCAGTCCTCGCCCGCCAGGGCCAGCCAGTCGGCGGTCCTGCCGTGCACCTCGGGCTCGCCCGCGCGGTCGGCGGTGAAGGCCTCGGGCGCGCGGGCCGCCGCGCGGGCCCGCCAGAAGAAGCCGCCGTAGGCCGCGCCGGGCCGCCCGTTGGTGGCGGGGCTGCCGATCGACAGCGGGGCCGCGGTGACGTTGGTGAGGGAGAAGGTGAAGTCCAGCGCCCAGGCGGCGGCCGTGAGTTCGGTGGCGGCGACGGTGCGTCGCTCGCGCAGCAGCTCGCGTCCGGCGGCCACCCAGCGCAGCTCCTCCACAAAGCCGTCGGGGTCGCGCAACGGGAAGGCGATGTGACGCTGGGCGCCGTGGTTGTCGAGTTCGGTGGGGCCGCGGTCGCGGAGGAAGGTCCGGCCGCCCCAGAAGTTGTGTCCCTCGACGTCGGGAACGGCGACACCGACGCCGAGGTGGTGGAGGTGGTCGGCGGGGCTCAGCTCGGTGACCGCCGTGCCGGCCAGGGTGGTGACGGGGTGCAGGAAGGGGCGCGGGGAGAGCCGGGCCGGAAGTTCGGGCCGGGTGAGGTAGCGGCCGACCGGGCGGCCCGCGACGCGCAGCACCAGGGTGTCGTCGGTCGTCATCAGGTGCTCACCTCTTTCGGTGGGGCCCAGGGGGCACCCAGCTCGGAGTAGAGGGCGAGGGTGTCGGCACAGGCCGCGACGAGCCCGTCGACGCCGGGCACCACCCGGCGGTTCTCGGCGGGCAGGAACCGCCAGGCCCCGGCGGGCAGCGCGACCGGTTCGGGGGCCCGCCGGATCGCCTCGGCGACCTGCATGAAGGCGCCCGTCGCGGCCGGCGGGACCAGCGGCTCCTGCCCGCTGGTCAGGTGTGCGACGAGGTTCTCCAGCAGGTCCGTGCGGCCGTACTCGCTCTCCTCGGGACCGTGTCCCGCCCGTTGCAGCAGCACCCGGTCCTGCTTGTACCAGAAGGTGATCCGGCCGCGGTCGCCGTGCACCATGACGTACGGCTCGCCCGGCCGCTCGGCGCACAGGGTCGCGGCCACGGCGACCGGGCCCCGGGGGGTGCGGACGCGGACGCAGGAGGTGTCGTCGGACTCGATGTCGTTGGCGCGCAGCAGTTCGGTCTCGACGCCGGTGACGTCGTCGGCGTGATCTGGTACGGCTCGTACGTGCGTTTGAGTGAAGCGCTTTCCATTCGGGTGTTCGGCTGTCCGGCCGCGGGCGACCGCGGCGGGGCTAGCCCGCGTAGGGGTCCTGCACCCGGCCCGGTCGGGCCAGGAACTCGAAGTCGCAGCCGGTGTCGGCCTGGGTGATCTGCTCGCTGTAGAGCGCGCCGTAGCCGCGCTCGTAGCGCACGGGCGGCGGTGTCCACCGCGCCCTGCGCCGCTCCAGCTCCTCGTCGGACACCTGGAGCCGCAGGGTGCGGGCCTCGACGTCCAGGGTGATGGAGTCCCCGGTGCGCACCAGCGCCAGCGGCCCGCCGACATACGCCTCGGGGGCCACGTGCAGCACGCACGCGCCGTAACTCGTGCCGCTCATCCGGGCGTCGGAGATCCGCACCATGTCCCGCACGCCCTGCTTGAGCAGGTGGTCGGGGATGGGCAGCATCCCGTACTCGGGCATCCCGGGGCCGCCCTTGGGCCCCGCGTTGCGCAGCACCAGCACGCTGTCGGCGGTGATGCCGAGGGCCGGGTCGTCGATGGTGCGCTGCATGGTCCTGTAGTCGTCGAAGACGACCGCGGGACCGGTGTGCTTGAGCAGGTGCGGCTCGGCGGCGATGTGCTTGATGACGGCACCGTCCGGGCAGAGGTTGCCGCGCAGCACGGCCACCCCGCCCTCGTGCGCGACCGGGTTGGCGCGCGGCCGGATCACGTCGTCGTTGTGCACCCGGGCACCGGCGAGCTGCGCGCGCAGGGTGTCGTGCGCGACCGTCGGCCGGTCCAGATGCAGCAGGTCGGGGATGCGGGAGAGGAAGCCGGGCAGCCCGCCCGCGAAGTGGAAGTCCTCCATGAGGTACGTCCGTCCGCCGGGCCGGACGTTGGCCAGCACCGGGACCGTGCGGGCGATGCGGTCGAAGTCGTCCAGGGTGAGCCGCACGCCCGCCCGGCCCGCCATGGCGATCAGATGGATGACGGCGTTGGTCGAGCCGCCGAGGCCGAGCACGGTCGTGACCGCGTCCGCGAAGGCCGCACGGATGAGGATCTGCGACAACCGGCGGTCCCGGTGAACCAGTTCGACGATACGCAGCCCGGACGCCGCGGCCATCCGGTCGTGCCCGGAGTCCACGGCCGGGATGCTGGACGCGCCCGGCACCGTCACCCCGAGCGCCTCGGCCGCCGCGGTCAGCGTGGACGCCGTCCCCATGGTCATGCAGTGGCCCGGCGAGCGGGCGAGGCCGCTCTCCAGCTCCGACATCTCGCAGTCGCCGATCAGACCGGCCCGCTTGTCGTCCCAGTACTTCCACATGTCGGTGCCGGAGCCCAGCACCTCGCCCCGCCAGTGACCGGGCAGCATCGGCCCGGCCGGCACGAACACCGTCGGCAGGTCGACGCTCGCGGCGCCCATGAGCAGTGCGGGCGTGGACTTGTCGCAGCCGCCCAGCAGCACCGCGCCGTCGACCGGATAGGAGCGCAGCAGTTCCTCGGTCTCCATGGCGAGCAGATTGCGGTACAGCATCGGGGTCGGCTTCTGGAAGGTCTCGCTCAGGGTGGCGACCGGGAACTCCAGCGGGAAGCCGCCCGCCTGCCACACCCCGCGCTTGACGGCCTGCGCGCGGTCGCGCAGGTGCACATGGCAGGGGTTGATGTCGGACCAGGTGTTGAGGATCGCGATGACCGGCTTGCCCAGGTGCTCCTCGGGCAGATAGCCGAGCTGACGGGTGCGGGCACGGTGGCTGAAGGAGCGCAGCCCGTCGGTGCCGTACCACTGGTGGCTGCGCAGTTCCTCGGGGGCCTTGCGCGGGGCGGCGGTCATATCGACCATCCGGCGACGATCGCGGCGACCTCGGCCCGCTCGTCCTCGGGCAGCGGCCGGCTGGGCGGGCGGACGTCGCGGCGGCACAGGCCGAGCGAGGCAAGGGCCTCCTTGACGACGGTGACGTTGTTGGCCGAACCGTTCGCCGCGCGCAGCTCCTCGAACCGGCGGATCTGCTCCCACACCTTCATCGCCGCCGGGTAGTCCCCCGAGCGCAGCGCCTCGATCATGTTCCGCGACACGGCCGGGGCGACGTTCACCAGGCCGGAGGTGAAGCCGGTGGCGCCCGCGGAGAAGTAGGAGGGGGCGTAGGGCTCGGCGAGTCCGGCCACCCACACGAAGCGGTCGAGGCCCGCGTCCCGGGCGAAGGCGGCGAAGCGGGCGGCGTCCGGGACGGCGTACTTGACGCCGATCACGTTCGGGCAGGCGTCGGCGAGTTCGGCGAGGCTGGCGCCGGTCAGCTGGGCGTTGCGGATGTAGGGGACGACGCCCAGCTCGGGGACGGCCTCCGCGATGGCGCGGTGGTAGTCGATCCAGCCGCGCTGGGAGACATAGGGGTGGACGGGCTGGTGGACCATCACCATCGAGGCGCCGAGCACACGGGCCTCGCGGGCGGAGGCGACGGCGGAGGGCACGTCATGGCCGACGCCGACCAGGATCTCGGCCCGGTCGCCGACCTCGTCGACGGTCAACTGTGTGACCAGGCGGCGCTCTTCGGGGGTGAGGGCGTAGAACTCGCCGGTGTTGCCGTTGGGGGTCAGGGTGACGACGCCGCCGTCGAGCAGCCGGCGCAGCAGGGCCCGGTGGGTGTCCCGGTCGACGGTGCCGTCTGCGGCGAACGGGGTCACCGGGATGGCCACCACGTCGGCCAGGGCGGTCCGCTGGGCCTCGAACCTCGCGCTCATTCCTGCCCTTCCTGTTGCCGTGCCTGCTGTTCCTGCTCTTGCTGTTGCTGTGCCTGTTGTTGCTGTTCCTGCTCTTGCCGTTGCTGTGCCTGTTGTTGCTGTTCCTGCTCTTGCCGTTGCTGCGCCTGTCGTTGGTGTTGCCGTGCCTGTTGCTGTTGCTTCGTCGGCTCGTGCTCCGCGTCGGGGAACGCGCGCCGCACGAACGACCCGATATGGGAGCGCAGGGCGTCCGCCGCGCCGTCCGCGTCGCCCGCCAGGGCGAGCCGCAGGATCTCCCGGTGCTCGCCCGCCTCCCGCTCCCAGGAGGGGTCGGCGGCCCAGGCGACGGCGGAGACCAGGGCGGCCTGGTCGCGGACCTCGTCGAGCATCCGGCCGAGCAGCGGATTGCCGCACGGTATGTACAGCGCGCGGTGGAACTCCCGGTTGGCCAGAGAGCGTTCGGCGGTGTCGGTGGCGCGGTCGGCCCGGGTCAGGGCGTCCCGCGCCTCCTCAAGGGAGGCACCGCGGCGCACCGCCCGGCGCAGCGCCTCGGGTTCGAGAAGCAGCCGCACGTCGTAGACCTCGCGCGCCATGTCCGCGTCCACCATGCGCACCGTGACGCCCTTGTACTGGCTCATCACGACCAGTCCGGTCCCGGCCAGGGTCTTGAGCGCCTCGCGCACCGGGGTCTTGGACACCCCGAACTGCGCGGCCAACTCGGTCTCGACCAGGGCCTGTCCGGGCGTCAACTGCCCGGTGAGGATGCGGTGTTTGATCGCGTCCAGCACGAACTGCGTACGGGACGGGATCGGCATGGGCACAGAGGTCATGCGCGCCTCTCGGATCTCGCGTATGTGATCTCGCATATCGCGTCTCATATATGACGTACGAGGTACGACGCGATGAAGGTAAGAGGGGCCGCATGTTTCGTCAATGCTTCGGACAGAAGAAGGGGGACGCGCCGAGTTTTCGGTACTTTTCGACGCCCGGGACGCGGACCGGACGGCAGTTGGTCACGCCTCCAGGCCGGCCACGGTCAACCCGACGACCGTGACACCGTCCACGCGGCCCCGGCCGCGCCGCTCCAGGCTGGGCCCGCAACGCCGGCTCCTTCAACTGGCCAGGAAGCACAGGGCGTTCACCCCCGTCGCCGCCCCCACGCCACACTCACCGACTACCGCGTCCGGCACTCTCCGACTTCCACGCCCGGCACCCACCGGCCTCCCGCTCCGCGGCTCGCGCCGGCGCGACCGACACGCGAGCGACCGCCCGGCCACCGCCCCCGACGCCGCGGCAAGTGGCGCAGCCGCGTCCCGCACCCACCGGCCCCCGCTCCACGGCTCTCGCCAGCCCAGCCGACACACCACCGATCGCCCCGCCCCACGGCGCCGCGGTCGGTGGTGGTGTGGGGTGGGTCTTCCTCGGGTGGCTTGGCCGCCCCGGCGGTTCCGCGAGGGAACCGCCGGACAGGCCCCCGCTTCACCCCCGGAGGGCCCAGTGCGGGTCCCGGCCGCTCAGGCCCACCGTTCGGTCCAGCAGGGGTGCGTCGGCCGGGACGGGGACGACCGGGCCGAACGGCCCCCTGTCCCCGCCCGGGGGCTCGGCCGCGGCGAGCAGGAAGGCGTACGACGCCTGGAGAGCGGCCGGGTCGGGCTCGTAGGGCTGACCGGTGGTCCGCGCCAGGTCCCAGCCGTGGATCACCAACTCGTCCGCGGCCACCGCGCCCGCGACGGCGCCGGGCAGGTTCACCCCGCCGGCCCGTGTCATACCGGTCCAGGCGTCCGGATCGCGCCAGGCCCCGGCGAGTTCCGCGAGCGCCTTGGGCAGCTCCGTGCGCCAGTCCGGGCCGATGTCCGGCACGGCGGCGTCCGGGCTGGTGTCGGTGGTGGCGCCGAGCCGCTTGCCGGCCGCGTCGCGGAACGCCGTGGCCAGCCCCAGCACATGCCCCAGCAGGTTGCGCACCGTGTAGTCCGGGCACGGCGTCGGCGCCGAAAGCTGCTCGTCGGTCACCCCCTCGGCGAGCCGCGCCACGATGCGCGTCTGCGGGCCGAGGTCGACCATCGTATCGGTCATGCCTGCTTCTCCTGTCGTACGTAAGGGCCCCTTAGAGGGCAGACCGGCGCCGACTGTGGAACTCATCGCACGGCCCGGGGCCGACCGAACACCGCGGCCCGCGGTTTCCAGGGCATCTGCCCGATGCCCGCGCCCCTGCCTCAGACCCACCATGGCCAGGCATGACGAGCATGGATTCTTCCTGGGCGGTGGCACGCGTCCTGCGGGACCGCAACGCGGGGCTGTATCTGGCGGGGGTGGTGGTGTCGGGCTTCGGCACGTCCTCGCTGTGGCTGGCGTCGGGCGTATGGGTCAAGGACCTCACCGGTTCGAACGGGCTGGCCGCGCTGTGCATGCTGGCGATGTGGGCGCCGACCCTTGCGGGTCCGGCGCTCGGCACGCTCGCCGACCGGGTGCGCCGCAAGCCGCTGCTCATCGCCCTGAACCTGTTCCTGGCCGGCCTGCTGCTGACCCTGTTCACCGTCGACTCCCCGGACGGCCTGTGGCTGCTGTTCGCGGTGCTGTTCATGTACGGCGCCGCGGGCGTCGTACACGACGCCGCCGAGTCGGCGCTCGTCGCCGCGGCCGTCGCCCCCGACCTGCTCGGCGACTTCAACGGGCTGCGGATGACCGCCAACGAGGGCATGAAGCTGATGGCCCCGCCGGCCGGGGCCGGTCTCTACGCGGCGTACGGCGGGGCGGCCGTGGCCCTGCTGGACGCGGTCACCTTCGTGCTGGCCGCGGGGCTGTGCGTCCTGCTGCGCGTCGGCGGGGAGCGGCCCGGCCGGCCCGGCGTCGGCTGGTGCGGGCAGACCGCGGGGGGTGTGCGGCATCTGTGGGCGCACCCGGCGCTGCGCGCGCTGGTCCGGGCGGGCGGCGTGACGATGCTCTTCGCCGCCCTGACCGGCGCGATGACGTACGCCGTCGTGGACGGCCTCGGCCGCTCCCCCGCCTACGCGGGCGTGCTGTACGCCGCGCAGGGGGTCGGCTCGGTGGCGGTCGGGCTGGTCTCCGGGGCGGCGCTGCGCCGGCTCGGGGAGTGCGGGTTCGCGGCGGCCGGTATCGCCCTGCTGGCGCCGGCGGTGGCCGCGCGGGCGGTGCCCGACGAGGCGTTGGCGCTGGCCGGCAGCGTGGCGACCGGGGTGGGGCTGCCGTGCGTGCTGATCGCCGCGCTCACCGCGGTGCAGCGCGAGACGCCCGGCCCGCTGCTGGGCCGGGTGACCGCGACCGCCAACACCGTGATGTTCACGCCGAACGTGATCGGGCTGGCCGCCGGTGCCGCCCTGGTCGAACTGGCCGACCACCGGCTCCTGTTGCCGCTGTTCGGCGGAGCACTGCTCCTGACGGCCCTGTCACTCGCCCACCGCCCCGCAAACGCCTCCCGCACCACCACCAAGCCGCCATCCGACCCCAACCCCACGTGACACACCCGCATATCACCAACCCCCAGCCCGAACCACAACCACCGCCGACACCCCAGAGCCACCGCCCCCGCCGTTCGCTCAGCGCCGCGCAAACGCCTTCCGCACCGCCATCAGGTCATCGTCCGATGCCAACCCGGCGTGGTACAGGCGTAGTTCGGTGGCGCCCGCGGTCCGGGCGCGGGCCGCGTCCGCCGCCAGGGTGCCGGGGCTGCCACCCATGCCGGAGACCACGGTGAAGTTGGCCGCGAGCACGGCGCCCGCGCGCCGCTGGTCCGCGAAGGGCGCAAGCAGCCCCGGGCCGCCGGTGCACGGCACGACGACCCCGTCCGCGACGGTCAGGATGTGCGCGGGGTCCACGCCCGCGTTGGCGCCGCAGTGGTACGACACCGGGTCCGCGTGCAGCAGCACCTGGAAGCCCTCGGGCGCGGCGGCGCGGACGGCGGCGACGGCCGCCTCCTGGAGTGTGCGGGCGGTGGCGTCGCGCCACGCGCGCGTGGCGGCGGCCGGCGGTTCGCCGAGGAGCTTCGCCACACCCGCCCAGCCGCCGTCGTCGGGCGCGCCCCGCCACAGCGGCTCCAGCGCCGTCCGCACCCGGGCGGCCAGGTCGTCGGGGTCCAAACCCCGTTCGCCGTACCCCGTGCGGCAGTCGGGGCAGAAGCACAGCGACATCAGGTACTGCCCGGCCTCGCCGAGCCCCACCCCGCCGATCTTGTCGTGGGCGTGCAGATGGGCGAGCCCGTACCAGCCCAGGGACTCCAGT
Source organism: Streptomyces sp. NPDC004629 (assembly GCF_042873595.1). NCBI lineage: Bacteria > Bacillati > Actinomycetota > Actinomycetes > Kitasatosporales > Streptomycetaceae > Streptomyces > Streptomyces sp. NPDC004629. The sequence continues at coordinate 11,023 of NZ_JBIALO010000025.1, read as the reverse complement.
TCGGTGCCGCGCGCGCCGGGGCGCACGGCGGCCTCGGCCGCCAGGTCGACGAGGTACGCGCTCGTGGCGGGCTGTGCGATACAGGGGGCCCACGGGTAGCGGTCGCCGTAGGCGTTGACGACGGAGGTGTCCGGATGGTCGGCGCCCAGGCGGGAGTTGTGCGCGAGGACGACCCAGGTATGCACCTCAAGGCCGGCCGCGGCCAGCGCCTCGGCGGCCTCGCCGTAGGCGTCGCCGGGCGCCCAGTCGCCGGCCGGGTGGGGGCGCGGGACCCGGCCCGCCCAGCGGTCGCCGAGGGGGTAGAGCACGGCGGCGTGTTCGGCGGTGACGACGCGGTGGCGCGGGTGGCGGGGGGTCAGCGCGCGCGTGGAGTGGTAGGCGGCGGCGAGGGTGACCTGGGCCGCGCCGAGCCGGGCGAGCCGCGCGGGCGCCTCCGGGTCGCCGTTGACGTCCCAGGGGTAGACGAACGCCGAGGACTTCACGCGCCCGCCTCCAGCAGCGCGTACCCGCGCTCGATCAGCTGGGCGAGCTGTTTGACGTGGTCCTCACTCGGCTCGTGCAGCGGGGGCCTGACCTCGCCGACGTCGAGGCCGCGCAGCCGCACGCCCGCCTTGACGAGGGCGACCGCGTAGCCGCGGCCCTGGGCGCGCAGTTCCACGAAGGGGCGGTAGAAGCCGTCCAGGAGCCGGTGTGCGGTGGTCTCGTCGCCGTCGCGTAACGCCCGGTGGAAGGCGAGGGCGATCTCGGGTGCGAAGCAGAAGACGGCCGAGGAGTAGAGGGTGATGCCGAGGGCGCGGTAGGCGAGTTGGGTGTGCTCGGCGGTCGGCAGACCGTTGAAGTACAGGAAGTCGCCGGGGGCCTCGGTGCGTACGGCACTGACGATGCGCTGCATCAGGTCCAGGTCGCCGAGGCCGTCCTTGAAGCCGATGATCCCCTCCGTGCGGGCGAGTTCGGCCACCGTGGGCGGGGTGAACACCGCGTTGTCGCGCTGGTAGACGATCACGGGCAGGTCGGTGGCGGCGGCGACCTCCCGGTAGTGCCGCAGCAGGCCCTCCTGGCCGGCGACGACGAGGTACGGCGGCATGGCGAGCAGCCCGTCGGCCCCGGCGTCCCGGGCGAGCCGCGCATAGCGTGTGGCGAGCGCGGTGCCGTAGCCGGCGCCCGCGACCACCGGCACCCGTCCGCCGGCCGCCTCGACGGCGGCGCGCACGCAGGACTCGAACTCCTCGGGCAGCAGCGCGTGGAACTCCCCGGTGCCGCAGCAGGCGAACACGGCTGCGGCCCCGGCCCGGACACCCCGGCGCACATGCGCGCCGTAGACGTCGAGGTCCACGGAGCCGTCGGCGCCGTACGGGGTGACGGGGAAGAACAGCGGCCCGCTGGGGTTGCGGAGTCGGGCGGCGAGAGAAGCTGACGTCACGGGCGCTCCCTGACGTTGCATGTTTATGATCGGCGTCTATATTTCTGAACGGCCACGCTACGGGCCGCAGTTGGGGCCGGTCAAGCGGGCAAACCCGCAACAAGAGAGCGGATTTCCCCACCCCACGCCACACTTGACGAGCCGGACCGCGGCTCCCTAGCGTGTCCATGAATGTGAATGCTGGCCATGAATGCGGCTGTTGAGTCACGTTGACCCGAGGAGACCGAGGATGCCCGCTCCCCGCACCGTTCTGCTCACCGGCGCCGCCGGCGGGCTCGGCACCTTGATGCGGGAGCTGCTCCCGGACTACGGCTACGCGCTGCGGCTGTTCGACGTGCGGCCGATCGAGGGCGAGCCGGACGCGATCACCGCGGACCTCTCGGACACCGAGGCGCTGCGGGAGGCCGTGCGGGGCGTCGACGCGATCATCCACCTCGCGGGCATCTCCCTGGAATCGACCTTCGAGAAGGTCCTGAAGGCGAACATCGAGGGCACCTACCACCTGTACGAGGCGGCCCGCGAGGCGGGCGTGCCCCGGATCGTGTTCGCCTCCTCCAACCACGCGGTCGGCTTCACGCCCGCCCCGCGCGGCGACGACCCGCTGATCCCCGTCGACACCCCGCGCCGCCCCGACACCTTCTACGGCCTGTCCAAGTGCTTCGGCGAGGACCTCGCACAGCTCTACTGGGACAAGCACGGCCTGGAGACCGTCTCCATCCGCATCGGCTCCTGCTTCCCCGAGCCGACCAGCGTGCGGATGCTCTCGGTGTGGATGAGCCCGGCCGACGGGGCCCGGCTGCTGCACGCGGCCCTGACCGCCGAGCACGTCGGGCACACCGTGGTGCACGGCTCGTCCGCCAACACGCGCCTGTGGTGGGACCTGACGTCCGCGCGTGCGCTCGGCTACGCACCGCAGGACGACTCGGAGCCGTACGCCGCCAAGCTGATCGCCGAGCAGGGCGAACTGGCCCCGGACGATCCTGCCCACACCCACCTCGGCGGACACTTCGTGAACGATCCGCCGATCTGGCCGTACTGACGGCGGCCGGGGCGGCCACCGGCAGCAGACCGGCGGCAGACCGGCGGCAGACCGGCGGCGGCGAAAAAACATCGTTCACGCGGGCGGGCGGGCACCGATCGGGCCCGCCCGCCCGCGTATTCGGGCAGACACCCTGCCCGTTCTCCCCCCTGCCCGCGCAGCCGCGCAGGTCCGAGGCGGGCACTCCGCTCGGCGATCGGGCCCACACGGGCAGCATCGGGCGCGCAACAGACCTGGTCAGCGCCGCACACCCGCTGTACAACTTCCCCCATGGGTCGCACCGGGCCCGAACGGGCACACCTCGGCGTGGAGGCAGGTGAAGCGATGAGCGCCAGGACGGCCGAAGAGCGCCAGCGGGAGATCGTGCGGGCCGCGCGGGCCGCCGGCTCCGTCGACGTCACCGTGCTCGCCACCGAGCTGGGCGTGGCCAAGGAGACCATCCGGCGCGATCTGCGCGCCCTGGAGGACCACGGCCTGGTGCGCCGCACCCACGGGGGCGCCTATCCCGTGGAGAGCGCCGGGTTCGAGACGACGCTCGCCTTCCGGGCCACCAGCCACGTGCCCGAGAAGCGCCGGATCGCCGCCGCGGCGGCCGAGTTGCTCGGGGACGCGGAGACGGTGTTCGTCGACGAGGGCTTCACCCCGCAGCTCATCGCCGAGTCGCTGTCCGTGGACCGGCCGCTGACCGTGGTCACCGCATCCCTGCCGGTCGCCGGCGCGCTGGCCGAGGCCGAGAACGTCTCGGTGCTGCTGCTCGGCGGCCGGGTCCGGCCCGGCACACTGGCGACCGTCGACCACTGGACCACGAAGATGCTCAGCGGATTCGTGGTCGACCTCGCCTTCATCGGCGCCAACGGCATCTCCCGCGAGCACGGTCTGACCACCCCCGACCCGGCGGTCAGCGAGGTCAAGACGCAGGCCGTCCGGGCCGCCCGGCGCACCGTCTTCGCGGGCACGCACACCAAGTTCGGGGCGGTCAGCTTCTGCCGGTTCGCCGATGTCGGCACGCTGGAGGCGATCGTGACGAGCACCCTGCTCCCGGCGACCGAGGCCCACCGGTACTCACTGCTGGGGCCGCAGGTCATCCGGGTCTGAACGACACATGTCCAGGCGTTACCCAGGGATTCCGCGCCCACCCGGCGGTGCCCCTTGCATCTCCCTGTCTTCTTTGGTCCCCACATCTTCCAGGAGCGATCCATGCGCACCCAGAGCCGACGGAGGCCGCGAGCCACGCTCGCCATGGCCGCCGCAGGGACGCTGCTCGCCCCGCTGCTCTCCGGCTGCTGGGTCGGCGCGGGCGGGTCCGGTTCCGGCGGCGACTCCATCAACGTACTGATGGTCAACAACCCCCAGATGACCGAGTTGCAGAAGCTCACCGCCGCGCACTTCACCAAGGAGACCGGCATCAAGGTGAGCTTCACGGTGCTGCCCGAGAACGACGTCCGTGACAAGATCAGCCAGGACTTCGCCAACCAGGCCGGCCAGTACGACGTGGCGACGCTGAGCAACTACGAGATCCCCATCTACGCCCGCAACGGCTGGCTGCACGCGATGGACTCCTACGTCGCCGAGGACCCGGCCTACGACGAGCAGGACGTCCTCAAGCCGATGCGCCAGTCCCTGACCGGCGACGACGGCAAGCTCTACGGTCAGCCCTTCTACGGCGAGTCGTCCTTCCTCATGTACCGCAAGGACGTGTTCGCCGAGAAGGGCCTGACGATGCCCGCGCACCCGACCTGGACCCAGGTGGCCGACCTCGCCGCCAAGGCGGACGGCGCCCAGCCCGGCATGAAGGGCATCTGCCTGCGCGGTCTGCCCGGCTGGGGCGAGCTGATGGCGCCGCTCACCACCGTGGTGAACACCTTCGGCGGCACCTGGTTCGACAAGGGCTGGAAGGCACACCTCGACTCCCCCGAGTTCGTGAAGGCGACGAAGTTCTATGTCGACCTGGTGCGCGAGCACGGCGAGTCCGGCGCCGCCCAGTCCGGGTTCGCCGAGTGCCTCAACAACATGACCCAGGGCAAGGTCGCCATGTGGTACGACGCCACCTCCGCGGCCGGCCTCCTGGAGGCGGACAAGTCCCCGGTCAAGGGCAAGCTCGGCTACGCCCCCGCCCCGGTGGAGAAGACCGACTCCTCCGGCTGGCTCTACACCTGGGCCTGGGGCATCCAGAACGCCTCCCGCAACCCCGACAAGGCATGGAAGTTCGTCTCCTGGGCGTCCGGCAAGGGATACGAGCAGTTGGTCGGCGACACCATCGGCTGGTCCGACGTGCCGGCCGGCAAGCGCGCCTCGACCTACACCAACCCCGCCTACCGGCAGGAGGCCGCCGCCTTCCAGGACATGACGAAGGACGCCATCGAGAGCGCCCGGCCGGGCGACCCCGGTGTGCAGCCGCGTCCCGCACCCGGCATCCAGTTCGTCGGCATCCCCGAGTTCACCGACCTCGGCACCAAGGTCTCCCAGGAGATCAGCGCGGCCATCGCCGGACGCCAGTCCGTCGATGCGGCCCTCAAGAAGTCCCAGCAACTCGCCGAGAAGATCGCCAAGGAGTACGAGGGACGATGACCGCCACGACGACAGCACCGATGTCAGCGACACCCGTACGCGCCGCTGCGCCGCCGCCCGCCCGGCTGCGCGCCTGGGCGACCCGGGCCCCGCTGCTCCCCGCCCTGATCTTCATGATCGCGGTGACCCAGCTGCCCTTCGTGGCCACGCTGGTGATCTCGTTCTTCGACTGGAACGCCCTCTATCCCAAGGCCCGCCGCTTCACCGGCGTCGACAACTACCGGCAGGTGCTCACCGACGCCGATCTGCGCCACTCGGTGTGGACGACCGTGCTGCTCACGGTGGCGGTGGTGCTGGCATCTCTGGTGCTCGGCCTGGCGCTCGCGCTGCTCCTGAACCGGCGCTTCCGCGGCCGGGGTGTGGTCCGCACCCTGCTGATCGCACCGTTCCTCGTCGTGCCCGTGGCCGCCGCCCTGCTCTGGAAACATGTGCTCTACAACCCTGAATACGGTCTCTTCAACGGGTTGCTGCACTATGTGGGCGGGCCCCAGCCCGACTGGATCTCCGACACCCCGCTGCTCGCCGTCGAGGCGGCCCTGGTCTGGCAGTGGACGCCGTTCATGATGCTGATCCTGCTCGCCGGGCTGCAGAGCCGCGACCAGCAGCAGATCGAGGCCGCCCGGGTGGACGGGGCGAGCGACTGGCAGATCTTCCGCCATCTGACCCTGCCCCATCTGCGCCGCTACCTCGAACTCGGCGCGCTGCTGGGCTCGATCTACATCGTCCAGAACTTCGACGCGGTCTTCACGATCACGTCCGGCGGCCTGGGCACCGCGAACCTGCCCTACACCGTCTACCAGAGCTTCTACCAGGCCCACGAGAACGGCCTCGCCTCGGCCGCGGGCGTCCTGGTGGTCATCGGCTCGATCATCATCGCGACCTTCGCGCTGCGCGTGGTGTCGTCGCTGTTCCGCGAGGAGGTGTCCCGCGCATGAGCGCCGCAGTCGTTCCCGCCCGCCGCCGCAGGGGCGTCGGCCTGGGCCTGGTGGCCTGGCTCGCCGGCATCCTGTTCTTCCTGCCCATCGCCTGGATGGCGCTGACGTCCTTCCACTCCGAACAGGACGCGGCGACCAACCCGCCCTCGTTCACCGCCGCCCTGACCCTGGACGGCTACCGCGAGTTCTTCGGCACCGGCGGCGGGGCCAGCCCGTGGCCCGCGCTGATCAACTCGACGGTGGCGTCGGTGGTCTCGACGCTGTGCGTCCTGCTGCTGGCGCTCCCGGCGGCCTACGCGCTGTCGATCCGCCCAGTGAAGAAGTGGACGGACGTCCTGTTCTTCTTCCTGTCGACGAAGATGCTGCCGGCCGTGGCGGGCCTGCTGCCGATCTACCTGTTCGCGAAGAACGCCGGGATGCTCGACAACATCTGGCTCCTGGTCATCCTCTACACGGCCATGAACCTGCCGATCGCGGTCTGGATGATGCAGTCGTTCCTCGCCGAGGTCCCGGTGGCGGTGATCGAGGCCGCCCGGGTGGACGGCGCCCGGCTGCCCACGGTGCTCGGCCGGATCGTGGCCCCCATCGCCCTGCCCGGTATCGCCGCGACGGCGCTGATCTGCTTCATCTTCAGCTGGAACGAGCTGCTGTTCGCCCGGGTCCTCACGGGCGTGGTCGCCGAGACCGCCCCCGTCTTCCTGACCGGCTTCATCACCAGCCAGGGCCTGTTCCTGGCGAAGGTGTGCGCCGCGTCGCTCGTCATCTCCCTGCCGGTGCTCGCCGCGGGGTTCGCCGCCCAGGACAAGCTGGTCCAGGGCCTGTCGTTGGGAGCCGTGAAATGAAGGCCGCCGTCATCGAGTCCGTGGGCCGCGCCGTCGTCACCGAGGTCCCCGACCCGACGCCAGGACCTCGCGAGGTCGTCGTCGAGGTGGCGGCCTGCGGGCTGTGCGGCACGGATCTGCACATCCTCCAGGGCGAGTTCGCGCCCAAGCTGCCGATCGTGCCCGGCCATGAGTTCGCGGGCCAGGTGGTCGGCGTGGGCACTCAGGTCACCGAGGTCGCCGTCGGCGACCGGGTGGCGGTCGACCCGTCGCTGTACTGCTACGAGTGCCGTTACTGCCGCAGCGGCCACAACAACCTCTGCGAGCGCTGGGCCGCGATCGGCGTGACCACCGCGGGCGGCGCGGCCCAGTACGCGGTGGCACCGGTGGCGAACTGCGTGCAGCTGCCCGAGCATGTGCGCACCCAGGACGCCGCGCTGATCGAGCCGCTGTCCTGCGCGGTGCGCGGCTACGACATCCTGCGGTCCCGGCTCGCCGCCCATGTGCTGATCTACGGCTCCGGGACCATGGGCCTGATGATGCTGGAGCTGGCCAAGCGGACGGGCGCGGCGAGCGTGGACGTGGTCGACCTCAACCCGGCGCGGCTGGAGACGGCCCGCCGGCTCGGCGTCTCGGCGTCCGCGGCGAGCGCGGACGAACTGGAGCGGCCGCAGGGCTGGGAGGTCGTGATCGACGCGACGGGGAACGCGGCGGCGATCCAGGACGGCCTGGACCGGGTGGCCAAGGCGGGCACGTTCCTGCAGTTCGGGGTCGCCGACTACGCGACCCGCGTGACCATCGACCCGTACCGCATCTACAACCAGGAGATCACCATCACCGGCTCGATGGCGGTGCTGCACAGCTACGAGCGGGCGGCGGAGCTGTTCGCGAACGGCGTCCTCGACCCCGAGCTGTTCATCAGCGACCGCATCCCGCTGAACCGCTACCCGGATGCCCTGAACCAGTTCGCCGCAGGCAAGGGCCGCAAGATCGTGGTGGTGCCGTAACCACAGCGAACGCCCCCGCGCCCCTTCGGCAGCGCCCCGAAGGGGCGCGGGGCTGTATAGACATGCGGCTCCGCCGCGCGGGCGCGCCCAGCCCCCACACCGCCGCAGACGAACAACGCCCCACCACGGCCCACCCAGCGGAGCGCCAAGGTAAGGGAACGGTAAAGCACCCTCGCTCGTTACTCCTGGCATGACAGCTATGACCCCCGGCTCGAACATCCCTCTCGCCGCCGCCCGTGTGACGGTGGACGTCGCCGCCCCGGTGCGGCTCGACGTATCGGGCCTGCTGCTCACCGCCGACGGCAAGGTGCGCTCCGACGACGACTTCATCTTCTACAACCAGCCCGCCGGCCCGGGCGTGACCTACCGCTCGGGCCAAGGCGCGGCACCCGACGCGATCGTCGTCGACACCGGCGCCGTCCCGCCCGGCATCGAGAAGATCGTCGTGACCGCGAGCCCGGACGCCGCGGGCCAGACCTTCCAGGGCGTCGAACCGACGGCGACGATCCGCAACGCCGACGACAACGCCGTCCTGGCGACCTTCACGCCCCCGCAGCTCGGCACCGAGACCGCGCTGGTGATCGTCGAGATCTATCGGCGCAACGGCCAGTGGAAGGCCCGCGCGGTCGGCCAGGGGTACGCCGACGGACTCGCCGGCATCGCCACCGACTTCGGCGTCACCGTGGAGGAACCGGCACCGGCACCCGCCGCCCAGCCCGTGGCACCGCCCCCGCCCGCCGCCCAGCCGGCCGCGCCTCCGATGCCCGCCGCTCCCCCGGCGCCGCCCGCCCCCGCGCCCGGCACCGGGAAGATCAACCTGGACAAGGGCCGGGTCAGCCTCCAGAAGAACCAGACCGTCTCCCTCGTCAAGGGCGGCCGTCCGCTGCTGTCCCGGGTGCAGATGGGACTCGGCTGGGAACCGGCGTTCCGCGGCAAGGACATCGACCTGGACGCGTCGGTCATCGCCTACGGCCCGCAGCGCAACCACATCGACAGCTGCTACTTCGGCAAGCTGACCATCCTGAACGGCGCGATCAAGCACTCGGGCGACAACCTCACCGGCGAGGGCGGCGGCGACGACGAAGTGATCGTCGTCGACCTCGGCCGGATCCCGCAGGAGGTCTCCGGCCTGGTCTTCACCGTGAACTCCTTCTCCGGCCAGAAGTTCACCGAGGTCGCCAAGGCCTACTGCCGCCTCGTGGACACCGCGACCGGCGAGGAACTGGTCCGCTTCGACCTGACCGGCGCCGAGCCGCAGACGGGCGTGATGATGGCCAAGCTCATCCGCCAGTTCTCCGGCGAGTGGGAGATGACCGCGTTGGGCGACTTCGTCAAGGCCCGCACGGTCCGCAACATGGTCAAGCCGGCCGGCCAGGCACTGTAGCGCGCCAAGGGCTGACCCCCCTTACCCGGGTCAGCCCTTGATCGTAGAGAGGGAGTGGATCAACTCCGCTTCTGGCGCTTCCAGGGGCCGGTGATGGCGAGCATGATGCCGGGGTCCTGGATGTTGGCGAACAGGGTCCGGCCGTCGGGTGAGAAGGTGACGCCGGTGAACTCGCTGTACTCCGGCTCCTCGGCGGTGCCGATGTTCAGCTCGTTACGGGCGATCGGGTAGGTGCGGCCGCTGTCGGTGGCGCCGAACAGGTGCTGGATCCCGTCGCCGTCCTCAGCGATGACGAGTCCGCCGTACGGGGAGACGGTGATGTTGTCGGGGCCGTCGAAGGCGCCGTCGGCGGACGGGTCGGGGTTGACGCCGAGCAGGACCTTCAGGGTGAGCGTGCGGCGCTTCGGGTCGTAGAACCAGACCTGGCCGTCGTGCTGGACGGGGCTCTCCGCGCGGGCGTAGGAGGAAACGACGTAGGCGCCGCCGTCGCCCCACCACATGCCCTCCAGCTTGCGGGCGCGGGTCACCTGGCCGGTGGTGAACTGCTTGCGGACGGAGGTGGTGCGCGCGTCGCGGTCGGGGACGTCGACCCAGTCGACGCCGTAGACCGTGCCGATCCGCGTGGCGCGGGACAGGTCGTCGACGAACGTGCCCCCGGAGTCGAAGCACTTGAACGCCTGCAGGCGGCCCGCGTCGGCGGCGAGGGTACGCAGCCTGCCCCGGCCGTGGTGGAAGCCCTCCGGCGGGGTCCAGCGGTAGAACAGTCCGTTCGGGGCGTCCGCGTCCTCCGTCAGGTAGAGGTGGCCGCGCTTGGGGTCCACGACGACGGCCTCGTGCGCGTAGCGGCCCAGCGCCTTGATCGGCTGCGGGTCGCGGTTGGCGCGGCGGTCGGCCGGGTCCACCTCGAAGACATAGCCGTGGTCCTTGGTCATGCCGTTCTGGCCGGCCTTGTCCTCGGTCTCCTCGCAGGTGAGCCAGGTGCCCCACGGTGTGCTGCCGCCCGCGCAGTTGGTGGCGGTGCCGGCGATGCCGACCCACTCGGCGACGTGGTCGCGGCGGACCTCGACGACCGTGCAGCCGCCCGAGGCGGCCGGGTCGTAGACCAGTCCCTCGGTGAGCGGGACGGGGTACGCCCACTTGGTGCGCGGGCCCTTGAGTTCATGGTTGTTGACGAGGAGGGTGGCGCCGCGCGGGCCGTCGAAGGTGGCGGTGCCGTCGTGGTTGGAGGGCGTGAACTCGCCGGACTCCAGCTTGGTCTTGCCGCTGTGGGTGATGACCCGGTAGGTGAAGCCGGCGGGCAGGGCGAGGATGCCGTTCGGGTCGGGGACGAGCGGTCCATAGCCGACACCGGGGTGTCCGGTGGCCTTCTCCTCCCCCGCGCTCTCGGTGTCCGTGGAGGCCAGCGCGTTGGGGGCGGTGGCGAGGGCGCCGACGGTGCCCGCCAGCGCGACACCGGCACCGGTGATCGCGGATGTCCTGGCGAAGTCCCTGCGGGTGAGCGACATGCTGTCTCCTGTAGCGGTGGGAAATGCCGTGGAGGGTGGCGGATCACGCTGCGCGGAACGCTGCCGCCTCCCCCTGAACGGCGCTTGAACACCGGGCGACTTCGTGATCCCCGCTTCCATGAACCCGTACACCGCACCGCGGCCCGGGATCCGGCATGTCGTGGCCCGCATGTCGTACACCGGCATCCGGGTCGCCCGCTCGCCCCCCCGTTATCTTTTTCGCGGTCCTGCAAGAGGGCCGCTGGCCTTCGGGCCCGGCATGACTGTGTCCCCCTGTCGAAGGCATGACCTGGGGGGTGGTGTTCACCGGGCCCGGGAGGTGTCCGTCGGAGACGCTGATCAGA
>NZ_JBIALO010000024.1:0-133826 GCF_042873595.1 Streptomyces sp. NPDC004629 | reverse complement strand
CACGGCGCCGCGACGAACCGCCAACTCACGCAACCTGACACAGCATCGGCAACACACTCACACCTTGACCGAGCCGCCTAAACGATCGACGTTGGGCGAGAGCGAGTGCAGCCAAGATTCATCTATCAGAATCCTTGGTGCCTTCTTTGTGGCCAACCTGCCAAGGTCGTTGACCATTGGCCGGTCAGTCGGCGTGATCTGATCGCGCGAGATGAGCCTAATCCCGATGCGTTCAAGCATCTTCGGCCGCTTTGCCTGGCATGTGATGCCAAGGAACGGCCTAAGCGCGAGCCAGGCGGTTGGTACGCCGAGCAGCGTTCACAGCGTGAGGCCGCCACGCGCATTTACCAGAGCACTCCCCGAATAACCCGAGACGTTCCGCCGTTCTAACCCCCTGGGGGTGGGGGGTGACTCTCCTCCGCCCCTTTTCCGGCGCTGGGAGGAGGGAGAGACACGTGATGGCTAATTGGAGCGTTCTTGTGGAGCCCCCTAGGCCTAATTGGATCACGATTGAAGCCCCGCATCTGCTGCTTTCATAGCGGCTGGTGCGGGGCTTCTTTGTGTTCTGATTCAGCTTTGCCAAGCTCCGTCAGTAAGGCGGACGTCCTTGAAACTTCTCTCTGCAACGCGTCGGGATACTTCCTCCCATTCGCGGATTACTCGGCGCTTGCCGTCGGGAATACCAAGCCAATCCGTGCGGCTGACCGCCTTGCCCGCATAGATGGGCTCCCAAGAGATTCCGTAAAAGCGGCCAATATCGGGAACCAGGGTCGCGAGACAGTGAAGGGTTCGGCGGTGGTACCACTTGCTGATTGCTGTAATCTTCAACCCGGATTCAAGGGCTTCCCGCAAATACGGAAGGGAAAGCTCTACGTTCTGCCACGTGTTAGCGGCCTGATCCTCACACCGGATGACAGAATCAGGAACACCACGCTCAATCAGAAGATCACGGAACATGTGCGCTTCCACAATTCCCGTATGCCGGTTGATTCCGCCGGTTGCGATGATCAGCGGCGCTAGTCCTTTGTGGTACCGCTCAGCCGCAATTTCTACCGGCTGAGGTTGGTTCGTTCCAAAGAGGAAGTGGGCGGTTGGTTCATCCTGTGATGGTGCTGCCTCAATGTCTACGAAACTCACGATTTCGCGAATCTGCTCCGTGCTGAGATCTTCGCCGCTCATTTGCGCCTTTCTGGATAGGGGGAGTTGCTAGATTCTGTTGCCGGTCAGTTGGTTAGTCACGTCCAGGTATCGGGCTCGATATTCCTCTACCTGAAGAGCGTTAGTGAAGTCGCGCTCAAGTGCACGGCTAAGGTTTCCAGCAAGCGTTACAGTCGGCCACGCCGGGCGACTTCCCGCAAGCGCTGCATGCCCAGCGGAGACAGCTTCATCCAGATTTCCCGCCCCTGCTTGGGCAAGCCCCAGGATGAGCAGCGCGCGGGCGTAGCTGGACGGGTGTTCACCGCGCTGCCGCGCTTCGGGCCTGTAGAGCGTTTGAAGGACACGGTTGGTGGCGGACACTGCTTCTTCGTGGCGTCCCAGCAGCATCAATGATGTGGCCGTGTAGGGAGGGTCTTCCCCAGGGGAAATCGAGAAGGCGCCCGTAACCTTCACGTCGTCAGGCAATTTCGCCATTTCTTTTGAGGCGTAGCGCCTTGCTGCTTCCGTGCGGTCGGCGTCCCCCATCATTGCTGCCGCCCGCATCTCCTGCGTGGCTAGCTTCGCATGAATCACGGTTCCCGCAGAAGTGGCGCCCTGCCCTTGTGAAGCCAACGCCGCTGAGTGGTGCGCGCGCCCCTGATAGAAGGCAATCAGTGACTTCGTCAGAATGGCCCATCCCGAAAGATCTGGGTGTCCTACTTCCTGGCTTCGCCGTTCAGCGTCACTGCACCAGATATGCGCTGCTGCGTGTGCCCCCATATCGCATGCGGCAACCCCCAGCAGGCAGGAGAGCCAGCCGACAGATAGCGCTATTTCCGTCCGGTGTCCGCTGGGCACGGCGGTGTCAAGAAATTTGCTCGCATAGTCCCTAACGGTAAGTAGTTCGTCGTACACGTCCACTGGGGGCATGGAACAAATCGTCAAGGTGTAATGATCGATCAGATCACCGAGAACAACGGGCAGCATGCTCGCACTGTGACTGCTCATCACCTCAAGAGCTTGAATGGCGCGCTGCCCACGATGGAACTGTGTTGACAAAGCGGCGGCAGTCGCTGTGCCGAGAACACGCCGGTCTACGCTTGGCGTTTCCCATTGCTGTGGTGCTGCCTCGTCGGGGGTGGGCGAAATCTCGCCGTTCGGCTGTGAAGGAGTACCCTCCCATGAGCGAGCCGGCAGTCCGAGCATTTCACCGGGGATTCCGAATCCATCTGCAATACGCTCGATTACTTCGCGCCCCCGGATTCCCCTGACACCACGGATGATGTCACTTACCCGAGAACTGGTCATCTTGCCGACAGCCGCCGCCATCACAGCGTGACTTGAGCCTGTACGGCGATTGACAAGCCGGAAGATCTCTTGGAAGTTCCGAGCGGCACAGGCTTGCTGCATGGCTTCGCTATTGAGGAGTACGTCAGGGATCGTCAGCGGATATCCGCTCCGCTGAGTCGCGCGGTCATCCATGCAGCCACCTAGTGGGATCCGAAGTGATCACTGTCCAGCGTAGTCCGACGATCACAGAGGGGAACCCCAAACGAGCCGAAACGGGGTTCCCCAAAGCATCTTGCGGGGTTCCCCGTTCGCTGTTCCCTGGTGCGTCCCGTTCGGCGGAAGCTCTTCAGACGGCAAGAACCCCCGCGACGCGGCGAACGTCCGGGGGCGTGGCCACCAACCAACGAGGGGTTGACGACAGTGCCCAAAGCTACAACCAGACCTCCCGAAAGTCCGCAGCGGGCGGAGAGCGACACCGACGCTCAGCAAGACGAGTACCTGACGTACGCCCCTGCGGGCGAGAAGTGCCGCAAGTGCCGGAAGCCGTTCGGGAGTCTGGAAGTCGTGCGCCGAGTGCAACCGGCTGGCGAAGAACCGTCCGGCCGTCCGTACGCGTGCGCGAAGTGCCCGGCCGAGGCCAAGTCATGACGGCCCCTCAGAGGCGCCTGAGCACGCGAGTGAGCGCCCTTCCCGAGCCTGAGCTAGTCAGCCTCACTGACGGCCCGCCGGACGCTCTGACGGCCATACCGGCCCCTTGGTGGACCGAGTACGGCGGACGGCTCGACCCGGCGTCCGGCGTGATCGCTTTCCCGCCCAAGTCGCTGCCCCCGTGCCAGCCGGATTGCCACCTGTGCCAGAGAGGGGGCACCGCATGCTGACTCTTGATCTTCGGACCCCTCGCGCTGGTCGAGTGGATCCCGAGACGTGCCCCGTGTGCGGCTACCTGCGCAGAAACCTGACCGTGGCGCTCAAGGTGAACAGCGCCCCGATGGCTCGCTCTGTCGTGCTCGACATGCACACGCACATGATCCACGGACACCCGAACGACCCCCGAACTGTCAGGGAGAGCAGCAAGTGACCGCCAATTGGATGGAAGCCTGGCAGGAAGCGCAGAGTCGGGTTAGCGGCACCATCGGGGAAGACGTGATGACCGTTCACGCGCTGGTGGACGACCAGCCCGTGTGTGGTGCTACCGGCGAGGTGGAGAAGTGGTATCGCGCCGTTACGTGCGCTGACTGCCTCGCTCAAGCCCCGGCATGAGGCCATTACGCACCGTCGTGGTCACCCTCGCTGCCGCCGCATGGATTGCAACCGTGGCGCTGATCGTGGCCCGAAGCATCAACACCTAGATTCCCGACCCCCGGCGAGACCCGGTCATCAATGACCCCGTCCGGCCAAGGGTTCGGGTATGCCCCTGCCGAATGAGTTGAATTCGGGGCTCCACTCGGTTTCCCCGTTCACCCTGCGGCGGGGCAGCGCAAGACCAAACCAACCAAAATGCACGTCACCGACAAGGAGAGTGCAGCAGTGAGTACCACGAGCAACGCTCTTCCCGCCGCTGAGCGAGTGGCGGAGCGGGCACAGGAGATCCACGCGGCCATTGAGGCCGACAGGGAATTCTCCGCGTTCAAGGCGGCCAGCCTGAAGTACGACAGCGATTGGCAGTGCTTCACGGGCTCTGTCGTTGTCGCCGAGTACGACCAGGAGAAGGACAAACACGGTCTGTTCGCCGAAGGGTTCAAGGCGCTCTGCCTCAAGGCGGCCGTCTTCGAGATGACCGACGACGAGAACGCGGCGGAAATCCCAATCGCCGTTCCCGTGGATGAAATGACGCACGCGATGATCGCGCAACCCCAGCTTCTCGCCCGCATCACGGCGAGGGTCGGCGTTCCGATCATCCACCAGACCGACCAGGAACACACCGACTGGCGAGAGGGCGACTACACAGACCAGGCGTACCGCGCCGCGTGGGGTGAACCGCCCGCCCGCTTCTGGATCAACACGGCGGAAGTCGGCAGGCGCCTCAAGTGGCTGGACGAGAAGTACGCGGCCATGGGCTTCCGCAAGCAGGGACAGGCGCATTCCTTCCGCTTCACGGCGGAAGAACTCGCCACAGTCGCCGTGTAACGGCTAGCTGAGCGCCTGGCGAAGAACTGTGAGCGGGTCAAGGTCCGGGAATTGCACGCGAATCTGGGCCGTCGCCTTCTCAATCAGACCTTCGAGCAACAGGGGCGCAGCGCCGTACAGCACGTCATGAAGGTACGGAACCACTTCGGAAGGGTCGGGCGGCAAATGCAAGTCAACGGTCAGCGGGGCGTTCTCGCTCTTGTACGCGCCAACCGGCAGCCCGACCTTTTCCGGATGGACGCAAACCGGCGTTCCGTCCGGGGCGTACCGGTGTCCATCGGCCGGATTGAACGGGCATTCCTTCGTCGGCCGTGCCCACACGTCGAATTCACCGGCGGGGAACCGGCGCGAAGGGCAGATGCCGCAAGCAAGGTGAAGAACGTCATCGTTCACGAAGGGCTCAGCCATAAGCGGAGCCTAGCCCCAACCAAGGGGCGAAAGACGCCCGTTCCGGTCGGCCCCACTCTGGACAGGTCGAGGGGCCGGAACGGGTAGCAGGACCCTCTACGGGGACGCCGGGCGTTCCTCGCAGAGGATGAGGAGCCCAAGCGCGGTGGGCACTGCGTGAGGTTCCGAATCGGTCCCGTCCGTGTGCTGCCCCCGTGGCGCATGGGCGGGACCGTTCTATGCGCTGACCAGGGCCGACCCGTAGAATTGCTAGTCCGGCGTGTTCGGATCGGCCAGGACGTGCCAGTTCTCGGTGCCCGTCTGGCCGACGTCGGCGGGCCTCGCGCCGAGAGCGAGCAGCCGCTCCAACTCGGCGTCCTGGTCGCGGTCGGTGGCGTTGACGTCGATGTGCAGTCGGAGCTTCCCGGGCCGCGGGTCGCCGCTGGGACTGATGACCAGGGTGGGCTGCGGCCCGCCGAAACCGACGCCGGGCGGCCCGATCTCGATGCTTCCGTCGGCCTCCCGGCCGAGTTCGACGTAGCCGAGGACCTCGCTCCAGAACGCGGCGAGCCGGTCGGGGTCGACGGCGTCGATGACCAGCTCACTGATGCGGCATGCCATGCCCGCGAGTGTACGTAGACGCCCCGGGACACGGAATTGAGTATCCGCGATGGCGTCCCGCCGGGCGGCGTGGCCGATCAAGTCGCCGAAGATCACCTGGAGCCTCGTACCGGAACGCGTCACGCTTGATCCTGTCAACCCTGACGATCGGCAGGGGCCGCCGTTGCCGTTCGGCTCGGGTTCCTGGCTGTCTGCGCTTCTACGTTCAGGCCTCATGGAACAAGAACCACGCGAGAACATCAGAGCTGGCCGGCTGCTCGGTGCTTTGGGCGTCCTGGGGGTGGGCGCGGGGGCGGTCGTCTGGCTTTCCCCGGGTGGGCTGGGTGAAGCCGGTGCCGTCCAGGTCACTGGAGGAGCATCGGCGTCCGCGTACCGGTCGGTGACCGGGACGGTGGCAGATGCGCCGTCGTGGCTGGGTCCGCTCCTGGAAGTAGCCACCGAGGGCACTCTGGTGCTTCTCGGAATACTGCTGGTCTGGACGTGGTGGACAGCGATCCGCCGCAAAGACCTACGAGGCGCCGCCGGATCCGTGTTGACCGGTCTCGGCATCGTCGCGGCCTATGCGGTGAGCGAAGCAGTGAAGCTGGTGGTGGACGAGGAGCGGCCTTGCCGCGCGCTGCGCACGGGGGCCGACCTCATCGCGGAATGCCCCGGCGCGGGAGACTGGTCTTTCCCGAGCAACCACGCCACTCTGGCCGCCGGGCTGGCCGTCGGCATGGCCGTGCTTCGGCCGCGTCTTGCCGCAGCCACGCTGCCGCTGGCCGGGGCCGCCGCCCTGCTGCGCGTCTTGGTGGGGGTCCACTACCCGCACGATGTACTCGCCGGCGCGATCCTCGGTGCCACTGTGGTGGTGGCCGTACTGCTCACGGCCCTGCCGTCGGCTCAGCGGGCGGCATCACGTCTGGTACGGCAGAGGAACGATCCCGGCCTCGTGGGCAACGACCGCGGCAGCAGCCCGGTTGTCCACGCCCAGTCTCGCCAGGATGGAACTCACATGGGCTTTCACCGTTCCCTCCACCACATGCAACCGCCGGGCGATCTGCCCGTTGGACAGCCCACTGCCGAGGAAGGCCAGTACTTCCCGTTCCCGGGCGGTCAGGGAGCCGACTCGGGCGCGGGCGGCGGAGCGCCGACCAGCCAGGGTGCCCGCGCCCGTCGCGGAGAGGTGGGCGACGACCCGGGCCGCGACCTTCGGTGACAGATAGGCGGCGCCGTCGGCCACCGCCCGGACCCCGGCGATCAGTTCCTCGGGCTCGCCCGACTTGATCAGGAAGCCGGTCGCGCCAGCACCGAGTGCCCGCAGGATGTAGTCGTCCTCACCGAACGTCGTCAGCATGACGACGCCCGTGCCGGGCGCGGTGCTGCGGATCTCCGCCGCCGTGTCGATGCCGTTCATGCCCGGCATACGGATGTCGAGCACGGCCACCGCAGGGCGGTGACGCCGAACCAGTTCCACGGCCTCGTGCCCGTCACCGGCCTCGGCGACGACCTCCATGTCCGCAGCCGAGGCAAGAACGGCGCGTACGCCCGCCCGGATCATCGGCTCGTCGTCGGCCATCAACACCCGGATCATCGGCCACTCACGGGGTGAGCGTGTCCAGCGACACCAGGATGCCTTCCCGGAAGCAGAGCCGGTAGGCGTCGCCGGAGCGGTCGTCGGACCGGTCGGCCGTCATCGCGTAGTACTCGCACGTTATGCCCTCTCCTGTCGGCTCGGCAGTCACCGGTCGGTAGATCGTCTGCCGGTCCGGCAGGAAACGCTCCACCTCAGAACGATCTTGCCCCACGCGCAGGCGGGCAAAGTCACCAGGCTCCAAGACCGACTGGGACGCCGACAGCATCCCCCACCCCATGAGTGCTCCGCTCAGCACCGCTCCCGTCACCAGGGGCACCATGAGCGCAGCGACCAGGGCGCGGCTGACGCGGCGCCGAGCACGGCGATGTTCCTGCGGCAACTGGCCGCCCGTCCGGGAGGCCGCAAGCGCGAGGAGCCGTGGCTGCTGTGACCGAGGTGTGTGCGGGATCCACGCGGTGACGGCAAAGCCCCCGTCGCGCGGACCATGGTCGAACGAACCGCCGGCCAACCGCACACGTTCTTCGAGACCGATGAGGCCACGCCCCCCACTCCGGAGCCGGGGCTGCAGGTTGGCCACGGACGATGGCAGGCCGTTCTCCACGACGACCTTTGATTCCGTTGCCGTATGCATCACATGGACGGTCGCCGTCGCGCCGGGAGCGTGCTTGGCAACGTTGGTCAGCGCTTCCTGTACGACCCGATGAACCGCCCGCTCCACCACCGGTGGCAGGTCGTCTGCCGTGCCGTCGGTGCGCAACGTCACCGCGAGCCCGGCCGCGGAGGCCTCTGCGATCAGACCTGCAAGACTGGAGCCGTCAGGGGCCGTCGGTGCGTCACCGGTCTCTTCACGCAGGACACCGATCACCTCGCCGAGGCGCTCAACTGCGGCCGCCGCCTTGGCCCTGATGTCACCTGCGGCCCTTCGATGATGTTCTTCAAGGCCTGGCGCGAGCTTCAGGGCACCGGCCGACAGGGCGATCAGGCTGAGGTCATGTCCCAGTACGTCATGCATGTCCTGCGTGATACGCGCCCGCTCGCGCATCCGGGCCTGCTCAGCGACCAGCTCCTGCTCGCGTTGCAGTTGCTCTGCGCGCTCCCAACCGATCCGGACGAGCTGCTGATAGTGGCACCAGAACCGGCCCGTGAACCAGGGCAGCATCATGGCGACAACCACCACTGCCACAAACCGGCTGGCCAACAGCAGCCAGGCAGGCACGACGGACAATGCCACCACACCGGCCGCGAGAAGCCCCACCAGAGCGAGCACCGTCGGCGCCATCCGTCCAGGCCGCCGTCCGGCCAGGAACGCGGCGATGGCAGCCGGGACAGCCCACCACAGGCTCACCGTGCTCAGACCGGCGGCCGTCACCGCGCCCGCTGTCAGAAGGCTCCCTGGATCAAGAGTCCGCCGGGAAACAGCCGTCCCGGTCGGAGTCCCACTATTGATCAGCATGCTGTCCACGCAAACGACGGTACGGACATCGGGAGCCGGCCGACACTGTCGAAAGTCCAATCTGCGCCGTAACCGGCGTGAGTCTTACTCGCCTACGGAGACTGAACAGAAGAACCTGACGGGAACGCCACCAGCGTGCAGCAGGACAGCAGACGGCAGCTGATCGAACTGGCCAGGAAGCACGACGCCCTGCCCATCGCCATCGTCCTCGACGTGCCCGAGGAGGTGTGCGCCGAGCGCAACGCGGCCCGCGCCGACCGGGCCGACATGCCGAGCCGGGTCATCCGCCGGCACACCCGCGAACGGCGCGCTCGCTCAGGCACCTGGAGCGCGAGGGCTTCCGCGACCGCTCCCGCTGACCGACGCCGGCCTGTCCCTCCGGGCCTGGGAAGGGTCCGCCGTGACCATGGAAGCCGGGCCGAGGGCCTGTTCCGCCCGGGGCTGCCGCTGCCCGCGGCTGATCCCCGGGGCTCCGGTCCAGCGGCCGCAGCCGCTGTGCGGTTGGCGGCCGGGCCCTGGTCGGCAGGGGTCGGCACCTTGCCCGGGATCAGGGGGTTCCGTGGCTCCGCTGCCGTCCGGACACGGTCCGCATACGCTCAGGACACGGCTCGGAGCAGCAGTCCTTGAGGTCCCCTCCCGCGCCGTCACGGCCTTTCTGCACCGTGCTCGTGCAGCGCGCTTCGACCCCTCTTCCGAGCCCCGCATCGCCGCAGCCCTCGCCAAGTCGTCGACGGTCCCGGTCGTCGCCTCGGTGGCGTCCTGGCCGTCCTTCGGGCCGTAGCCGCCGCAGGGTCTTGTCGTCAGGGGGACGAGAATAAGATCGGGCGGAAACCAGGGGGAGCGAGGGTGAAGCCGGTGCGTGGCGGCCAGGATGGAGGCATGGGATTCCATGTCGACTCCGAGGCCGGGCGGCTGCGCCGCGTCATCCTGCACCGGCCGGATCTGGAGCTGAAAAGGCTCACCCCCAGCAACAAGGACACCCTCCTCTTCGACGACGTGCTGTGGGTGCGCCGGGCGCGTGCCGAGCACGACGGGTTCGCCGACGTGCTGCGCGACCGCGGGGTCGCCGTCCATCTCTTCGGCGACCTGCTCACCGAGACCCTGGACGTCCCGCAGGCGAGGAGCCTCGTCCTGGACCGGGTCTTCGACGAGAAGGAGTACGGCCCGCTCGCCACCGACCACCTCCGGGCCGTCTTCGAGGCCATGCCCGCGCGCGACCTCGCCGAGGTCCTGGTCGGTGGCATGACCAAGCGGGAGTTCCTGGACGCCCACGAGGAGCCGACCTCTGTCCGTTTCCATGTGATGGACCTCGACGACTTCCTCCTCGACCCGCTGCCCAACCACCTCTTCACCCGGGACACCTCCGCCTGGATCTACGACGGCGTCTCCATCAACGCCATGCGCTGGCCGGCCCGGCAGCGCGAGACCGTGCACTTCGAGGCGATCTACCGGCACCACCCGCTGTTTCGCGGCGAGGAGTTCCACACCTGGTCCGAGGGGCAGGCCGACTACCCGTCCACCATCGAGGGCGGCGACGTCCTGGTCATCGGCAACGGCGCCGTCCTGATCGGCATGAGCGAGCGCACCACCCCGCAGGCCGTGGAGATGCTCGCGCACAAGCTCTTCGCCGCCGGGTCGGCGCGGACGATCGTCGCGCTCGACATGCCCAAGCGGCGCGCGCTGATGCACCTCGACACCGTGATGACGATGGTCGACGGCGACGTCTTCACCCAGTACGCCGGCCTCGGCATGCTCCGCTCGTACACCATCGAACCGGGCGCCGTGGACAAGGAGCTCAAGGTCACCGACCATCCGCCGGAGCACATGCACCGCGCGATCGCCGCCGCCCTGGGGCTGAGCGAGATCCGCGTGCTGACCGCCACCCAGGACGTGCACGCGGCCGAGCGCGAGCAGTGGGACGACGGCTGCAACGTCCTCGCCGTCGAGCCCGGGGTGGTCGTCGCGTACGAGCGGAACTCCACCACCAACACGCATCTGCGCAAGCAGGGCATCGAGGTGATCGAGATCCCGGGCAGCGAACTGGGGCGCGGCCGGGGCGGGCCGCGCTGCATGAGCTGTCCGGTGGTGCGCGACCCCGTATAGAACCACCCGCATAAGACCCCCCGTATATAAATGCTGAGTGTCGTATAGACTTCCATGGTCTTCCGTAGTGCCCCCGGCCCCCGTCCTCGTATTCCCTGGAGCGCCCCTCATGGCGACAGTCCCGACCGCCCTCGCCGGCCGCCACTTCCTCAAGGAGCTGGACTTCACCGAGGAGGAGTTCCGCGGCCTGATCGAGCTGGCCGCCGAGCTGAAGGCGGCCAAGCGGGCCGGGGCCGAGAGACGGCATCTGACCGGCAAGAACATCGCGCTGGTCTTCGAGAAGACCTCGACCCGCACGCGCTGCGCGTTCGAGGTCGCGGCGGCCGACCAGGGCGCGCACACCACCTATCTGGACCCGGCAGGCTCGCAGATCGGACACAAGGAGTCCGTGAAGGACACCGCCCGGGTGCTCGGCCGGATGTTCGACGCCATCCAGTACCGCGGCCACGGCCAGGGCGTCGTCGAGGAGCTGGCCACATACGCCGGGGTGCCCGTCTACAACGGCCTCACCGACGAGTGGCACCCCACACAGATGCTCGCCGACGTGCTCACCATGACCGAGCACAGCGACAAGCCGCTGACCGGGATCGCGTTCGCCTACCTCGGCGACGCCCGCTACAACATGGGCAACTCCTACCTGGTCACCGGCGCCCTGCTCGGCATGGACGTCCGTATCGTGGCCCCGCGGCTGCTGTGGCCGGACGAGACGATCATCGAGGTGGCCCGGCAGCTCGCCGGTGCCTCCGGCGCCCGGATCACGCTCACCGACGACGTGAAGGAGGGCGTACGCGGCGCCGACTTCATCGCCACCGACGTGTGGGTGTCGATGGGCGAGCCCAAGGAGGTCTGGGACGAGCGCATAGCGCTGCTCGGCCCGTACGCGGTGACCATGGACGTGCTGCGCGCCACCGGCAACCCGGACGTCAGGTTCCTGCACTGCCTGCCGGCCTTCCACGACCTCGGCACCGACGTCGGCCGCGAGATCCACGAGCGGCACGGGCTGACGGAGCTGGAGGTCACCGACGAGGTCTTCGAGTCCGAGTATTCCGTCGTCTTCGACGAGGCGGAGAACCGGATGCACACCATCAAGGCGGTCCTGGTGGCCACCCTGGCCTGACCCGCCTTCCCGTTCGCCCCGCCGCACCCTCCTTCCCGTTGCCCCACCGCACCGCCTGAACGGCGGCCCGGCGCCACCCCCGCCGGACCGCCGCGGCGACCCACCCGTCGCCCCGCACCACCAGAAACGAGCACCACCCCCATGCCCGCTCCCCGCAGCACGCTGCGCATCAAGTCCCCCCGGCTCCTCGTCGCCGAATCCGGCGCCGACCGCGAGGGCCACGGCCTGCGGCGCACGATGGGCCTGGGCCAGCTCATCTGCTTCGGCGTCGGCGCGATCGTCGGCACCGGCATCTTCGTCGGCCTGTCCGACTCGGTCGCCCAGGCCGGCCCGGCCGTCGTCGTCTCCTTCGTCCTCGCCGCGATCACCTGCGTCTTCACCGCCCTGTCCTTCGCCGAGCTGGGCGGCGCGATCCCCGTCTCCGGCTCCTCCTACTCCTTCGCCTACGCGGGCCTCGGCGAGCCCACCGCCTTCCTGGTCGGCTGGTGCCTGCTGCTGGAGTACGGCGTCTCCGTCTCGGCCGTGGCCGTCGGCTGGAGCCAGTACGTCAACGAACTGCTGCACGGCCTCACCGGCCGGCAGCTGCCCGCCGTGCTCAGCGCCGGGCCTGCCGACGGCGGCATCGTCAACCTGCCCGCCGTGATCGTCATCGCCCTGGCCTGTCTGCTGCTGGTGCGCGGCGTGCGGGAGAGCGCACGGGCGACCGCCGCCATGGCCGCCGTCAAGCTCACGATCCTGCTCGCCTTCTGCGTGATCGGATGCAGCGCGTTCAAGGACGGCAACCTCACCCCGTTCTCCCCGGCCGGCCTCGGCGGCGTCGGCGCGGGCACCACGGCCGCCTTCTTCTCGTACATCGGCTTCGACGCGATCACCACCGCCGGCGAGGAGGCGAAGAACCCGCGCCGGGACGTCCCGGCCGCGATCCTCGTCTGCATGGGCCTGGTCACGCTGCTGTACTGCGCGGTCGCCGTCGCCGCGATCGGCGCCGTCGGCGGCGACCGGGTGGCCGGCCGGCCCGCCGCGCTGTCGTACGTCGTCAACGAGGTCACCGGGTCCACGATCGGCGGCGGGATCATCGCCTTCGGCGCGGTCGTCGCCATCGCCTCGGTGGTGCTCGCCGTGCTGTACGGCCAGACCCGCATTCTGATGTCGATGTCCCGGGACGGTCTCGTCCCGCGTGTCTTCGAGAAGGTCTCCCCGCGCACCGCCACCCCGGTCGCCGGAACCCTCGTCGTCGCCGTCGTCTTCGCGATCCCGGCGGCCTTCGCCTCGCTGGACGCCGTGATGAACCTGTGCACCATCGGCACGCTCGCCGTCATGGCCGTCGTCAACATCGCGGTGATCGCCCTGCGCCGCCGGGAACCGGGACTCGCCCGCACCTTCCGGGTGCCGCTGCACCCGGTGCTCCCGCTGCTCGGTGTCGGCTTCTGCCTCTATCTGATGTACGAGACCGGCCGGCGCGCCTGGATCCAGTTCGCGGTGTTTCTCGCCGTGGGGCTGCTGGTGTACCTGGGCTACGGCCGCCGGCACTCCACGCTCGCCAGGGCCGCCCGGGCCGAGGTCATACCCGACGCCGCTGACGCGGCACGGCAGGCAGCCTGAACCACACCGCCTTGCCTGACTCGGTGGGGCGGTGGCCGCAGGACGAGCTGAGGGCCCGGATCAGCAGCAGCCCGCGCCCGCCCTCCTGCCACACGTCGGGCTCCTCGACGGTCGGACGGGTCAGGTTGCCGGGCGGCGCCGGGTCCGGGTCGTGCACCTCGACCTGGCAGCCGGACGGCCGCACCTCCACCACCAGCTCGATCGGGCCCCGCTCGGCGGTGTGCTCCACCGCGTTGGCGACCAGCTCCGCCGTCAGCAGCTCCGCGGTGTCGCGGTCGGCCGCGTGCTCCAGCTCCGCGAGCGCGTTGCGCACCAGGGCACGGGCGACCGGCACGGCCGCGGTGGTGTGCGGCAGCGCGATGCGCCAGGAGGCCGAGGCGGAGGGGTGTTCGTGCACGGTGGTTCCGTTCATGGAGCAGGCTGTCCAGCTTGCAAACCTCACAAAGGGTACGGTGCCCGCTCCCGGAGAGACTGGACGGGTACCGTTCGGGACTTTCGGCCCCGCTACGAGCCGGCCTACCCGGGCCGGCGGTCCACCTCGCGCCTCAGGTCATGTTGTTACCGCGCTCTTGACGGGCCGTGACGGATGTGGCCGGATCCTGACGCTCCACGGTCCCGCCCGGCCTCCTCTCTGTCGCGTTCTCCTGACGGTGGTCAGAATTCGGTGATAGCTTCTTGGGGTAGAGCTACGTGAGGAACCGTCCGCGCCCGAGGAGGCCGCACCTCATGAGCCCCTTCACCGGCTCCGCCGTCCGCACCACCAGCTGGGACCACCTCAGGGTCGACCGCGGAGAGGGCGTCGCCACCGTCACCCTCGCCCGCCCCGAGAAGCTGAACGCGCTCACCTTCGGCGCCTATGCGGACCTGCGCGACCTGCTCGCCGAACTGTCCCGCGAGCGGTCCGTGCGCGCCCTGGTGCTGGCCGGCGAGGGACGCGGCTTCTGCTCCGGCGGCGACGTCGACGAGATCATCGGCGCCACCCTCGCGCTGGACACCGCCCAGCTCCTCGACTTCAACCGGATGACCGGCCAGGTCGTGCGGGCCGTACGGGAGTGCCCGTTCCCGGTGATCGCGGCGGTGCACGGGGTGGCCGCCGGGGCCGGGGCCGTGCTGGCGCTGGCCGCCGACTTCCGCGTGGCCGACCCGAGTGCCCGCTTCGCCTTCCTGTTCACCCGCGTCGGGCTGTCCGGCGGCGACATGGGCGCCGCCTATCTGCTGCCCCGGGTCGTCGGCCTCGGCCACGCCACCCGGCTGCTCATGCTCGGCGAACCCGTGCGGGCCCCCGAGGCCGAGCGGATCGGCCTGATCAGCGAACTGGCCGAGGAGGGCCGCGCCGACGCGGCGGCACAGGCACTCGCCCGCCGGCTGGCCGCCGGACCGGCCCTGGCGCACGCGCAGACCAAGGCGCTGCTCACCGCCGAACTGGACATGCCGCTGGCGGCGTCGGTGGAACTGGACGCGTCGACCCAGGCGCTGCTGATGAACAGCGAGGACTACCGGGAGTTCCACGCGGCCTTCACCGAGAAGCGCCCCCCGCAGTGGCGGGGGAGGTGAGCCCTCGATGCCGACCTCGGGCGAGCCGGCCTTCAGGCGGGCGCAGGGCCGTGTCGATGAGCGGCTCCGCCGCGGGGCGCGACACGCCACGGCGGACCCGCAGCCGCCGGCGGCGACCGGCCGTCCCCGACGCATAGCGATCATCGGTGGCGGTCCCGGCGGCCTCTACGCGGCCGCACTGCTGAAACGGCTCAGCCCCGGAAGGGAAGTCACCGTCTGGGAACGCAACGCCCCCGACGACACCTTCGGCTTCGGAGTCGTCCTCTCCGACGAGACCCTGGGCGGCATCGAACACGCGGACCCGGTGGTCTACGAGGCCCTGCGACGGGAGTTCGTCCGCTGGGACGACATCGACATCGTTCACCGGAACACCCGCCACACCTCCCGAGGACACGGCTTCGCCGCCCTCGGCAGGCGACGGCTGCTGGAGATCCTGCACGAACGGTGCCGCTCCCTCGGCGTCGACCTGCGCTTTCGCAGCGAGGCACCGTACCCGGCCTGGCTGGCGGAGGCGTACGACCTGGTCATCGCCGCCGATGGTGTGCACAGCACCACCCGTGAGGCATACGCCCATGTGTTCCGCCCCCATGTGGCCACCCACCGGTGCCGCTACATCTGGCTCGCCGCCGACTTCGCCTTCGACGCCTTCCGCTTCGAGATCGCCGAGACCGAGCACGGCGTCATGCAACTGCACGGCTATCCGTTCGCGGCCGACGCCTCCACCGTGATCGTCGAGATGCGCGAGGAGGTGTGGCGGGCCGCCGGACTCGACGAACTCGGCGAACAGGAATCCGTCGAGCGCTGCGCCAAGACCTTCGCGGACGTGCTCGGCGGACGGCCGCTGCGCTCCAACAAGTCCGCCTGGACCAGCTTCCGCACGGTCGTCAACGACCACTGGTCGCACGGCAACGTCGTTCTGCTCGGCGACGCCGCCCACACCGCCCACTTCTCCATCGGCTCCGGTACCAAGCTCGCCGTCGAGGACGCCCTGGCGCTGGCCGCCTGCCTGACCGAGCGCCCCACGACGGCCGGGGCGCTCGCGGCCTACGAGGCCGAGCGCAGACCGGTCGTCGCCTCCACCCAGCGTGCCGCCCGCGCCAGCCTGGAGTGGTTCGAGGACCTGGACCGGTACCTCGACCAGCCGCCCCGCCTCTTCGCCTTCAATCTGCTCACCCGCAGCCGCCGCGTCACCCATGACAACCTGCGGCTGCGCGACGCCCGTTTCACCGAGGCCGCCGAGCGCGAGTTCGGCTGTCCGCCGGGCACACCGCCGATGTTCACCCCGTTCCGGCTGCGCGGGCTGACCCTGCGCAACCGGGTCGTCGTCTCGCCCATGGACATGTACTCGGCCACCGACGGCATACCCGGCGACTTCCACCTCGTCCACCTGGGCGCCCGCGCCCTCGGCGGCGCCGGGCTGCTGATGACCGAGATGGTCTGTGTGAGCGCCGAGGGGCGGATCACCCCCGGCTGCACCGGCCTCTACACCGGCCGGCAGGCCGAGGGCTGGCGGCGGATCACCGACTTCGTGCACGCGCAGGCGCCGGGCACCGCGATCGGCGTGCAACTCGGCCACAGCGGGCGCAAAGGCTCCACCCGGCTGATGTGGGAGGGCATCGACGAGCCGCTGCCCGAGGGCAACTGGCCGCTCGTGGCCGCCTCCCCGCTGCCGTACAAGCCGGGCGGCCAGACCCCGCGCCGGCTCTCCCGCGCCCAGCTGACCGACCTCCGCGAGCAGTTCACTGCCGCCGCCTGGCGGGCCGCGCGGGCCGGCTTCGACCTGCTCGAACTGCACTGCGCGCACGGCTATCTGCTGTCCGGCTTCCTGTCCCCGCTCAGCAACCGGCGCACCGACGCCTACGGGGGCTCGCTCGCCAACCGGCTGCGCTTCCCGCTGGAGGTCTTCGACGCGGTGCGCGGGGTGTGGCCCGAGGAGCGGCCCATGACCGTGCGCATCTCCGCCACCGACTGGGCCGACGGCGGGACCACGGCCGAGGACGCCGTGGAGATCGCCCGTGCCTTCGCCGCGCACGGCGCCGACGCGATCGACGTGTCGACCGGGCAGGTGGTGGCCGAGGAGCGGCCCGAGTTCGGACGGTCGTACCAGACGCCGTTCGCCGACCGCATCCGGCACGAGACCGGTGTCCCGGTGATCGCGGTCGGCGCAATCAGCTCCTGGGACGACGTCAACTCCCTGATCCTGGCCGGGCGCGCCGACCTGTGCGCGCTGGCCCGGCCGCATCTGTACGACCCGAACTGGACGCTGCACGCGGCGGCCGAGCAGGGCTACGAGGGGTCGGGCGTCGGCTGGCCCGCGCCCTACCGGGCGGGCAGCCGCCGCCCGCGTACCGGGCGCACGGACGCCCCCAAGCCCCGGCTCACCCTGGGAAGCTGACCTGCGCCATGCCCGCGGTGAGCGTGGCACCGTCCCACCGTCCCACCGGTCGGCCGCAGCCCGGTCGACCACGGCGCGTGGGCCGTGGCCGTCGGGATCACGGCCCCGCGAACTCGGCCCCCGCGTCCCGCAGTCGCGCGTGCAGCGCGTGGAACACCTCCGCCGAACGGGCGCCCGGCCAGCCCGTGGGCACCAGGTGCGCCGGCAGCCCGGGGTCGGTGTAGGGCAGGCGCCGCCAGGAGTCCAGGGCCAGCAGGTAGTCGTGGTACGCCTCCTCGGGCGGGGTGTCCGCCCGCCGCTGCCAGGCGTGCAGCACGGGCGCGTGCGCGTCCAGGTACGCCTCGTGCTCCTTGGCGATGGCGGCCAGGTCCCACCAGCGGGCGACCGCCTCCACGGTGGGCGCGAAGCCAAGGTGCTCACCGCGGAAGAAGTCGACGTACGGGTCGAGGCCCAGCCGCTGGAGGGTGTGCCGGGCCTCCGTGTGCAGCCGCGCCGGAGCGATCCACACCCCGGGCGCCGCCGTGCCGAAGCCCAGGCCCGCCAGCCGGGAGCGCAGCACATGCCGCTTCTGCCGCTCCGACTCCGGCACGGAGAACACGGCGAGCACCCAGCCCTCGTCACCGGGCGGCGCGGACGCGTAGATGCGCAGATCGCCGTCGTCGAGCAACTGACGTGCCTCCGAGGAGAGTTCGTACCCGGCGGCGCCCCGCTCCGTGCGGGCGGGCAGCAGCAGCCCGCGCCGTTTCAGACGGGACACCGACGAACGCACGGACGGCGCGTCCACACCGACCGCGGCCAGCAGCCGGATCAGCTCGGCGACGGGCACCGGACCGGGCATGAAGCGGCCGTACGCGCCGTAGAACGTGACGATGAGGGACCGGGGGGCGTGCTGCTCGGACACGTTGATCATCTTAGGTCTTCGTGATCACTGCGGGTCACCTTGGGTGCGGAGGGAGCGGAGGGTGCGGAGGGTGCGGAGGCGCGGAGGCGGAAACGCTGGAGCTTGCCGGTCGCCGTGCGCGGCAGCGCGTCCAGGAAGACGATCTCTCGCGGGCACTTGTACGGCGCCAGCTCGGACTTGACGAAGGCCCGCAGCGCGTCGGCGTCCGGCGCGGCGCCCTCCGCCAGCACGGCGTACGCCACCACCACCTGGCCGCGAGCCTCGTCCGGCCGCCCGACCACCGCGGCCTCGACCACGTCCGGATGACGCAGCAGCGCGTCCTCGACCTCGGGGCCCGCGATGTTGTAACCGGCCGAGACGATCATGTCGTCGGCGCGCGCGACGTACCGGAAGTAGCCGTCGGCCTCGCGGACATAGGTGTCGCCGGTGATGTTCCAGCCGCCGCGCACATAGACGCGCTGCCGCGGGTCGGCGAGATAGCGGCAGCCGACCGGGCCGCGCACGGCCAGCAGCCCCGGCCGGCCGTCGGGCACCGGATCCCCGTTCGCGTCCTGCACACGCGCGTGCCATCCCGGTACGGGCACGCCCGTGGTGCCGGGCCTGATCCGCTCGTCGGCGGCGGAGATGAAGATGTGCAGCAGTTCGGTGGCGCCGATGCCGTTGATGATGCGCAGCCCGGTGCGCTCGTGCCAGGACCGCCAGGTCGCCGCCGGCAGGTTCTCGCCCGCCGAGACACAGCGCCGCAGCGACGAGATGTCGTGTCCGTCCAGCTGGCCCAGCATGGCGCGGTAGGCGGTCGGCGCGGTGAACAGCACGGACACCCGGTGCCGGGAGATCGCGGGCAACAGCTGCCTGGGTCCGGCCTGTTCCAGCAGGAGCGCGCTGGCGCCGGCCCGCATCGGGAAGACCACGAGCCCGCCCAGGCCGAATGTGAAGCCGAGCGGAGGGCTGCCCGCGAACACATCGTCCACATGGGGCCCGAGCACATGTCTGGAGAAGGTGTCCGCTATGGCGAGCACATCCCGGTGGAAGTGCATACACCCCTTCGGGCGGCCGGTGGTGCCGGAGGTGAACGCGATCAGCGCGATGTCGTCGGCGGCGGTGCGCACGGCCGGGTACGCGGTGCCGGGCGCGGGGAGGTTCAGCAGGTCGTCCGGCGCGTCACCGCCGTACGTCGTGATGCGCAGCCCGGGGATCCCGGCCTTCGCGAGGTCGGCCACGGACCGTATGTCGCACAGGGCGTGCCCCACCCGGGCGATCTCGCAGATGGTGGCCAGTTCGTGCGGGCGCTGCCGGGCCAGCACCGTGACCGCGACGGCGCCCGCCTTCAGCACCGCGAGCCAGCAGGCCGCGAGCCATGGAGTGGTCGGGCCGCGCAGCAGGACCCGGTTGCCGGGGACCACGCCGAGGCCGGTGGTCAGCACGTGCGCGAGGCGGTCGACCCGGGCGCGCAGCTCGCCGTAGGTCCATGAGCCGTCGGCGGGGGTGTGGAACACCGGGCGCGCCGGGTCGGCGTGGTCCAGGAGTTCCGCGGCGCAGTTCAGCCGGTCGGGGTAGCGCAGCTCCGGCAGGTCGAAGTGGAGTTGGGGCCACTCGTCGGGCGGCGGGAGGTGATCGCGCGCGAAGGTGTCGACGTGCGCCGAGACGTTCATGGCGTCTCCCCCC
Organism: Streptomyces sp. NPDC004629; assembly: GCF_042873595.1. Taxonomy (NCBI): domain Bacteria; kingdom Bacillati; phylum Actinomycetota; class Actinomycetes; order Kitasatosporales; family Streptomycetaceae; genus Streptomyces; species Streptomyces sp. NPDC004629. The sequence goes on along the minus strand of NZ_JBIALO010000024.1, from coordinate 113,898 downwards.
TTGCCGGTCGGGCTCGTGGTGGGCTCGCGGATCGAGCGTATCGTGTTGGTGACGGCAGTCAATGGCCCGCGATACTGTCGGGGTGGGGTCATGCGACCCGGTGTGGAGGGAGGAACGGCCGTGCCCGCATTCTCACTCGAACCCGAGCAAACCGCCTGGTGCGCCCGGTTGCGCGCGCTCGCCGCGCAGCGGCTGCGCCCGCTCGCCGAAAAGGGTGAGCACGGCCGGGTCAACCGCCCGCTCGTGGCCGAACTCGGCCGACTGGGTCTCATCTCCCGGCTGTTCGACTCCGGCGCCCTCGATCTGTGTCTGATGCGGGAGTCCCTGGCCTACGCCTGCACGGAGGCCGAGACCGCCCTCGCCCTCCAGGGGCTCGGCGCCCATCCGCTGCACGCTCACGGAACCCCGGCCCAGCGCGACCGCTGGCTGCCGCGGGTCGCCGACGGCAGCGCGATCGCCGCCTTCGCCCTGACCGAGCCGGGAGCGGGGTCCGACGCGGCGGCGCTCGCCCTGCGGGCGGACGGCGAGGCCGCGGAGGACGCGCGGGACGCGGAGGCCGCGGAGGGCGTGCGGGACGCGGAGGCCGCGGAGGGCGTGCGGGACGCGGAGGCCGCGGAGGGCGTGCGGGACGCGGAGGCCTCGGAGGGCGTGCGGGGCACGGAGGGCGTGCGGGGCACGGAGGGCGTGCGGGGCACGGAGGCAGCGGAGGGCGTGCGGGGCGCGGAGGATGCGCGGGACGTACAACGGGCGGGGCGGGATGCCGAGTTCGGTGGTGGACCGGTGGCCGAGGCCGACGGCGCTCGGCGGTGGCGGCTCACCGGCGCGAAGTGCTGGATCTCCAACGCGCCCGAAGCCGACTTCTACACGGTGTTCGCGCGCACCACCCCGGGCGCCGGCGCCCGCGGCGTGACCGCCTTCCTCGTGCCGGCCGACCGGCCCGGCCTCACCGGAACCGCCCTGGAGATGCTCTCCCCGCACCCCATTGGCACCCTCGACCTCGACGCCGTACCCGTCACCGCGGACGACGTGCTCGGCCCGCCCGACCGCGGCTTCCGCGTCGCCATGGGCACCCTGAACCTGTTCCGCCCGAGCGTCGGCGCCTTCGCGGTCGGCATGGCACAGGCCGCGCTCGACGCCACCGTCGAGCACACCCGTCGAAGGGATGCCTTCGGCGGCAAGCTGAAGGATCTGCAGACCGTCGCCCACCAGGTCGCGGACATGGCCCTGCGCACGGACGCCGCCCGCCTGATGGTGTACGCGGCGGCCACGGCGTACGACGAGGCCGCGCCGGACGTCCCGCGGCGCGCCGCGATGGCGAAACTGCTCGCCACCGAGACCGCGCAGTACGTCGTCGACACCGCCGTCCAACTGCACGGCGCCCGCGCGCTGCGCCGCGGCCACCTCCTGGAGCACCTGTACCGCGAGGTACGCGCGCCGCGGATCTACGAGGGCGCGAGCGAGGTCCAGCGCGGGATCATCGCCAAGGAGTTGTACGCCCCGCACGCCGCATCGCCCACGCCTCAGGAGGCCCCGTGACGGCCGAGCGCATCAACCCGCCCGATCTCTGCCCGCCCGTCGGTTTCTCCCACGCCGTGGTCGCCACCGGCACCCGGCTGGTCGTCCTGGCGGGCCAGACCGCCCTCGACGCCGACGGAAAGGTCATCGGCGACACCCTGCCCGAGCAGTTCGAGCGGGCACTCGGCAACCTCCTCACCGCCCTGCACGCGGCCGGCGCCACCCCGGCCGACCTCGCCCGGGTCACCGTCTACGCCACCGACGTCGCCGCCTACCGTTCCCACGCCGCCGAACTCGGCCGCGTCTGGCGGCGGTTGGCGGGACGGACGTATCCGGCGATGGCCGTCGTCGAGGTGGTGCGGCTCTGGGACGAGCGGGCCATGGTGGAACTCGACGGCTTCGCCCTCCTCGACTAGGGGCTCCGCCGGGTTGGCGGTTGGGGGTTGTTGTGTGGCTTGCGGCTGTGTGGGGGCTGGTCGCGCAGTTCCTCGCGCCCCTGTGGGGGGTGGCGGTTGTTGTGCGGCTGCGGGTGGGTGGTGGTTGGTTGCGCAGTTCCCCGCGCCCCCATGGGGGTGGTGGCGGATGTCGTGTGGCTTGCGGCTGTGTGGGGGGTGGTTGCGCAGTTCCTCGCGCCCCTGTGGGGGGTGGGTGGTGTTTGGCCGGTGTGGCGCGCCACTGATGGGGTGATGTCATCGGAGCGGGGCCGGGGAGGCGGTATGACCTGAGGTAACCCCCACCACTCCACGATCTCGGGAGGTAACCCCATGCCCGTACGCCCCGTTCTCGGCGCGGCCGTCGGTGGCGTTGCGCTGCTGCTCGGCGCGCTCGCGCCGGTGACCGCTGCCGCCGCCCCCGCCGAACGCGTCACCGTCGACTCCGTCGGCCGGGTCGCCGCCGACGGCACCGTCGTCCTCACCGGCACCTACCGGTGCGGCGCGGACATCGGCCCGGTGTTCGTCACCTCCTCGATCAGCCAGGGGCCCACGGCGGCCCACTACGGCATCGGCGGCACCCGGGCGCTGTGCGACGGCGCCGAACACCGCTGGGAGAACTCCGGCACGGTGCCGTCGGACCGGATCTCCCCCGGGGCTGCACACGTCGAGGCCACCCTCATGGAGCTGCGCCCGCAGGGCGGCCTGCCGCTGCCGTACTTCCACGCCACCGGCCGGCAGGACGTGACACTCGTCGCGCGCTGACCCGCGTCCCCGGCGCTCATCCGCCCCGGTGGGACGAGCGCCGGTTCACGACTCCAGGTAGCGCAGCACGGCCAGGATCCGCCGGTTGTACCCCGTGGTGCGGGCGAGTTCGAGCTTGTCGAAGACCGCGTTGAGGTTCTTCTCCACCGCGCTGCGGGAGATGTGCAGCTTCTGCGCGATGGCCGCGTTGGTGTACCCCTGGGCCAGGGTCTCCAGGACGCTCCGCTCCCGCGGCGTCAGCCGGGCCAGCGGGTCGGTGTGCGTGGTACGGATCAGCAACTGCCGCACCACCTCGGGGTCGATGGCGGCCCCGCCCGCGTGGATCCGGTCCAGGGCGTCGAGGAACTCCTCGACCTGGGCGACCCGGTCCTTGAGCAGATAGCCGACCCGTTCGGCGCTGGACGTCAGCAACTGGGTGGCGTAGTTGCGTTCGATGTGCTGGGACAGCACCAGCACGCCGATCCCGGGCCGGCGTTCGCGGATCTCCAGGGCGGCCCGCAGCCCCTCGTTCGTGTGGGTCGGGGGCATGCGGATGTCCACGACGACGATGTCCGGCGGCCGGGACTCGACCTCCCGCAGCAGCGCGACGGCGTCGCCCACGGCCGCGAGGACCTCGTGGCCCTCCTCGGCGAGCAACCGGACCAGCCCCTCCCGCAGCAGGGTCGAGTCCTCGGCCAGCATTACGCGCACGGCAGCTCCGCGGTGATCGTGGTGGGTCCCCCGGCGGGGCTGTGGACGTGCAGTCGGCCGTCGAGGGCGTCGACCCGGCCGCGCAGCCCGGTCAGCCCGCTGCCGGCCGGATCGGCGCCGCCGACTCCGTCGTCCTCGACGCCGACCGCGAGGACGGCCCCGTGCCGCCGTACGCGCACGGCGATCCGCGTGGCCGACGCGTGCTTGGCTGCGTTGGTCACCGCCTCCGACACGACGAAGTACGCGGCGGCCTCGACCGGCGCCGGCAGCGGACCGGCGAGGGCGAAGTCCATCCGGATCGGGACGGCGCACCGCTCCGCGACGCCGGCGAGGGCCTCCCGCAGTCCCAGGCTGTCGAGCGCCGTCGGATAGACCCGCCAGGCCACCTCCCGCAGCTCGGTCAGCAGCTCCTGCGACTCCCGGTGGGCCTGCTCCAGCAGCGCGTCGGCCTGTTCCGGCGTGCGGCCCCGGCGGGCCCGGCCCAGCAGCATCGCCAGCGCCACCACACGCTGCTGCACCCCGTCGTGCAGGTCCCGCTCGATGCGCCGGCGCTCGGTGTCCACGGCCCGCAGTACCGCCGCCCGGCTGCTGGCCAGCTCGTCGATGCGCCGTTGCAGCAACTCCCGCTCCGAGGGTCCGAAGCACTCCCGTGCCAGCCGCGCGTCGAGCGCCGCCAGCGAGAACAGGCCCTGCACGTCCAGGAAGAGCAGGACCCCGCCGAGCAGCACCTGGGTGAGCAACTCCCGCCAGCCCACCGTGCCGCGGGCCAGCGCGGCGATCAGCAGACCCACCAGGACGGCACCAAAACCGAGCAGCCCGACCACGACGCCGGTGAGCAGGCCCGCGCACGTCCGGGTGGCGAGATAGCGCAGCATCCGCGGGCCGGGCACGGGCCGGCCGGGGAAACGGTCGAGGAAGAAGACCGAGCGGCGGCGGCGTTCCAGCAGCGCCAACCGGTGAGCCCTCGCGGTCAGCGCGGCCAGGGCGCGCGCTCGGGTCCGCGGCCACAGCAGGAACGGGCCGAGGACGGCGCCCACCGTGCCGAAGTAGCCGAGAGCCGCCGGCGCGGTCAGACAGCCCAGGAAGACGCCCGCGGCCCGGCGCCCAAGGGAGGGACGGGGTGCGGGGGACCCGTCGTCCGCCGCCCGAGCGGGGTCGGGTCCACCCTGGTGATACCGGGTGGTCGTGACCGCCGTGTCGCCCTGCACGCCTGCCGAGGCTAGTCGGGTCGCACACCGCGGGCAAGATCGTCCGGCCGGGGCGGGCCGTGGCGCGGTCACGGGGTGCGGCGGTGCCGGGCCGCGCCGCGGGTGCGCAGTCGGAGCCCGACGTAGCAGACGAGGGCCGCGACGACCAGCACGAGGACGGCCTTGGAGACGATCCCGACGTACGTCTCGACGAGGTCCCACCGGTCTCCGAGCCAGTAACCGGCCATCACCAGCACCGCGTTCCAGATCAGGCTGCCCAGCGTCGTGAGCAGCAGGAACACCGGCATCGACATGCGTTCCAGGCCGGCCGGAACGGAGATCAGGCTGCGGAAGACGGGCACCATGCGGCCGAGGAACACCGCCTTGGTGCCGTGCCTGGCGAACCACTCCTCGGTGCGCACCAGATCGGTGGACCTGACCAGCGGCAGCCTCGCCCACAGGGCGTGCATCCGCTCCCGGCCGAACAGCATGCCGATCCAGTACAGCACCGTGGCACCCGCCACCGAACCGAGCGTGGTCCACAGCAGCGCGGAGAACAGGCTGATGACGCCCTGCCCGGCCGCGAACCCGGTCAACGGCAGGATCACCTCGCTGGGCAGCGGCGGAAACAGGTTCTCCAGGGCGATGGCCAGACCGGCCCCGGGCCCGCCCAGGGCGTCCACGAGGTCGGCCGCCCAGCCGGCGATGCCGTCGGCGGGCTCCTGGGGCAGGGCCAGGGTCACGAGGTCCATGCGTCACTCCAGACTGGGCGGTCGCCGAAGGCGTGCGATCCGGGTCGCCGTCAACGCTAGAAACCGCAGGACGGGGCGGGTATGCGGATTCCCGTCGCGGCACGACGGCGATCCGCACCCCACACCCTGCGGTTTTCCGCAGGCCCGCCGGAGCGGCCCCGGCCGGTGCCGCGACCACCACGACGAACGTCGACATATGATCCGGCGCCACGGTCCACAGCAGGCGGCCGGCCGGCGCCGAGGCGAGCAGCGGGACGGCGCCGGGCTCAGCGCGGCGTGTGGGCCCGCCCCGTACGGCCTCGGATTCCCCGTCCCGGCGGCGTCGGACGGGCCGACCGGGGCGGGGGAGCGGGCGGCACGGACGGCGAGTGCCGCGCGGGCGGCCAGGCAGGTGAGGCCCGCGGTGGCGACGAGCGCGACTGGGCGCCCCGAAGGGGCGCGGGGAACTGCGCGATCAGCCACGACGGCCCCGCACGCCCCGCATGACCCGCCGCGGGCCGGGCCGCCATGTCCGGGTTCGCCGTGGACGGACCGGTCGCCGAGCGCGCGGAGCGGCCCACGCGGCGACGGCCGAGCACCACCTCGCCCCGCAGGTCAGGCGGGGAACGTCGGCCCGGTCCGCAGGTCAGGCGTGGGACGTCCGCCCGGGCCGTCCCTTGCGCAGGAAGCGCCGCAAGCGGGTCTCCGGCCAGGTGTTGATCACATCGTCCCGGGTGAGCCAGCCGCGCTGCGCCGTACCCACGCCGTAACGCATGTTGGCCAGGTGCAGGACGGAATGCGCGTCGCTGTCGACGGCGAACTTCACTCCGTGCCGCCGGGCCCGCAGGATGTCCTCGTCGCGCAGGTCCAGCCGGTCCGGATGGGAATTGATCTCCAGGGCGGTGCCGGTGCGCGCGCACGCGGCGAAGACCTCGTCGAGGTCGGCGTCGAGGGGCGGCCGCTTGCCGATGATGCGGGTGGTGGGGTGGCCGATGATGTTGACGTACGGGTTCTCGCAGGCCCGCACGAACCGCCGGGTCAGCGCCTCGCGGGTCTGGCTGAAGTGCGAGTGCACCGAGGCCACGCACATATCGAAGCCGGCCAGGAACTCCTCGGGCCAGTCGACGCCGCCGTCCGGGTCGATGTTCAGCTCCACGCCGTGCAGCAGCCGCATGCCGCGCCGCCCGCCCCGCCTGCCGAACGTCCCGTCCAGCTCCCGCACCCGCTCGCGCTGGGCCAGCATCCGTTCCTCGGTCATCTGCTGCATGTACAGGTTCGGCCCGTGGTCGGTGATCGCGTAATAGGCGTAGCCCCGCTCGGCGGCCGCCTCGGCCATCTCCTCCAGCGGCGCGAGCCCGTCGGTCAGGTCGGTGTGCGTGTGCAGATCACCCCGCAGGTCCGGCTCCCGCACCAGGTCGGGCAGCGCGTCGCGCAGCCCGGCCTCGATCTCCCCGCGGTCCTCGCGCAGCGGCGGCGGGATCCAGGGCAGCCCGAGCCGGGCGTAGACCTCCTCCTCGGTCTCGGAGACGATCTTCTGCCCGCTCTCCACGTCGAACAGCCCGTACTCGGACAGCTTCAGCCCCTGGTGCACGGCCAGCTCCCGGGTGCGGATGTTGTGTGCCTTCGAGCCGGTGAAGTACTGCAGCGCCGCGCCCCAGGAGTCCGGCGGTACCACCCGCAGATCCACGGCCAGCCCTTTGACGGTGCGTACCGAGGTCTTCGCCCGGCCGTGCGCAATGACCTCGGTGACGTACGGCAGGCCGGTGAAAGCGTCCATCAGCGGGCCCGACTCCTCGGCCGCGACGAGGACGTCGATGTCCCCGATCGTCTCCCGCACGCGGCGCAGCGACCCGGCGTAGGTGCAGCGGCGGCAGCCGGTCACGTGGGACAGCTCCCCGACGATGTCGTCGGCGAGGTCCATGGCCACGTCGAGCAGCACCCGGTCGCCGGAGGACTGCAACAGCTCCACACCGTGCAGGATGTTCTCCTCCGTCCTGGGGCCAAAGCCCTTCAGGTCGCGCAGCTTCTCGGCGTGGATCGCGTCGACCAGCTCGTCGACCGAGGAGATGCCGAGTTCTTCGTAGACGGCCAGCGCCTTCTTCGGGCCGAGCGTCGGGATGGCCGTCAGCCGCCGGACCCCGGCCGGGATCTGCGCGCGCAGTTCGTCGACCGCGGACACGCTGCCGGTGCGGAAGTACTCGGTGACCTTCTGTGCGATCGACGTGCCGACTCCGGGGATCTCCCGCAGTCCCTTGGCGTCGAGCGTGGACACGTCGGCGTGGTAGCCGCCGATGGCGCGCGCTGCCTTCTCGTAGACACGTGCCTTGTAGGCGTCTCCGCCGGTGATCGAGATCAGGTCCGCGTACTCCTGGAACAGCGCCGCGACCTCGTCGTTGGACCGAGCCATGCGCCCCGAGTAGGCAGGAACGCCGGGTTCATTCCTTCCCGCGCGCGCCGGTCACGCCCGGGGCGCGCCATGGAGTCCCGGCGCGCCGCTCGGACCCGTCGATTTCTGCCGTTCGACGGTGTTCGACGGGCGCGGACGGGCATGGGCGGCGCGGCAAGGGGCATTCAGTAGCTATGGAAGGCGCGCCTGTGATTGTGCAGCCGCCGAGCCCTGACGGCGGTAGGCGGGTCACGATTCGCGGCGAGTACGTGGGCACTGCCTATCACTTGCTCGATCTGGTCGAGTTCCTGCGCCGGACCGGCCTGCCCGAGACCGACACGACACTCGACGACCCGGAACTGATCGAGTGGCGCGGCGGCGGCCCGAAGGCCTGGACACCAGCCGAGTGACCTACCGCATCTGCGCCCTGCGCGGCGCCGGGCCGTGCCCTGTGCGGTGGCGATGCGCGTCCGGTGCCCTGCTGAGCCGCGTCCTGTGCGGTGCAGATCCGCGTCCTGTGCGGTGCAGATCCGCGTCCTGTGCCGTGCCGACCCTGCGCCCTGCTGAGCCGCGCCCCTCCGGCCCCGTGGCGTGGCCCCTCCGCTCCCGTGGCGTGCCCCCGCCGTGCCGGGCCGCGCCTCCGCGCCGCCGGGCCGGGCCCCGGATCCCTGCCGGACCCACCCGAGGTAACCGGCGGTACCCCCACGGTCCTCCCATGCCGCCGCACCCCAGATCCGCCCCGTTCGGACTGTTCGCCCTCACACCCTTGGCGACCGCACGGCATGCCCGGTCGCGCCGCCTGGACCGGCCGTGGGCGCGCAGGGCTCAGCGCCCGGCTCGGGGGCCGTTTGCACCACGCGGGGCGCCTGCCATCGCCCGACAGACGCACGGCGACGAGCCGCCGGGGCCAACGGCGGGGCGCAGCGCTCGCGCCATCACGGGAGCACCCATCGGCCCGACCAGCCCGACCAGAAGGGTGCACGTGATGCCCATCGGTGTCCGCGCGGACGCGCACACCGTTCCGGTCGGTACCCGCGTGGTGGCTGTCGATGGTGACCGACGGGCAGCCGCGCCGCGGGAATGCTTCGTGCTAGCGAGAGTTGAGACGCGGCCGGGACGGGCCGTCCTGCTCCCACTCGACGCCGTTGTGGGTGACAGGGAAGGACGAGAGGTCGACCTTCTGGAGCTGCATGCGAACCTTGTGGCCACCCAGAAGGCCGTCCAGGGTGAGCTGATCCGCCGTGGATTGTTCGAAGGTGAGCCGGCCGGCCCACTTCGGGTCGTCGGCCCGGGCCAGAGTGATCGTGTGATGCGAGGCGTCGAAGACGGCCATGTAGTCCACGATCGAACCGTCCATGCGCTGACTGGACACCGGCCCGTCCTGATACGAGTGCGGTGTGTCCACGATCAGTCGGTTCCAGCGCTCGGCGTCGTTCACCAGGGGTGGGCGGTCACGGCCGTCCGACGAGAAACTGGTGACGTTCCAGATGCCGTAGAGCGGCGGCTTGGGGCCCGATGAGCCGATCGAGTCCCATAGTTTCCATTCCTCGTGCACCTGGGAACCGACCAGCCAGGCTCCGACCAACAGCTGTGCCGCCAGCGCGAGGTGAGCTGCTCGGCGGGCCTGGAACAGCGGCGGTCGGGCGAAGGGACCCACGCTCTGGTTCAGCACGAAGAACTTCACCAGTCGCACGCCATACGGAGCGAGCACGAAGAGGCTCAGCAGCAGCAGGTGGAACGTGAAGATCTTCAACGGCACCTGGTAGGTGGCGTTGAGGATGAGCACCTGAGTCAGTTCGACCGAGGCCAGCAAGGCGCCGAGCATGGCCGTGCGCGGTACGACCAGGAGCAGGCCGGCGGTCACTTCGGCGCACCCGAGCAGGATTTCGTAGGGCTGGGAGCTGCCGACCTGAGACCAGAGCACGTTCAGCATGGCGAAGTTCCCGAAGGGCTCCACCAGCCTGGTGAGCGGCAGCGACATCTGTAGCGGGAACACCTTGGCGAAGCCGAAGGAGAACAATTGCGCTGCCAGGCAGAGTCGCACCACGAGGTGCAGCCACTTGTGCAGCGCGACATGGTTCCCCCGGCGCCGGTCGAGCAGTGACCACACGAGCGTCACCACGGCGGCAGCGAGGAACCAGGTGAAGGCGAGCACCCAGAAGAATGCCTGGTCACCGCTCTGGACGGGCTCGATGAGAGATGCGTCGACATGGAGTATGCGGTCGGCCACCCAGTTCACGAACGGGCGCGCCCCGTGGTATTGCCAGGTGAGCGCCGACGGCGGAAGGTCGTTGCCGAAGACTCCCAGCAGCGGGTACATGATCCGCATTTCACTGAGGAAGAACAGCGCGATGTAGACCAGACAGAACCGGAATGCGATCAGTTTGGCCATATTCCACTTCGGCGCCGGCCGGGCTTCTTCCTCGACCTCGGCTTTTTCCGGACTGCTCGACGGCCGGGCGACTTTGATCAGTCGTGTCATGTCAACCTCCTGCCTCGGGCTCCGACACACGGCTCACATTGATGCAGGGCAAGGTGAAAACGCCGCGCAGTGGATCGCGGGAGAAAAAGAAGGGGTGCAGCCGCCCACATCGAAGAGAGCCGGTAAGAGCAACCACTGGAATCGGCCCCAAGTCTGGCTCGGCGATGGCCGGATGTCCATGCCCGGAATTCCCCGCGGCTTTGAATTCCGGGCGTGCCGGGCCGGCGCCGTCACCTCGTCACCGTGACCGCTGTCCGGTCGACAGGACGACGGCGAGACGAGGTGTTCTCACCCGGCGTGAATCAGTGGACCGGTTTGGGCTTGAATCGACTGACGCTGACATCCCCGTAATGCGTGTGCGCCTGCACCTCTATGCTCCTGTCGGGCGAGCTGCCCGCGCGACTCTCTCCGAGGGAATTGCGCATGTTCCCCTTCGGCGCGCGGAGGTCGAGCACCGCATCGGCGTCTTCGGGAATGCAGATCTCGATGTTTCCGGAGTCCGATGCGGCGCTGACCGAGCCGCCGACGGCTTCGGCGACGCGAATGTCACCGGAATCGCTGTACACATCGACACTGCCGTGTGCACGGCCGACGAGGAGATCGGCGTCGCGTCCGCGCAGTCGGAGGTCGCCCGTGACTTCGCCGATCTCGGTCTCGCCGTACTCGCTGGTGATGCCGGCGCTGCCGTCGATCCGACGGATCTGGACGACACCGGAGTCACTGGTCACCTCGGCGCGGCCGGTGACCTGTTGGACGGAGATGTCGCCGCTGTCGGTCGTGAGGTTCAGCGGACCGGTGCGGTCCAGGACGATCTCGCCGCAGTCGGTCCGGAAGGTGCAGGCCCCCAGCCTGCCCACGCCGCGCAGCCCGCCCTCCAGTGCCACGCCGTTCACTGTGGCACCTTCGGGCACGTCGATCCTCACCTCGATCGACTCCCCGAATCCCAGCCAGCTGGTCCAGCCGTTGCGTGCCTGGGGGCCGTCGACGACGAGCCGGCCGTCTTCGTAGCGGACGCGGACCTGCGACGGATCGTCCGTGCCATGGGGGATCACGACGGTGTCCGAGCGGTTGCTCGCGATGACCAGGAGGTCACCGATGGGCAGATTGACGGTGACGCAGACTCCGTTCGGAGTCGAGAAGGTAGACATGGAATTGGTCCTCGGGAGATGCGGCATCGCGTGTCAGCGGTCGGCGGAGGTGAGGTCCACCGGCAGCGCGGTCAGCCGTCGCAGGCCCGGCATCTTCTGCCAGGGGAGGTTCTCGGGGGCGATCGCGAGCGACAGTTCGGGGAACCGGTCGAACAACGCCGGCAGCGCGACGCCGAGTTGGAGTTTGGCCAGATAGGCGCCGAGGCAGTAGTGGGGGCCGTGCCCGAAGCCGAGGTGCCCGTGTCCGGGCCCCGTCATACTGCGCGCGACATCGAACCGCTCGGGCGCGGTGAACTGCCGCGGGTCGTAGTTGGCCGCGGTGAGCATGGGCTGCACCACGTCCCCGGCGTGGATCTGCGCACCGCCGAGCTGGACGTCGACCGCCGCGTACCGCGGCACGGACACCTGCGTCGGACCGCAGCGGCGCACCAGCTCCTCCACGGCCGTACGCCACAGCTCCGGATCCTGCTTGAGCCGTGCGAGCTGGTCGGGGTGCAGCAGCAACTCCGCGATGCTGTTGCCGAGCGCATGGGTCGAGGGCTCGTGTCCGGCGGTCATCAGAGTGATCACGAACGTGATCAGCTCGTCGACGCTCAGCCGGTCGCCGTCCTCGTCGTGGTTCCTGATCAGCGTCGTGAGCAGGTCGTCCGCGGGCGAGTCGCGGCGCCGCTCGATGATCTCCCGGACGCCCGTGATCATCTCGTGCAGCGCAGCCGGCATGACGCCGGGTTCCAGGGACCCGAGTCCGCTGCTCCACTTGTGCCAGGCGGCGTGATCGGACTCGGGAATGCCCATCAGCTCGCAGATGACCGTGAGCGAGAACGGATACGCGTACTCCGGGATCAGGTCGACCTGCTGTCCGGAGCGGTCGAATGTGTCGATGAGGGCTTCGGCGACGGATTCGAGTCGGGGGCGCAGGTCGTTGACGCGACGCACGGTGAAGGCGCGGGTGACGAGTTTGCGCAGCCGGGAGTGGGCTGGTGCGTCCTGGCCGAGGAGCCCGTTGGCGAGGTAGGGGTAGTCCTCGACGGACACGCCGAGCTTCTCGGCCATCTGTGTCCTGGCGTCGTCGCCCTGATCGCCCGTCACCGAGGCGATGTTGCTGACGAACCTGCGGTCGCTGAGGACCGTCTGGACCTCCTCGTAGCGAGTGACGTACCAGACCGAGACGGCGCCCATCAAACGGCCGCGCACCACGGGGGCCTGCTCGCGCAGCAGTCCGGAGCCGCGGTAGGGGTCTGCCATCATCGCGTCCGAAAGGACGTCAGGCAGCTCGGGTGATTCGGTGGACATGGCAATCCTCCTGCTGTGCAGACGGTAGTGGCGTTGGCCGCTCCCGGGCGCGGCGGCGCCCGGAAGCGGTTCTTCCACATCAGGTGTGGTCTTCCACGTCAGGTGTGGCGCGGGTCGCGCTGGTAGAGCTTCCTGGACCACAGGTAGCCGGCCAGCGCGATGACGAGGCACCAGGCGATCCCGGTGATCCAGTCGTGGCCGATCGGCTGATCGAGCAGCAGACCGCGCAGCGTCTGGGTGATGGGGGTGAACGGTTCGTTCTCGGAGAACCAGCGCAGGCCGGAGGCCATCGACTCGGCCGGCACGAACGTGCTGGACATGAACGGGAGGATCTGAAGGATCATCGGCATGTTGCTCGCCGAGTCCACGCTCTTCGCGAGGAGGCCGAATCCGACGGCCACCCAGGTCAGCGCGAAACTGACGAGAGCCATCAGCCCGATGGCCCCGAGCCACTCCAGTACGCCCGCCGTGGGCCTGAAGCCCACGAGGAGTGCGATGGCGATGACGAAGACGAGGCTGATCATCGACTGGATCACGCTGCCCAGCACATGCCCGGTGAGCACGGAGGCACGGGAGATGGGCATGGTCCGGAACCGGTTGATGACCCCCTTGTTCATGTCGACGGCGACCGAGATCGAGGTTGCCATCGCTCCCACGGTCAGCGCCAGCAGGAGGATGCCCGGGGCGAGGTAGTCGACGTACTCCATGCCGAGCCCGGAGGCCCCGAGGCCGTTGCCCATCGTGCCGCCGAAGGCGAAGACGAACAGCAGCAGCAGCACGGAGGGCATGACCACGGTTCCGAGCAGCATCGACGGGTTGCGCATGGCGTGCCGCAGATTGCGGCGCAGCATGGTCGACGAGTCCTGGAGGGCGAAGGAGAGAGTGCTCATCGGACTGCCTCCTGCTGTCCGTCGACGGCCTCGGTCTGACCGGTGAGGGTGAGGAACACATCGTCGAGGTCGGGACTGTGCAGCGACAGACTGGACGCGGTGACCGACGCCTGGTCGAGCCGGTCAAGCACCTGCCGCATCGACCGCAGGTCGCCCTCGCTGGGCACCCGCAGACTCATCGATTCCTCGTCGATGTCCAGGGCGTCCAACGCCTGGGCGGCCAGGGACAGTTGCTCCGCGGTGTCGAAGGTGAGCCGGATGTGGCCGCCGGGCACAAGGCGCTTGAGCTCGGCCGGAGTGCCCTGCGCGACGAAACCGCCCTGGTGGAGCACCGCGACGCTGTCTGCCAGTTCGTCGGCCTCCTCCAGGTACTGGGTGGTGAGGAAGATCGTGACGCCGCCGGAAGCGAGGCCACGGATGATCGACCACATCGTCCGCCTGCTGCGCGGGTCGAGGCCGGTCGTCGGCTCGTCGAGGAAGATGATGCTGGGCCGGCCCACCAGGGTCATCGCGAGGTCGAGCTTGCGCCGCATACCGCCCGAGTAGGTGCCGGCGAGCTTCTTCGCGTCGTCACCCGCCAGGTCGAACCGCTCAAGCAGTTCGTCGGTGCGCCGCCGGGTCTCCTCGCGGGAGAGACGGTACAGCTGACACATCAGCACGAGGTTCTCCTCGCCGGTGAGCATCTCGTCGACAGCGGCGAACTGCCCCGTGACGCCGATCGCCCTGCGGACCGCATCGGGGTCCTCAAGGAGATCGTGGCCGGCGACCCGGACGGTTCCGGCGTCCGGCCGGATGAGGGTGGACAGGATCTGCACCAGCGTCGTCTTGCCCGCGCCGTTCGGACCGAGCAGCGACCAGATGCGCCCGGAGGGGACTTCGAAGTCGATGTCGTCGAGGACCAGTTTCTCTCCGAACGACTTGCGTAGACCGGTCGCCTTGATGGCGGGTGGACCAGTCATTGTCATAACTCTTCCCTTTCGAGCAATGGGAATTCCGCCGTGGATGCGGCCTCGGACTGGAGCTGCGTATCGGCTCCATAGGAGGCAGTGGTTGCGTGGCTGCGTACCGGGAGCCACCGCGGCGCGAGGCCGGTTGCCGAACCAACCGAGCGGGGCGCGCGGATGTCCCGTCACCAGGACGCATGGAGGGCATGGTCCTGGGCCATGGCGTAAGTATGGCGCCTTAATGGCGCCATATCAAGCGGAACGGCGCATCCTTGGCGCATACGAAGGTGCGGCGGACGAGTTTGCGGTCGCGCGTACGAAGGGGCGGCGGACGAGTCCGCGGTCGAGCCCGGGGCCTTGGCCCGGTGGATCAGGATGTCACCGTGCCGCGAGCGGGCCAGTACCTTGACGGTGTCCCCTTGAGGAGAAGGGCCGTCCTGGCTCTGCAGGGTGTTGCGTACGGAGCCGGTCGTGCTGCGCGCGTCGATCCAGGCCATGGAGCCCTCGCCGACGCCGATCTCGATCTCCCCCGACCCCGTCAGCAGTTCGGCCTCGCCCTGCCGCACCCGTCCGAGGCGAATGGTGCCGCTTGCGGTCTTGGCGGTGACGCCCGGCCCGGCGTCATCCACGAAGATGTCGCCGCCGGCCGTGCTGATGTGCAGGTCGTGGCCGCTCTCGCCGACCCGGACAGCGCCGTTCACCCCCTTGATCACGGCACTGCCCGACACCTTGCGCAACTGCACCCTGCCGGAGACTCCGTTGAGGTTCGCGTAGTCCGACACGTCGTCGACGGTGATGTGCCCGAACACGGTGTCGATGTGCAGGGTGCCCACGCGCTCCAGGTGCGTGCTCCCGGACACGCTTTCCAGCCGGACGCCGTCGAGTCGTCCCTCGGCCCTGACGTCGGCTTTCGAGACCTCGCCCTGCAGGCTTGATCCCGCCGGCAGTTCGATGGTGATGTCGATCGAGCCGCCCCCGCCGACGATGCCGGTCAGCCAGTTCGGTTCCGGCGCCTTGACCAGGAGCCGGCCCGCCCGGTAGCTGACCTCGGTCTGCTGCGCGGCCTTGACGTCGGCCGCGGCCGCCTCGTCAACGGGGGCGACGCGCACCACGGTGTCGTCGCGTTCGCCGGCGACGACCGACAGACGTCCCTTGCTCATGCTCAGTTCGACGCTGATGGGCTCGGGTGTGCGGAACTCGGGCATCGGAAGCCCTCCTGTCGTGGTGGTCTACGGGGCTCAACCGACCCAGCCGACGAAGCGCCGTGCCTGTGCCGGGCCACGGCGGCCTGAGCGGGGCTGTGACGTACCGGGATCCAGTGCGGCCGTGGCGACCCGGACCAGCCAGGCGTTCACCGACAGTCCCTCCTCGGCGGCGGCGGCCTCGATCCGGGCCTTCAGCTGCTCCGGTGGGCGGAAGTTGATGCGCCCTACAGCGCCTTCGCCGCCGCTGGGGGGCGGTGGGGTGTCCTTCGGTGCGGGGGCGGCCGGCGCCTCGAAGTCCTCCTCGGGCGACTCGTCCAAGCCGGGGGGTGTGACCACGAAGTGCGGGTTGCGTCCGCGCAACCGGACCTCCACCGAGCCGGGCACCAGATCCCGGGTGATCTCGTCCGCCGCGGCCGACAGCACGTCGAGCATGGTGAGTCGGGTCGCCGACGCGACCGACGACGCCAGACGCTCGGCCAGCGCCATGGCCTCGTCGTCGCTCGACCCTGCGGAGGCCAGGAGTTCGCGGTGGAGGCCGTCGACGTAGGGTGTGAGATCCATGGCGTAAGTGTGGCGCCTTTCTGGCGCCATCGCAAGCCCAGCCCGAAGCGACGCGCCGCACCGGCCCCCGCGCCGTACACCGCTCCGGCCCCCGCGCCGTACACCGCTCCGGCCCCGCCCCGAACACCGCACCGGGCCCACGAACAGCACGGCACATACCGCTGCCTTTTCTCGTCGCCGTCCCCGTCCTGGTGACAGGACAGCCGCACAGGCGGGCCGTCGACAGGGCAACGCCCGTCTGAAAGACTCGGGACCCGCCTTAATCCCTGCGTCAATAAATACGCGTGCGGAAAATCGGAAACACCCAGGGTCTGTACCGCCGGATCGGTATGACGGGAGCGCTATGTCCACGCTGGCCGAGAAATGGGATCTGGACCGACAGCGTTACTTCTGGATGTACGGCGAAAACGGATCGTCCGAGCGCGTCGTCCTGGACGAGACGACCGGCATCTGGAATGTGTACGGGCATGCCGATGCGCTGCATGTGGCGAACAGCCCGCACATCTTCTCGTCGGACACCGGGCGTCTGATACCGGAGCGGCGCGAGTTCGACGAAGGCTCCATCACCCAGCTCGACCCGCCGCGCCACACCGCGCTGCGCAAACTCATCACACACGCGTTCACCCCCCGGGCGATAGACGAACTCGAACCCCGCGTCCACGCCATCGTGCGAGACCTGCTGGACAGGGTGAGCGACCGGGACGGCTTCGACCTCATCGCCGACTTCGCCTACCCGCTGCCCGTCACGGTGATCGCGGAACTGCTCGGCATCCCCGCGAGCGACCACGACCTGCTCAACGGGTGGGTCGACCGGATGATGAGCATGACGACGGAATTCTCGCTGGGGGAGCGCGACGAAAGCGTCGACAACGCGGTGGCGGACGTCATGGAACAGGTGCGCCACATCACCGACTACCTGCGCGAACATGTCAAGGACCGGCGTTCCCGCCCGCGCGAGGACCTGCTGACCGCCCTCGTCCGGGCGGAGGTGGACGGCCAGCGGCTGACCGAGAACGAGGTGGCCAACTTCGCCAACGTCATGCTCGTCGCCGGACACGTCACGACGACGCTGCTCATCAGCAACACCGTGCTGTGCCTCGACGCCCACCCGGACGCCGACCGGGCCGTCCGGCAGGACCGGACCATGGTCCCGACCCTGCTGGAGGAGTCGCTGCGCTACCTGACCCCCATCGGGTGCATGGTGCGGGTGACGACCGCTGCCGCCGAGGTCGGCGGCGTGACGATCGGCCCGGACCAGATGGTCGCCGTATGGCTTTCGACCGCCAACCGGGACAAGCGGGTCTTCAGCGATCCGCACACCTTCGACCCCGCCCGGGAACTCAATCCGCACATCTCCTTCGGCCGAGGAGTGCACTTCTGCATCGGGGCGGCGCTGGCCCGGCGCGAGGGGCGCATCGCGATGAACGCGCTGTTCGACCGGTTCCCCTCGCTGCGCTGCGACCCCGACAACCCGCCGGCCTTCATGACGAACCCCAACCTCAACGGCGTGACCAGGCTTCCCGTCGTCGGCTGATCCGGCCGTCCTGGAGGAGAACCCGATGAACCCACGCACACTGGACGAGCGTGCCTACCGGACGGCGGAGCAACTGCTGCGGCACAACCGGGCGAAGCTCGTCCCCGGCGCGAGGATCCGGCCGAGGTGGATCGAAGGCGGCGCTCGTTTCTGGTTCCGGACCGCCACCCCGGAAGGACTCCGGTTCCTCCTCGTGGACCCGGCCCTCGGCAGCCTGGCGCCCGCCTTCGACCACGTCCGGCTCGCCGCCGCGCTCGCGGCTGCCTCCGGTCAGGAGACCGACGCGGCCGCGCTGCCCTTCGCGGCCTTCGAACCGGTCGGTGACGCGGTCGAGTTCGACGCGTTCGGGCAGCACTGGAGGTGCGGTCTTGGCGACTACACCTGCGCCGTCCACGAAGGCCCGCCGGCCCGTGAACTCCTCGACGTCGTCGCCCCGGACGGCCGGCACGCGGTGTTCCGGCAGGAGTTCAACATGAGGGCCCGGTCGCTCGCGGACCGGCGGGAGTGGGCGCTCACCGACGACGGTTGCGCGGACCGCGACTACGGCGCCAACCCGGACTACTTCATGTACTCCACGCTCCTGGGCAAGCTCGGCATCCCGCATCTGCCGCCCGCGGTGCTGTGGTCCCCCGACTCCCGCCGCGTGCTGACGCACCGGACCGACATGCGCGGTGTCCGGGAGACCCATCTGATCGAGGCCCTGCCGGCCGACGGAGGGGCGCCCAGGCTGCGCACCCAGCGGTTCGCCTTCCCCGGTGACGAGCACATGCCGCTGGCGGAACTCGTGGTCCTGGACGTCGAGTCCGCGAAAGCGGTACCCGCACAGGCGGAGGCGGTCGCCATGCCGCTGATGTCGCCGATCTCCCGGCGCTGGGCGTGGTGGGCCGAGGACGGCACGGCCGTGTACTACCTGAGTTCGACCCGGGACGCGACGACGCTGAGCCTGCACCGGCTCGACCCGACGTCCGGAGAGGTGCGCACCGTTCTGACCGAATCGGGCTCCACCCGCGTCGAGCCCGCACAGCTGTTGGGTCAGGCGCCGATCGTGAAGGTCCTGTCCGACGGGACAGAGGTGCTGTGGTACTCCCAGCGCGACAACTGGGGGCACCTCTACCTGTATGGAACGCAGGACGGCGAGCTGCGGGCGCGGGTGACGCGGGGGCCCTGGGCGGTGCAGGAGATCCTGCACGTCGACGAGGACCGGCGGGTGGTCTACTTCGTGGCGTCGGGCCTCGTCGAGGAGGACCCCTACCGCCGCACGGTGTGCCGGGCGGGGCTGGACGGCTCGGGCTTCGGCAGGGTCACCGACGACGAACTGGACCATGTCGTCACCGTGCCGCCGGGCGCCGGGTACTTCATCGACTCGGCATCGACCAATGCGCTGGCGCCGGTGATCAGCGTGCGCGGCTGGGACGGCGCCGTGCTCGTCGAAGTGAGCCGCGCCGACGACTCGCGACTGCGCGCGGCCGGATGGACCCCGCCGGAACGATTCCGTGCCACGGCGGCCGACGGGCACACCGAGATCCACGGAGTCCTCTACCGACCGCACGGATTCGATCCGGCGAAGCGGTATCCCGTCCTCGACCACCCCTACGGCTTCCCGAGCGCGACCCGGGTGGTGCCCACCTTCGACCCCGGCTACTACGGTTTCGACGCGGAGGCGCTCGCGGCGCTCGGATTCGTCGTCGTCGGCATCGACGGACGCGGCTCCCCGGGACGCGACAAGGAATTCCACGACGCCTCGTACGGCCGGGTCGGCGACGCGGCGGGACTCGCCGACCATGTGGTGGCGCTTCGCGAACTGGCCGGCAGTCGCCCCTGGATGGACCTCGACCGGGTCGGGGTGTTCGGGATGTCCTCCGGAGGGTTCGCCGCTGTCCGGGCGATGCTGGACCATCCCGAGGTGTTCAAGGCGGGAGTCGCGGAGTGCGGGGTGCACGACCTGCGCTACGCCGAGCAGGGTGTCGCCGAGATGTACAACGGTCCGTTCGATCCGGAGGCGTACGCCGAGGCGTCCAACGTCGACCGCGCGGACCGGCTCAGGGGCAAGCTGCTCCTGGTGCACGGGGGACTCGACGACAGTTTCTCGCCCCATCTGACGATGCGACTTGTGGAACGTCTCATCGCGGCGGACAAGGACTTCGAACTGCTCGTCGTGCCCGGATCGGACCATGCTTTCGTCGGCTACCACCACTACCTCGACCGGCGCCGGTGGGACTTCCTGGTCCGCCATCTGATGGGCGCCGAGCCGCCAACGGGCTACCGGCTTGCACCCGCTCCGCTGGACGAGGAAGCGATCGCCGACCTGTTCGGCTGAGGGGGACGATCGATGCACGTCAGGAAAGCGACCGCGGACGCACTCTGGCTCAGGCCGTGCAACGACCCGGGACTGCGCGCCCGCCGTCGGCTGATCTGTCTGCCGCACGCCGGCGGCACCGCCCACACCTACCGGACCTGGCCCGCCCACCTGCCCTTGGACCTCGGTGTCTACTCGGTGCAGTACCCCGGACGGCAGGACCGTTACGGTGAGCCCCCGGCGGAGACCATCGAAGACATGGCGGACGAGATCGCCTCGGCCCTGGAACCGTTCACCGCCGACCCCTTGGTGATCTTCGGCCACAGCATGGGCGCCTACGTCGCCTACGAGGTCGCCGCAGTGCTGGAACGCCGGAAAGGACCCGTCGTCGATCTCCTGGTGGTCTCCGGCGTGATCGCGCCCCACCGCAAGACGCCCAGCGAGATGCACAAGCTCGGCGACGGGGAGTTCGCCGCCGAGGTCGCCCGGGACAACGAATCCTTCGCGGACCTGTTGGCCAGTCCCGACCTGGTCGAGGTGCTGCTGCCGATGATCCGCGACGACTACCGGCTGTTCGAGCGCTACCAGCCGAGCGACCCGTCCGTGCTGCACACGCGGGTGCTGGCGGCGGGAGGCACCGAAGACCCGGACGTCGACCACGCCGGCCTGACCCTGTGGGGGGAGCTGACGGGCGGAGGGTTCGAAGCCCTCTCGTTCCCCGGCGGACATTTCTATCTGGCCGACGACGAACCCGCGCTGGTCGGCTCGATCGCCGAGCGACTGCCGGCTGCGTGAGCGCACCGCCACCGCGAAGAGGGGGAGAAACAGTGTTGCGAACGGCGTCCGGCAGGCATGAGAAGCGTGCCCGCATCATGCGGCCCCGCCGGTATCTGATGTGCCGGCCCACGCACTTCACGGTCAGCTACTCGATCAACCCGTGGATGGACCCGGGCGCGCCGACGAACACGGCGACCGGTCTCGCGCAGTGGAAACGACTGCACGACGTGCTGGTGGCGCTCGGCCACACCGTCGAACTCATACCGCCGCGTCCAGGCCTGCCCGACATGGTCTTCGCCGCGAACGGGGCCGTCGTGGTGGACGGCAGAGCGCTCGTCGCCCGCTTCCGGCATCCGCAGCGGACGGCGGAATCGGCCGCGTACACGCAGTGGTTCCGTGAGCGCGGCTGGACCGAGGTCGTGCAGGCACGCCGGTTCAACGAGGGCGAGGGGGACTTTCTGCCGGCCGGCGGAGTGCTGCTGGCCGGCTCCGGCTTCCGCAGCGAGCCCGCGGCCTGGGCGGAGGCCGAGGAGTTCCTCGCCCGGCCGGTGCTCGGGCTGACCCTGGTCGACCCGCGCTTCTACCACCTGGACACCGCTCTCGCCGCCCTGGACGACGACGAGATCATGTACTACCCGGGCGCCTTCAGCGCAGAGAGCAGGGAACTGCTCGCCGACCGGTTCCCGGACGCGATCCTCGCCACCGAACAGGACGCCCTCGCCTTCGGACTCAACGCCCTGTCCGACGGGCGCCATGTCGTTCTCGCCCGGACCGCCGAGAGACTCGCCGGACAACTGCGCGAGCGCGGGTTCGAGCCGGTCGGAGTGGAGCTGGCCGAGCTGTTGAAGGCGGGCGGCGGGGTGAAGTGCTGCACGCTGGAACTGCGGACGGCCCCTCGCCCCGCGGAGTGAGGAGATGAACGGCCCTTCGGATCCGGGCGTGTTGCTGACGGTGCACGAGGAGGTGGTGCGTCTTCCGGTCGCGCAGCTCGTGACCGGGGGGTCGCCGCGGGCTTCGGGCGAGGACGAGGAGCATGTGCGGGCCCTGGCCGTCACCGAGGACGAGCTGCCGCCGATCATCGTGCACCGCGCGACCATGCGAGTCATCGACGGAGCACACCGCCTGCGGGCGGCGAGGCTGCGCGATCAGGAGTACATCAGGGCCCACTTCTTCGACGGCAGCGGCGAGGACGCGTTCGTGCTCGCGGTCCGGGCGAACGTGGGACATGGGTTGCCGCTGTCGCTCAAGGACCGCGTCACCGCTGCCGAGCGCATCGTCACGACGCACTCCCAGTGGTCCGACCGGATGATCGCGTCGGCCGCCGGCATCTCCGCCCGGACCGTTGCGGAGATACGCCGCAGGACCACGGGGGTTGAGCCCGCCGGCGTCCGCATCGGGAAGGACGGTCGCGCCCGGCCCGTCGACGGTGCGCGGCGCCGCACGCTGGCCCACGCCCTCCTCACCGAGAACCCCGATCTCTCGCTGCGCCAGGTGGCCAGGGCGGCCGGAATATCACCGGAGACCGTGCGTGCCGTCCGCAACCGGCTCCTGTACGGCAGACCGCAAGCGCCGGCGCCCGCACCGAGCCCGGCTCGGCCGCAGCCCCGGCAGTCCGGCGTCGTACAGGAGGCGATCCTGCGACGGCTCACGGCGGATCCCGCGCTCAGGCAGACCGAATCCGGCCGTGCTCTGCTGCGGATCCTGCATGCCCAGGCCATGGCCGCCGAGGAATGGCAGACGATTCTCGACCAGGTGCCGACGCATTGTGCCGCGCTGGTGGGGGAGGCGGCACGCGAATCCGCGCGTATGTGGGAGGAGCTGGCCGACCGGATTTCCGAAAAAGCGCCTGGTGAATGAGCGGGCGGATTGTCCAGCCGCGGATGACCGGCGGTTGGACACCTCGTCGGGACTTCCGGCCGGGGTATTCCCCTCGTTACCATCCCATTGTTGTGAGATTCCGGTCGATTGCCTCCCGGATGGGCTTTCATTCCTGTTTCCATGCCGCGTGAACGGAATTCATGATGTCGGCTGACTGCCTGCACACAATTTTCTCCGAACGCGCCCGGTCCGCCCCGGACCGGATCGCGTTGTCCGCGCCCGAGGGACCCGTGTCGTACGGCGAACTCGACGCGCGCAGCGACCGTCTCGCGGCGCGGCTCGTCGGGCTCGGGGTGCGGCCGGGAGCCCTGGTCGGCCTGAGCGCACGCCGCAGCGCCGAGGCCGTGGTCGCGATGCTGGGCATCCTGAAGGCCGGCGGGGCGTACGTTCCGGTCGATCCGGACTACCCGGCCCCGCGGTTCGACTACCTGCTCGCCGACAGCGCGGTGCCCGTCGTAGTGGCCGCGAAGGACACCATAGGGCCGTTGAGCGGGCGGCACCCCGCCCTCGTCTGGGTGGACACGGAAGGAAACCCGGCGGTACACGGTGCGCCGCCCGCACGGACAGGGCCGTGGAGGGAACCCTCCGGAACCGACCTGGCCTATGTCATCTACACGAGCGGTTCGACCGGTGAGCCGAAGGGCGTGCAGGTCGAACACCGCAACGCGGTGCGGCTTTTCGAGACCACCCGGCCCTGGTTCCGGTTCGACGAGAACGACACGTGGTCGCTGTTCCACTCCATCAGTTTCGACTTCTCCGTGTGGGAGATCTGGGGTGCCCTGCTGCACGGCGGCCGACTGGTTCTGCTGCCGGAGACCGTCTCCCGGTCACCGGAGCAGATGGTGTCGCTGCTGCGCAGGGAGCGGGTGACCGTGCTGAACCAGACCCCCTCCGCCTTCCACCAGTTGCTCACCGTGCTCTTCGACGAGCCCGACACGACGAGCACGTCGGGTCTCGCGCTGCGACTGGTCGTCTTCGGCGGCGAGCGGCTGGACCCGCGGATGCTGGCCCCGTGGGTCGAGCGGCACGGCGACCGGATGCCCGAACTGGTCAACATGTATGGCATCACGGAGACGACCGTGCACTGCACCTACCGTCCGGTGAGGGCGGCAGACATCACCCAGGGCGACGGGGCGAGCCCGATCGGCGTACCCCTGCCCGACCTGCGCGTGTACGTGCTCGACGAGCAGGGGCGGCCGCAGCCCGACGGTGTCCCGGGAGAGATGTACGTCGCCGGTGCCGGGCTCGCCCGCGGCTACCTCAACCGGCCGGAGCTGACCGCCTCCCGCTTCGTGCCCTCGCCGCCGGGGCTGGGGGAGGAGCGGCTGTACCGCTCCGGCGACCGTGCGCTGCGGCAACCCGACGGCGAACTCGTCTACCTGGGCCGGATGGACGACCAGTTGAAGATCCGCGGGTATCGCATCGAGCCCGGCGAGATCGAGGAATGCCTCGCCCGAGTACCGGACGTGGCGAGGGCCGTCGCCACGTCCCGTGATTTCGGGGACGGCGATGTGCGGTTGGTCGCCTACCTGTTGCCCGTACGGCCCATCGACCCGCAGGGGCCTGAGGCGGATCGGCTCGCCGAGGCGGCGGAGCGGCACGCGCGCAGCGAACTGCCCAGACATCTGCGGCCGTCCCGCTACGTGATCGTCCCGGAGTTCCCCATGACCCTCCAAGGAAAGGTGAACCGTGATGCGCTCGGGAAATGAGCTAGCCGTGGGAAAGGGGCCGGCGTCATGACCGTTTCATCCGAAGTGCCCGCGACCGAGGTCCGTGAGTCGGTGAAGGAGGTCGTCGCCCAGGTGCTGGAGCGCGGCGGTGTCGACCCCGCCGTCGACCTCTTCGACCAGGGCGTGACGTCGCTGGCCTTCATCCGGATCGTCGCGCAACTCAACGAGAAGTACGGCATCAAGCTCGATGTCGCGGAACTGGAGGAAGCCAGCATCGACTCACTGGCCGCACTTGTCGACGCCGAGGCCGGCGGCAAGGACCACTGACGCAGAAGGGTGCACGATGACCAACGCGGTGCAGCACAGCTTCACACCGACCCCCGAAGAGGTCGCCAGGTTCCATGAGCTGGGCTACCTGGGCCCGTTCAAGGTGTACGAAGAGGACGAGATGCGGCGCCTGTGGCGGCGCGAGCGGCTGCGGCTGATGAACCGCAGCGACGCCGTCTACGACGAGGGCGACGCACAGGCGGGCAACACCAACATCGCCAACTACGACCGCCACCTGGATTCGACCTTCCTGGCCGACCACATCTGCCGGCCGGAGATCGTCGACCGGGTGACCGCGGTGCTCGGGCCCGACGTCCTGTGCTGGCGCTCGGAGTTCTTCCCGAAGTACCCCGGCGACGAGGGCACCGACTGGCACCAGGCCGACACCTTCGCGTTCGCCTCGGGCAGGCCGCAGATCCTCTGGCCCGAGGAGCAGAAGGACTTCGGCGGCACCATCACCGTCTGGACGGCGTTCACCGAGGCGGCCGAGGACACCGGCTGTCTCCAGTTCATCCCGGGCACTCAGCGAACGATGCACTATGACGAGTCGAAGGGGATGCACTACCAGCCGGACAAGATCAACCACCAGGACAAGGAGGGCGTCTCCCGCGGCTTCTACGGCTACGACTACCGGCAGCTGCAGAAAGACCCGAACTGGCGTCCCCCTGAGGAGCGCGCTGTGTCCATGGTGATGCGCCCCGGTGAGGCGGTTCTGTTCTGGTCCACCATGATGCACGCCTCCAAGCCGCACAGTGCCCTGGACAAGGAGATGCGGCTGGGCTTCGCCGGACGGTATGTGCCGACGTCGGTGCACGTGTACCCCGACACCGAGGAAGTCGACGAGTACGGCGGTCGGGTGAGCTTGAGCGAGTACGGCGCCGTCCTCGTCGCGGGCACCGACAGGTACACGCACAACCGGAAGGTCACGCGGACGACCAAGGGCCACGTGTTCCCCAAGAGGTGACGCCCGCACGCCCGCGAAGCCGTCCGAGACGGATCCCGAGAAGGAGACCGCATGCTGGGGCAGGAAACACGGTCGGCCGTCACCCGCCTCGTCACGGCCGTGGAGTCGGTGAAACCGCTCGTCGAGGGAATCACCGCCCCCGTGCGGGTCGTTCCCGTCGTCCGCGGCGCGGACGACGGGAGGGGTGACCGGCCGCCCGGCCAGTGGCGCGCCTTGCGCGCACTGCTCGACCGGGTAGCCCGGCGGACCGGGGTCCGCGGACTCGTTCTGTCCGACGAGGACGGTCTCAACGACCTCCATGTGTTCGAGCGCGTGGTCAGCGAGCGGCTGGCGCTCGGGGAACTGCTGGACTCCGTGGGGGCGGTGCCGGTTGATCGCCTCGGCGAGATCGACGCCCTGGTGTCCAGGGCCCTGGCGGACGGTTTCGGCGCCTTCGCCCCGAGGCACACCGTCGTCTCGGCCGACGGTGCTCCGCTGAACGCGTATGCGGCGGGCAGGAGCGAGAGCGGGGAGACGGTGGTCCTGGTTCCCGCCTGCGGCATGCCGGCCGCGCTGGCGGAGACCTGGATGCGGTTCTTCGCCCGCGACCGCCGGGTGCTGACCTGGGAGAGCCGGGGGCTCTTCGGCGCTTCGGGCCCGGGCGGGGAACAGGCGACGCACATCGGCGCTCAGGCCGAAGACCTGTTCGCCGTGATGGACCATCACGGAGTGCGGGACGCCCATGTGATCGGCCTGTGCGGCGGGGCGGCGATCGCCCTGGTGGCCACGGCCGCAGAGCCGTCCAGGGTGCGCTCGCTCAGCCTGTGGCACGGCGCCTACGGGTTCGGCGAGGACTATCCCAAGACCAGCCACCAGCACGGACTGATCGAGCTCATGACCGCGGCGGCCCGCAGCCGAACCGCCGCGGAGGCCGTGCACGCGGCCTTCTGCCGGGCGATGCTCACCAGTACGCCCGCCGACGTGGCGCATCTCGTGCTCTACCCGTACGCCAGTGCGGAACTGCTGTACCGGTACTGCCGGCTCAACCTCGGCATCACGGGCACCGACGTGGAGCCCTACCTCGGCAGGGTGGGGCTGCCCACGCTGGTGGTGACCAGCCGGGACGATGACATCGCCCACCCCGAGGGCTCGCAGCGGGTGGCCGCCGGCCTGCCCCAGGGGCAGTTGAGGGTCGAGCCGCACGGCGACCACATCTCACTGTTCAGCGCGGACGCATCACTCCTGCGCGTGGCGGAGGAGTTCATGACGAGGCATCGGGTGCCGGCTCCCTGAACGGGCCCGGCCCGCTGCCCGGGCGTGCGTGTCCCGTCGGCGGGACACGCACGTGCGGCCGGTCCCGGCGGTGGCGACGGAGAAGACGTTCACCGGCAGCCGTCATCTTCAGCTGTAATGACACATATCTGTGTTACTTCAGTCATCAGTGCTATCGTCCTCGGGTGCCGCAGGACACACAGCTGATCTACGCCGACCGCATCGGCCACTTCTATGCGCGTCAGTTCGGGCTTCCGCCCATGGCCGGACGCTTGTTGGGCTATCTGTTCGTCTGTGACTCCCCGCAGCAGTCGATCGACCAGCTCAGTGATGCACTTCTGGCGAGCCGGAGTGCCGTCACGGGCGCGGTCAAGCTGCTGGAGAGTTACCGGATGGTGCGGCGGACGCGCATGGCCGGCGATCGGGTCGACCGGGTCGGACTGTGCCCTGTGAGCGATCAACCGCAGCATTTCGACTCCGCCGTCCACAAGGAACACGCGGCCTTGTTCCGGGAGGGGCTGGCCCTGCTCGCCGACGCCCCGCCGGAGCGTCTGGTGCCTCTTCAGGAGAAGATCGCGCTGGCCGAGTTCCTTACCGAGCGGCTGCCTGGGCTCCTGGACGAATGGCGCGTTCGGCGCGATGAACTTCGTACAGGAGCCCCTTCGACGACACCTACGACACCTACGACACCTTCGACACCAATCGCATAGAAAGTCGGTTGTCATACCGCCCACCCGGGCACGGTCACGCGCCTCATGGTGCAGGCCGGGAGTGCCCTGGGGTGTCGCTGCGCGTGGGCGCGACGGGTCGCCCGCAGACCTGCTCCGTCCCTGCGCCCTTCCGGGCCTTCGCGCACGGCACGGCGAATTACCGTTTTGCCAAGGAGCCAATCAACGCAAGGCTACGGGGGAAAAGTGGCCAGTTGCTTCGAAGTTGACACCCTGGACACGTTCAACGGCCTCGACGAGCCGTACGCCGTCGGCAGGGGCCTGGACTACTTCTGTGCGCGGATTTTCGGACACCTCTTACGCGTCGACCAGAGGCGCTGGGCGCATGCCTACGTGGCGGCCCTGCTGACCACTCCGGGCAAGAAGTCGATCAACCGGCTGGCTCGGGCTGTTACTGCCTCACCGGCAGCCGCACAGTCACTGCGCCAGTTCGTCAACGCCAGTCCATGGACCTGGCAGCCGGCTCTGACCGAACTCGCCTCCTGGGCCGGGGCGCACCGCTCCGTCAGCGCGCTGTCGATCGGCCGCGCCTTCCTGCCCAAACGCGGTGAGCGATCGGTCGGCGTCCACCGTCACTACGATCCGCTCTCCGACCGGACCCTGAACTGCCAACTCGGGTACGGCGCGTTCCTGTGCGTCGGGAGCGCCCACATACCCGTTGCCTGGGAGTTGTCGCTGCCAGGGCCGTGGAGCGAGAACACGCAGTTGCGCCGACGCACCCGCGTTCCGGACGCCGAACGGTATAGGCCCACGTGGGCGCACACCCTCGGCCTGGTGGAATCCCTGGCGGCGCGCACGCGTTCCGTCCCGCCCGTCGTCACCGACCTGAGCGGCGAACCGGACCTCGGCCCGCTGATCCGGGAACTCGACCGGCGCGGGTACGCCTTCGTCATCGGCGTGCCACCGCAGCTTCCGCTGATCCTCGGCGAACGCCCGGGGGACCGCCGAGCGGCGCCCGCCGTACAGCATCTCCTCTCGTCCGGCACGTCACTGGAGACCGTTGCCACCGGCGCCCGCGCGGCGGCCGGACACCGCACCACCCCCGTCCTGTCCGCGCCGGTCCGGCTACCCCCGCCGCCCTCCGGCGGACCCGCCAAGGGACTGTTCCGGCTCTTCGGGAAGACGGTGGCCGGCGATCGCCCGGACCGAGTCTGGATCACCAACTTCCGGCGGCGAAGCCTCTCCGACGCCGTTCGGCTGACGGATCTGTCGACCGGCCCCGCCACCGCCGTGAGCGCGATGGCTCGATGGTTCGGGCTGTTCGACTTCGAGGGACGCTCGTTCCCCGGCTGGCACCATCACATGACGCTGGTGTCCGCCGCCTACGCTTATGGACGCCTCGGAAATCCGTGAGAGGTCAGTCCGATCCCGCACGCCGGCACGATAGCCGCTGTTCGGCCATTGGTTGCTCGCCAGATTGGCGCATACTCTGCTCGCCACATTGGCGCATACTCTTCTCAACATGGCCGAGTAACCTGTCGGCCGATCCTGATCGGCATTGCCGAACGTCCCTCAGCGCCACGTATGGACATGTAAAAGTCGCGCTCGGCGGTTCGATACCGGTTGCCCCGCTTGGGGCACTGGGTTTGACTGGCCCCCGAGCCACCGGAAGCACTGCGTCTCATAGCCGGCCGTGGCCGGCCGAGAAGACGCACTCGCGAGCGGGCAGAACCGTCCGATGGGGGGTGGCCGACGGCAGTCGGGTGATTCCTCGACTGCGCCGGATCCACCGGTACATGGAGGTGCTGATGGGCGCTACCCATAACGCACAATTACCGAGAACGCTACTGTCGAGCAAGCCAGCGGTTACCGGACCTCTGAAGAGACGTCTGGTCTCGGATCCCGTACAGCGAAGCGACGTCATGACCACGCGCGTGGGGCTTCAGATACCGGTGGGTCTGAACTTCGAGTCGTGGGAGCGAGCCGGCCGTCAACTGGCCGGGCTGGTCAATTCGTCCGCGTGGTGGCTGGGCGACTGGCTGGTGTACGGGAAGGACAATTACGGGGACCGCTACGAAATGGGGATCCGGGCCGCGGGACTCAAGTATCAGACACTGCGCAACTACGCCTGGGTCTCCCGTCGGTTCGATCTGACCAGGCGGCGCCCCATGCTGAGCTTCCAGCATCACGCGGAAGTGGCCTCGCTCCCCGTGCCGGAGCAGGAGCATTGGCTCGACACCGCTGAGCAGATGAAGTGGACCACCAAGCAACTGCGCAACGCGATCCAGAACTCGCGTGAGGACAGCGCGGCGAAGACCGACCGGGCCGCCACGGCCGTCCGCCGGCTTGAGGTGCCCGACAACCGTTTCCGCCAGTGGCGCAAGGCGGCCGAACGGCTGGGCACCGATCTCGACGAGTGGGTACTCACGACGCTCGACCACGCGGCCGAACGGACCCTTGAGGTGCAGGAGGCCCTGGCCGATGGGCCGGAGTCCGGTGCTTGACCCGGTTCTCACCATGGTCGGCCGAGGCAGCCGCTGCGGCCGGCCACGGTGACAACCGGTTGCTCTAGGGGAGCCGGCCCATGAGGCGAGCGGTCTCACGATGACGGCTGCACCCGCTCTGCGTGAACGCTTGCCGTACCCGGCTGCGGACCTCGGGTTCCTGCTCCTGACTGAGCTTGAACATGCCCTCGGCCCGGCGCACGTCGACCTGGAAGGCGCCCACGCCGGGAAGGATCTTCCGGAAGTAGTCGACCGACTCGGACATGTCCCAGCCGGCGCCGAAGAGGCCCTCGAAGGCACGGACCGTGGATTTCACCACGTTCAGGGTCTCCGCGGACCCGTCGATTTTCTTCACTACGCCGTGCACATGGACGGATGTGAAGTTCCAGGTCGGCGCTGCCGGCGTGGTGCGGTACACCGTGGGAGAGACATAGGCATGCGGCCCGGTGAATATCAGCAGGACCGGATCGCCGTTCCGCAGCGCCGACCAGTGCGGATTGCCTGCGTTCATGTGACCGAGCAGACGAGTGCCCGCCAGATCCGTCCATTCACCCGTCCACCGGGGATCCCGGATGACCGGCAGGTGTGTGGCCGATGGGCCCTGCTCGGAATCGCCGTTGGTCGTCAGCAACGCCAATGGGTGGTGGTCGATCAGATCCACCATCCATGATCCGTCCGGTTCTCGATAATGACGAGGAACGAACATGTCGCAGTCCTTTCGATGAAATACGCCCGGATGACACTGTAGGCGCCGGAGCCCGGTGTCCCGTCGCCGGGACACGCATCCTTCAACTGCCCCGATTTGCCGCATGACTTCAATCTGGCGGCGCGGCGGCGTGGGAGGTGTAAAGTCCAGCCTGATTCCAAGTCGATTCTCGGATACTCGCCGTGCCGTCCGAATGAGCGAGAAGAGGTGCCTGGATTGGACTCATATTTCGCGGCCGCGCGGTCCGGTGATGCGATAACCGGGAGCATGTTAGCGGGACTTGCCCTCATTCTCGCCGCCGCATTCGTCTTCGCCCGCATCGCCGGACGACTTCGCCAGCCGGCGGTGATGGGCGAGATCATCGCCGGCATCGCTCTCGGGCCGAGCCTGCTGGGTCTCCTGCCGGGCCATCTCACCGACGAGTTGTTCCCCGCGGACACCCGGCCGCTCCTGCAGGGGTTCGCCCAACTCGGTCTGGTGCTCTTCATGTTCGGCGTCGGCTACGAGCTGGACCTGTTCCGGCTGCGCGGGGCGGGCCGGCAGGTCGTCATGGTGTCCCTCAGCTCGGTCACGCTGCCGTTCGTCATGGGCGCCGGACTGGCTCTGCTGCTTTACCCCTGGTACGACAAGTCGCAGCTCACGACAGACGGTGCGCTCGCGCCGACGCTTTTCCTCGGGGCCGCGATGGCGATCACCGCGTTCCCGGTGCTGGCCCGGATCATCACCGAGCGCGGGCTGCAGCGCACCCGTATCGGCTCCATGGCGGTCACATGCGCCGCCATCGAGGACTTCCTCGCCTGGTGTGTGCTCGCCGTCATCGTCGTCATCGCCACCGCCGGGGGAACCTGGCCCCTCGTGCGGATGCTGCTTGAGTCGGCGGCCTTCGTGCTGGTCCTGCTCTACGTCGTGCGTCCTGGGCTGCGCAGGCTGCTGGCGGCGCGCGGAAAGTGGTCGGCCCGCGGGCCCATGATCCATGCCGTGCTTGTCACCGGCCTTCTGCTGTCGGCCTGGGCCACCAACGAGATCGGGCTGCACGCCGTCTTCGGTGGCTTCGCCTTCGGGGCAGTGGTGCCGCGTGAGGAGATCGACGCCCGGGCACCGGAGGTCGCCGAACGAATCGAGCAGACGAGTCTCTTCCTGCTGCCCGTCTTCTTCACGGTCACCGGGCTCTCGGTGGATCTGGGCGGTCTCGGCGGCCACGGCCTCGTCATGGCGGTGGCCGTGATCCTGGTCGCGTGCCTGGGCAAGTTCGCGGGCGCCGCCGCCTCCGCTCGTCTGTCGGGTGCCACCGGGCGGGAGGCAGTCACGCTCGGTGTCCTGCTCAACGCCCGCGGCCTCACGGAGCTGGTCATCCTCAACGTGGGTCTCGGGCTGGGCGTGCTGGACGACAGGGTGTTCACCGTGATGGTCATCATGGCCCTGGTGACCACCTTCATGACCGGGCCACTGCTGCAGTATCTGAAACCTCCTCGGGAGGACGAGGCGATGCCCGTACTGCAGAAAAGCATGGAGAAAGGCGTGTGACGGGCCCCGCCTTCGGACTGTGTGCCGGGCCCGTGGAACTGACCGGTCGAAGAACGCTGCCCGCCGCGGTGGCGCTGGGTGAAGGGAATTTCTGTGGCTGCTGGTTCGCCTGATGAGCTGTACGACGTGATCGGTGTCGGCTTCGGCCCGTCCAATCTGTCGCTGGCCGTCGCCCTCGAAGAGCACAACACCCACCACCCGGGTGAACAGGTCACGGGATTCTTCTTCGAGCGCCAGGATTCCTTCGGGTGGCACCGCAACATGCTGCTGCCGTCCGCGACGATGCAGATCCCCTTCCTGAAGGACATCGCCACCTTCCGCAATCCGGCCTCGCGCTACAGCTTCGTGTCGTATCTGCACGCCTCGGACCGGCTGGCGCGCTTCGTCAACAACCAGACGTTCTTTCCCACCCGGCAGGAGTTCCACCAGTATCTGGAGTGGGCCGCCGGACACTTCACCGACCGGGTCGCGTACGGTTCGGAGGTTCTCGGCCTGCGACTGCCCGACGGGGCAGCCGAATCCGGAGCGCCGGCCCACCTGGAGGTCGAGGTCCGCCGACGGGAGAGCGGCGAGATCCGGACGATCTGTGCGCGCAACGTGGTGATCTCCACGGGGCTCGTCCCGCGGATGCCGGAGGGCGTGCGGCGGGACGAACGGGTGTGGCACAGCTCGGAGTTCCTGGCCCGATTCCGCCGGACGGACCCCGCGAGCCTCAAGTCCGTCGCTGTCGTGGGCGCGGGCCAGAGCGCGGCCGAGATCACCCGGTTTCTGTACGACGCGTTGCCCGACGCCCAGGTGTACGCCATCGTCCCGTCCTACGGGTACTCCCTGGCCGACGACACACCCTTCGCCAACCAGGTCTTCGACCCGGGAGCAGTGGACGACTACTACTTCGGCTCGGACCGCATGCGCCAGGCGTTCTGGGACTACCACCGGAACACCAACTACTCGGTGGCCGACGACGAGGTCATCAGGGACCTGTACCGCCGCTCGTACGCCGAGGACATCCAGGGTGCCAGGCGACTGCATTTCCTGAACCTCACCCGGGTCACCGAGGTCGAGGAAGGCGGCGGCGAACAGTGTGTCCTGCTGCTCAGCAGCGATGTGCGGGAAATCACCGTCGACATGTGCGTGTTCGCGACGGGCTACCACAACATGGAGCCGACCCCCCTGCTCGGCGACCTCGACCGGTACTGCCGGCGCGACCCGTCCGGCCGGCACCAAGTCGAGCGAGACTACCGCCTGGTGGCCGACCCGGCGCTGGCCTGCGGGATCTACCTTCAGGGCGGCACCGAGCACACGCACGGGCTGACCTCCTCCCTGCTGTCCAACATCGCCATACGCAGCGGAGAGATCGCCGAGTCCGTCATCAGTCACAGGCGAGTGGAACGAGAGCTTGCGCGAGCACTTCCCGCCGAACCCGCGGGAAAGGCGAGCTGAAAGGCATACGAGAAGGCGGGCCCGGCGCGCGAACAGCGCCGGACCCGCCCTTTTCGTATGTGTCACCCGGTCATGCGCTGCCGGTGGTGACCTGGTCTGCGGCCATCGCCTCCTGAAGGCTCTTGGGCCGCAGATCCCTCCAGTTCTCCTCGATGTAATCGAGGCATTCCTTGCGGCCGTCCTCGCCGAAGACGACGCGCCAGCCGGCCGGTACCTCGGCGAACGTCGGCCACAAGGAGTGCTGTTCCTCGTCGTTCACCAGGACGAAGAACCGCCCGTCCTCGTCGTCGAAGGGGTTGCCACTCATGATTCAACTCCGATTCTCGCTGCTCGGCGTCGACACTCGGGGAATTCTTGCACGCCGCTCACCGGCAACGTAAGTGCTCATACATTCCTCGATGTCCTGTGGACCGGACAGCGGCAACCGCCGTGAAACGTGAGCCGATTGCCGAGCGGTCGCCGGATGCCGTGCATGTCTTCTCTCCGGACCGGCACACGCACTATGGTCGAAGCCCGCGGCGCGTAATGCGGTGAACTTGCCGCATTCTGAGCACCGATGGCGATCGCTTGCGCCGCTCGCATTGCGAAGAGTCTCGGAAAGGTGATGCCACATGGCGAATTCCGTGGGCGCGGCCGTCAGTCACACCCTGGGCGCGCAAGAACTCGAACAGTTCCAGCGCGATGGATTCATCGGCCCCTTCGACGTGTATGAACCCGACGAGATGGAGTCGGCACTGCGGGCCATGCGGCCCAAGCTGATCGACAGCCGGCAGGGCGTCTACCACCAGGGCGACGCGCTGTCCGGCACGACCAATCTCGCCAGTTACGACCGCCACCTGGACGTCGACTTCCTGGCCAGGCACATCACCCGGCCGGAGATCGTCGACCGTGTGACGGGGGTGCTCGGACCCGACGCCCTGTGCTGGCGCACCGAGTTCTTTCCGAAGTATCCCGGCGACGAGGGCACCGACTGGCACCAGGCGGACAACTTCGCCAATGTCGGCAAGCATCCGCAGATCGTCTGGCCCGAGGACGCCGACTTCGGCGGCGCCCTCACCGTGTGGACCGCCTTCACGGACTCGACGATCGAGAACGGCTGCCTCCAGTTCATCCCCGGCTCGCACAGGACGATGAACTACGACGAGAACAAGGTCATCGAGTACGACGCCGATCGCATCAACCAGAGCGTCAAGAACGGCGTCCGGCGCGGCTTCTACGGCTACGACTACCGGCAGCTGCAGAAGGACCCCGACTGGAGCCCGGACGAGTCGAAGGCGAAGTCGATGGTCATGCGCCAGGGCCAGGCGATCATGTTCTGGTCCACGCTCATGCACGCGTCGCACCCGCACAGCGGGCTGACCGACAAGATGCGCCTCGGCTTCACGGCCCGGTACGTGCCCACCGCGGTGCGGGTGTACCCGTATCAGGACACCCTCGCCGAGTACGGGGTGGAGGTCAGCCTTGAGAAATGGGGGTGCGTGCTTGTCTCCGGCAAGGACGGGTTCGGCCACAACCGCTTCGTCGACCGCACCGTCAACGGTGTGCCCTTCGAGGTGCGATGAAGACCGAGGAACTGGGCACCGACACCGTCGTCTGCTCCGAGGCCGCGCTGTCCCTGCATCGGATGATCAACCGGACCGAGGCGCCCTACCCCCGGGACAGCAGCGTGGTGGAACTCTTCGAGTTCTGGGCGCATCACCGGCCGGACGCGACGGCTGCACTCCAGGGCCGGCGGGCGCTGAGCTACCGGCGGCTGAACCGCCTCGCCAACGGGCTGGCCCATGACCTGGCGCAGGACGGCGTCGGCCAGGGCACGCCCGTAGCGGTGTGTGTGGCCAGGTCCCCGGAGATGCTGGTGGCGTTGTTGGCTGTGCTCAAATGCGGCGGAACGTATGTGCCGGTCGACTTCCAGTGGCCCGACGAACGGCTGCGCGCTGTCCTTGAGGACGCCGGCTGCGAACAGTTGCTCGGCGACCGCGACCGCGAGCTGGAGGAGCGGCTGGCGGGATCCGGCTGCCGGGTGACCAAGGTCGACGCATCCTCGCTGCGGCCCCTCGACACCGACCCCGTCTGCCCGGCCGGGCCCGAGAGCATCGCCTGCATCAACTTCACCTCGGGATCGACAGGCCGCGCGAAGGGCGTGCCCATTCGGCACCGGGGCATCGTCCGACTGGTGCACGGGGCGACGTACGGGCGGCTCGACGAACACAGCCGCGTGCTCCAGGTGACGCCCGTGACCTTCGACATCGCGACCTGGGAGATCTGGGGTGCGCTGCTGAACGGCGGGACGTCCGTGATGTACCCGGCCGAGTTCGTCCGGCTGTCGCACCTCGAACGGGTCATCAAGGACGGCGGTGTCACGATCCTGCTGCTGACCACCGCCCTTTTCAACTCGGTGGTCGACGAGGCCCCGGAGGCACTGGAGACGGTCGCGACCATCACCAGCGGGGGCGAGGCACACTCGCACCGGCACATGGCCAAGGCCGTACAGACGTACGGGCCGGGCCGCGTCGTCAACCTGTACGGACCGACCGAGTGCACCTGCATAGCGACCTGGTTCCCGGTCGACGAACCGCCGCGCGAGGACGCTCCGCTGCCCATCGGGCGGCCGATCCAGAACACCCGGCTCTACGTGCTCGCCGACGAAGCCCGGCGGCTGTGCGAGGCGGGTGAGATCGGGGAGATCTGCCTGGCAGGCGACGGCCTGGCGGCCGGCTACCTGGGACGTCCGGATCTCACCCGGGCGGTCTTCGTGCACCGCCGTGTCGACGGTGTGCCAGAACGCTTGTACCGCACCGGTGATCTGGGCCGTCTGCTGCCCAGCGGCGACGTGGTGTTCGAGGGCAGGCTGGACGACCAGGTCAAGATCAACAGCTTTCGAGTCGAACTCGGCGAGATCACCCACCATCTGAACGCTCATCCGCTGGTGAAGCAGAGCTGCGTGGCCGTGCGGGACAACCGCGGTGACAAGTCCCTGGTGGCCTTCGTCGTGCCGCTCGGCCCCGGCGCGTCACCGGCGGGCTTCCGGGACCATCTGGCGGCCAAGCTGCCGCGCTACATGGTCCCGGCGCAGGTCCATCTGTGCGACAGCTTCCCGCTGACGTCCAACGGCAAGATCGACCGCCGTGCCCTGCTCACCGCACATGCCTCGCCCGCGAGATCAGGAGAGCCCAGCCCATGAGCGAAGCGACCCGAGAGACTGCCGCTCGGACGATGACACCGACCGAGTCGACGCTCGCGCAGATGTGGCGCGATCTGCTCGACCGCCCCGACGTCGGCACGCAGGACGACTTCTTCGAGGCCGGAGGCACGTCTCTCACCGCCATCAAGTTCCTCCAACGCGTGGAGAAGGCGTTCGGACCGGACGTCCTGACGCCGGACCAGGTGTACGAGCACCCTCAACTGCACAGCCTGGCGCGGGCCATCGACGAGGCGACGGGACGCCGCTGAGGTGTCGTCGCCCTGGTACTCCGTCCACGTCTCCCGTCCGGCGGCCCCGGTACGCCTGTACTGTCTGCCCGGCGCCGGCGGGGACGCGACGATGTTCCGGCCGTGGGCAGACCACCTACCGCCCTCCGTGGAGTTGCGGGCGATCCGGCTACCGGGACGACACGGGCGGCATCCTGAACCGCCCTTCACCGACTGTGCCATGGCCGCGGACACCCTGGCGGCCGCCCTCGGCCCCGAACTGCGCCCGCCCTACGTCCTGTTCGGCCACAGCATGGGAGCCCTGATCGCCCAT
The DNA here is from genome assembly GCF_042873595.1 of Streptomyces sp. NPDC004629. Taxonomy (NCBI): domain Bacteria; kingdom Bacillati; phylum Actinomycetota; class Actinomycetes; order Kitasatosporales; family Streptomycetaceae; genus Streptomyces; species Streptomyces sp. NPDC004629. The sequence continues at coordinate 76,389 of NZ_JBIALO010000024.1, read as the reverse complement.
CAGCTGCTCCTCGCCCTGGAACGGCGCGGGCTGCCCCCGCCGGCGCTCTACGCGTCGGCCTCGTGGCTGGTGGAGGGCATACCGGCCGAGCGCCTTCCCGACCCGGCCGCGAGCGACGACCGGTTCGTCGACATGCTGCGGCAACTGGGCGGAGTGCCCCCCGAGGTCCTGTCGGACCCGGAGGTGCTGGCCTTCACGCTGCCGGTGCTGCGGGCCGACTTCCGGCTGTGCCGGACGTACACCCACCGCGTCGGCCGGCCGCTGGACGTGCCGGTACGAGCGATGGGCGGCGTCGCCGACACCGTGACCCCCGTCGCACGCATGGCGGGCTGGCGCCGTCACACCAAGCGGTTCCTCGGCGTGCGGCGCTTCCCGGGAGACCACTTCTTCGTCCGGGACCATGCGGAGCGCGTGGTCGGTGCTCTCGTCGACGACCTGGCAGCCGTCACGGCCGCCGACCCGGCTCACTCGTGACAGCGCGCCGCGCGGCGGGCAAGTCTCCCCTCCTATTTCTGATTCTGCATTCAGGTGTCCTGTCGACCGGACGGCGGAGCGGATTCGTCAGCCGTAGGCGGCGCCGCTATTGAGGAATGAGCTAGAATCGGCGAGCCAATCCTTTTTCGCGATGTGTCAATCTGCTGGAATTTCGCCGGTGACACTCTGCCGCGCCATTCCCGATGTCATTTCCCGGGTATTTGGGGCCCCGACCAGGAACCGATCACCAATCGCCAAGAGGAGCGCTGCGTCATGCCCATCGCCATCGACGACCTCATCAGCCGCGTTCGCGGCCATCGCTGCTACACCCACCCGATCTTCGAGCACTGGGCAGCGGTCCGGCCCGAGAGCGTGGTGGTGGGGGCGCTGTTCCACCAGATCCGCAACTTCTGCGACGCCACCCGCCCCGGGGGCAAGTTCCCGGAGGCGCTGGCCATGCACAAGCTCTCCGAGGAGAGCGCACTCCTCCAGGAGATCATCGAGAGCGAGGAGAACCACGGCCCCGAACTCGCGACCATGGCGGGTCACATCGTGAACCGGGCCGCCGGACACGTCGTCTTCGGCGATCTCTACGACCAGGAACTGGTCGAGCGGGGACTGAAGGAGTTCTCCGACCAGCTGCTGAAGAACCTGCCCGGCTACGACCCGAAGACCGGACTGCTTGCCCAGACCCGCCGCGCCAGGGCCGTGTTCGACGGTCGGCAGCAGGCCGACCGGGAGTCCACACTGCGCAATCTCGGCACCGCGCTCGCACTGGAGATGATCTCGAACCGTCATCTGATTCCCGGCGAGAAGACCGCGCTCGTGGACGCCGGCATCTACGACGCCACGTTGGAGGACGGGGAGATGCACTACCTGCTGGAGCACTGGGGCGAGATCGGTGCCGAGCAGCAGCACGAGAAGAACGCCGTCGCCGCGGTCGGCTCAGTCCTCAACGAGGACACCGAGGCACTGGTCCTGGAGGGCATCGACGCCTTCCTCGACGCGCTGGTGGCCCTGTGGGACGTCCTCGACAGCGCGCTGCTGGCCTCCGGTCGGCCGGCGACGGAACTCGCCTCGGTCTGACCGGACCGGGGGCTCGCCACTCACGAGGCGGCGGGCCCCCGGCTCTCACCTCGAACGCGGAAGGGGGACCGACTGTGGTGCGGCCGTTGCGGATCGCCGCTCTCGTCAAGCAGGTGCCGAACTTCGAGAACCTGCGCCTGGGGCGCGACGGCAGGCTGGAGCGGACCGGGCACGGGCTGGAGATGAACCCCTACTGCCGGCGCGCCGTGGCCCAGGCGGTGGCGCTCGCCCGCGAGTCCGGGGGCGAGTGCGTCGTGCTCACCCTGGGGCCGCCCGCCGCCGAGGACTGCCTGCGCGAGGCCGTCGCCTGCGGAGCCGGCAGCGGGGTGCTGATCAGCGACCCGGCGTTCGCGGGCAGCGACACCCTGGCCACCGCCCGGGCCCTGGCGGCCGCACTGCGCGCACTGGGTCCGTTCGACATGGTCGTGTGCGGACGCAACTCGGTCGACGCCGAGACGGGTCAGACACCCGCGCAGATCGCCGAGCTGCTCGGCTTGCCCATGGCGGCAGGGGTGCGCGAACTGGCTGTACGGGAGGACACCCTGCAGGTCCGCTGCGAGCACGACGACGGGTGGCTGCGCACCGAACTCCCGATGCCCGCGCTGCTCAGCTGCGCGGAGCGATTGATCCACCCGGCCAAGGCCGGATCCGCCGCGTGCGCCGCGGTGTCCGCGCAGCGCATCACGCGTCTGGACGCGGCGGCGCTGGGTCCGGGCCCCTGGGGCGAGGCGGCCAGCAGGACCGAGGTCGGTGCCGGCCGACGGCGGAGCACGAAACGGCTGCGCCTGCGCTTCGACGGAGACGTCGGCACCCAGGTCGAGCGGGCCGTGGCCGAACTGGCCCGGCTCGGCGCCTTCGACCGCGACACCGAGCCGCCACCGCTGTCCGTGCCCGAGCCGGCCCGGGAAACCGGCGCCGCGGGCATCGTGGTGCTCGCCGAACCGGGCCGTGACCGGCTCACCCGCGAGCTGCTGGGCCGTGCCGCCGTACTGGGCGCGTCCACCGGACGACGCGTCACCCTCATCGGCCCCGCGCCGCCGCCCCCAAAGACGGCAGGCTCCTGGGGCGCCGACGAGGTTTGCGCCGTCGTCGGTTCGGACGCCGAGCGGGACATCGCCGAGGGGATCGCCGCGTGGTGCTCGGCCCGCATGCCGTGGGCCGTCCTGGCCGCCTCGACCATGTGGGGACGGGAGATCACCGGGCGGATGGCCGCCCGGCTCTCGGCCGGTCTGGTGGGGGACGCGATCGACATCGACACCGACGCCCAAGGCGGACTCGTCTGCTGGAAACCGGCGTTCAGCGGCGAGCTGGTCGTCGCGGTCACCTGCCGGTCCGCGACCTGCTTCGTCACGGTCCGGGGCGGTGCGCTGCGGCTGCGGGAGCCGCGTGCCGCGGCAGCGACCCCGGGGCCGGACCTGGTGGTCGCCTCACGCCGGCGGCCACGCCCCGTCTTCCGGGTGTTCGACGACGAACTCGAAGCACTCGCGGGGGCCCGGGCCGTCGTCTGCGTGGGCGCGGCGGTGCCCCCGGAGGAATACCCCCTGCTGGACCCCGTGCTCCGTGCGCTCGACGCCGAACTCGCCGCCACCCGCAAGGTCACCGACCGCGGATGGCAGCCGCGGGCCCGCCAGATCGGGGTCACCGGGCGCAGCGTGGCGCCGCGGCTGTACGTCGCCATCGGCACCAGCGGCAAGTTCGCGCACATGGCCGGTGCCTGTGGAGCGGGTCTGGTCCTGGGGATCAACAGCGATCCCGCGGCGCCCCTGTTCGATGCCGTCGACGTCGCGGTGGTCGCGGACTGGCGTGCCGCCCTCCCCTGTCTCGTAACGGCCCTGGAGCAGCACGGACTGCCACGCAGCTCCCCGCTGCTGGTGAGAGGAAGTGCCCGATGAGTGACAGTGGCGGCCGGCCCGCCCCGGTTCCCGGCGTCGTCGACGGAGCGCTGGTCGTCTGCCTGGCGGCCAACCGGGAAGTCTCGTTCCACGTCGAATTCGGATCCGACGACGGACGGACCGGAGAGCACATCCGGTTCGAGTTCATTCTCCGGCCCGAACACGCGGAGATCGTCCGCAGCGCGCTCATGGTCGACGGTGCACAGGCGCCCTCGACGGGGAGCGGGCCGTCGTCGGTCCCCTGCCAGATAGGGATTCACGTGCATCACTGAACCCGCATGTCAGCGTCGGTCCGGTATTCGAGCCCAAACGAGGGGGCGGAACCTTGCGTTCGTTCGGCGTATCGTCGGTACAGCAGGGACTGTGGCTTGCCCAGAAAATGGCGCCTGAGTTCTCCAACAACGCATCGATGATCTGGGACATTCCCGGGGACCTCGATACGGGTGCCCTCGACATTGCCATTCGGCAGGTCTTCCGCGAGGCCGACGCCGCCCTGGTGAATTTCGTGGAGCAGGAGGACGGTCTCCGTCAGGTGATCGGTTCGCCCGACCGGCTGGACCCCTTCCTGCTCGACGTCAGCGAACGGCCCGACCCGGAGGCCGCCGCCCGCTCCCTGCTCGCCGACGTGATCGGCCGCCCCTTCGATCTCGCGCGCGACATCCTCTTCAGGGTCGGCGTCATCCGGCTCACCCCCACACGGCATCTGCTGGTTCAGGTGTTCCACCACGTGGTCTCCGACGGCTTCGGCGTCATCTCCTTGCTGTCCCGGCGGACTGCCGAGATCTACACCGCCATGGTCCGTGGACGGCCGGTGCCCGAGCCCTCGTTCGACGGCGCCGAGGCGATCGTCGAGTCGGACGTCCGCTACCGGAACTCCCCCCAGTACGACGACGACGCGTGCTTCTGGGCGGAGTACCTGGCCGAGGACACGCCGCACGCCGGGCTGCCCCGTCTCGAAGCCGCCGGCGGGCCGCTGCTGCCGCCCGACCTGGCGAAGCGGACCGAACCGGCGGATCGCTGGGCCGCGTTGGCCGATGCGATCGGTGTGGTGAGCCGTGTGGTCTCCGTTCCGCGGGAGGAAGTGTCCCGGTGGGAAGAGACGGCGGGTGCCCTCGGGGTGCGGATGCCGGCCCTGCTGGCCTCCGCGGTGGCCGCCTACCTGGGCCGCCGCTGTGGCCTGAACGATTTCCTGTACTCCGTCAGTACGAAGAGCCGGGACGAGGCCGTGCAACGCGTCCCCGGGCTCACCGTGAACGTGGTGCCCATGCGGGTCCGGGTTCCGGCGTCCGCGAGCTTCGCGGAGATCACCGCGGCCGTCGCGGCCGAGCGCCGCGTCGTGTTCGCTCACGCCCGGCACCATCGCAGCGACATCCAGCGCAGCGTCGGCGCGGCGGGCGGCACGCGGAGCCCGTTCGGCGTCCTCGTCAACGTGATCCCGTACATCACCGCACTCGACTTCGCCGGCAGCCGGGCGCACCTCTACAGCGGGGCCTGGGGGTCCGTGGAGGAGCTGACCATCTCGACGTACCGGGACGGCCATCCGAGCGGCGACCTGAACATCCGTCTGGACGCGCCGCGTTCGCTCTGCGGCGCCGCCGAACTGCGGCTGCTGGCGGAGGAACTGGTGGAGTTCGTCCGGGCTGTGGTGGCCCGGCCCGATCTGCCCGTCGGCCGGTTCGACCTGCTGCGTCCCGCCCAGCGCGACCTGCTGCTCACCGAGGTCAACGACACGTGCAGGCCGGCGCCGGAGTGCTCGTTGCCCGAGCTGGTGCACCGCCAGGCCCTCGCCACCCCCGAGGCCGTCGCCCTGGTCGACGGAGAGACGTCGCTGAGCTACCGGGAGCTTGAGGAGCGCGCCGAGCGCCTGGGCGCCGAACTGCAACGGCGGGGCGTCGGCGGGGAATCGCCGGTGGCGGTGGTGCTGCCCAGGTCGGCGGAGCTGGTCGTGGCGCTGCTCGCCGTCCTCAAGGCGGGCGGTGCCTACCTGCCGATCGATCCGGGGTATCCGGCGGACCGGGTGGAGCGCATGGTCCGGGACGCACGTCCCGTGCTGACGCTCACCTCTGCCGCGCACGCCGGTGTCGTCCCCTCCGAGGCATGCCCCTCGGTGCTGCTCGACCGGCTGGGGCCCCTGCCGGCCGGGACCATCACCCAGGACGTCCGGGCCGACGGACTTGCGTACATCATGTACACATCTGGCTCGACGGGTGTGCCCAAGGGGATCGGGGTCACCCACCGCAACATCGTCTGCCTCGCCCTGGACGAACGCTGGCGGACCGGGCACGAACGGGTGCTGCTGCGGTCCCCGCACGTCTTCGACGCCTCGACCTATGAGATATGGGTGCCGCTGACGCACGGCGGCCGGATCGTCGTCGCCCCGCCCGGTGACCTCGACGCCGGCCGTCTGGCGGAACTCGTCGGCGGGGCCGGCCTGTCGGCGCTCTTCGTGACGACCGCCCTGTTCAACCTCCTCGCCGAACAGGACCCCCACTGCTTCTCCGGTCTCGCCCAGGTGTGGACGGGAGGCGAGCGGGTCAACCCGTCCGCCGTCCGGAGCGCGGTGCGCGCCTGCTCGGGGACGACGTTCGTGCACGTCTACGGACCGACCGAGACGACGGTCTACGCCACCTGCCGCCCGGTGGCGGCGGACGAGGAACCGGGAGACGACATCCCGATCGGCCGGCCGATGGACAACACGCGGGTCTATGTCCTCGACGAGGCGCTGCGACCGGCCCCTCCCGGTGGCTCGGGCGAGCTGTATCTGGCCGGCTCCGGACTGGCCCGCGGTTACCTGGGCCGCGGCGCGTTCACCGCGGAGCGGTTCGTCGCCTGCCCGTACGGTGCGCCGGGCGAGCGGATGTACCGGACCGGGGACGTCGTCACCTGGACACCGGACACCGAGCTGCTGTTCGTCGGCCGCGCCGACGACCAGGTCAAGATCCGGGGCTTCCGGATCGAACCGGGCGAGATCGCGTCGGCTCTCGAAACACACCCGGCCGTCTCCCAGGCAGTGGTCGTCGCGCGCGACGACCCCGGGGCGGGCGGCGGACAGCAACTGGTGGCGTACGTGGGCGGGACCGGTGCGCTCACCGCCGACGACGTACGGACCTTCCTGGCGGAGCGGCTGCCCGAGTTCATGGTGCCCGCGGCCTACGTCGTCCTGGACCGGCTGCCGATGACGCGCAACGGCAAAGTGGACCGCGCGGCACTGCCCGCCCCGGACCTCGCCCACGAACGCCACCGCGCGCCGCGCACCCCGCGCGAGGCGACCCTCGTCCGCCTCTTCTCCGAGCTGACCGGCGTGGACGTGGTCGGCATCGACGACAACTTCTTCCTGCTCGGCGGCCATTCACTGCTCGTCACCCGGCTCGTGAACCGCATCCGGGCCGACCTGGGGGCCGAGGTCTCCATCGGGGTGGTGTTCTCCGGGCCCACCGTCGCCGAGATCGCCGAGTGGTTGGAGACCGAGTCTCCCGTACGGCCGCCGCTGCGACCGATGCCGCGTCCGGAGGGGACACCCCTGTCGTACGCGCAGCAGAGGCTGTGGTTCCTGCACCGGTTCGAGGCACCTTCGCCCGTCTACAACATTCCGGCGGTGTTCCGTCTGACCGGCCCCCTGGACGCGACGGCCCTCACGGCCGCGCTCCGCGATGTCGTCGCCCGCCACGAGGTGCTGCGCACGGTGGTGGCCGAGGACGAGCGAGGAGTCGCCCACCAGCGGGTGCTGCCGGTGGCCGAGGCGTCGATCGACCTGCCCGTGGTGTCCGTACGGCCAGAACGGTTCGAGCAGGCCGTGACGGAGTCGGCCACCCGGCTCTTCGACCTCACTCGTGACCTGCCGGTCCGTGCCGATCTGCTGCGCCTCGGCACCGAGGAGCACGCCCTGGTCCTGGTCCTGCACCACATCGCGGGCGACGGGGAGTCCGTCCTGCCCCTGGGCCGCGACCTGTCCGAGGCGTACGCCGCCCGGCTGCACGGGCGGGCACCGGACTGGCCGGACCTGTCCGTGCAGTACGCCGACTACACGCTCTGGCAGCAGCACCTCCTGACCGGCGGGTCGGAGGAGGGCGGCCTGCTGCACCGCCAGCTGGAGTACTGGCGGAGCGAACTCGCGGGCGTACCGCAGCCGATGCGGTTGCCGACCGACCGCCCGCGTCCGGCCGTCGCCGGCCACACGGGCGGCTTCGTCGGCTTTGACATCACACCCGAACTACGCGCCGCCGTCGAGGAGTTGGCCCACGCCCACGGCGTCACCCCCGCCATCGTCCTGCAGTCCGCGCTCGCCGTGCTGCTGCACCAGCTGGGCTGCGGCGACGACCTCGCCATCGGATCGCCCATCGCCGGGCGCACCGACGCCGCGCTGGCGGACCTTGTCGGCTTCTTCGTCAACACCTGGGTGCTGCGCGTACGGCTGTCCGGGCACCAGCCGTTCCGGCGGGTGCTGGACCAGGTCGCGGCGAAGGCCCTGGCCGCCTACGACAACCAGGACGCACCCTTCGACCGGCTGGTCGAACTGCTCAATCCGGAACGCTCGTTGAGCAGCCATCCCTTGTTCCAGGTGATGTTCGCCTGGCAGGACGAACTGCCGGGCTTCGACCTCGCCGGAGTGCCCGCGAAGTGGACCTTCACCCACACCGGCACGGCCAAGTTCGACCTGCTGTTCCAGCTGAGCCCCGACCCCGACGGGCGCGGGCTGCGCGGCGGGATCGAGTACGCCGACAGCCTGTTCGACCGGGACGGTGCCGAGTCGATCGCCAGGCGGTACGTCCGGGTCCTGCGTCAATTGGTCGCCGATCCGGCCCGGCCGCTGGGCGCCGTGGAGGTGTGCACCTCCACCGAACGCGCCGGCGACCCGGCCGGCGGCGATCTGCCGGTGCCGCCCGGCACGATAAGCGGCGAAGTCGTCCGCAGGGCCGTCGAGGCACCTGACGCCGTGGCGGTGCTGGCCAAGGGCCGGCCAGGGCTGACGTACCGGGAGCTGAACGCCCGCGCCGACCACCTGGCCGGGGAACTCGCCGGGCACGGCGTCGGCCCCGAGACCGTCGTGGCGGTCGCCCTGCCGCGCTCGCCGGAGTGGGCGGTGGCCGCACTGGCTGTGCTCAAGGCCGGCGGAACCTGCCTGCCGCTCGACCCCGCCGATCCCCCGGACCGGCTCGCGCTCATCCTGTCCGCCGTAGCCCCTCGGCTGGTGCTCACCGACGAGGCGAGCGCGGCAGGGCTGCCCGAATGCGAGGCTCCGCGCCTGTTCCTGCCGGCCGGCTGCACCAGCGGCCAGAGCCCGGAACCGGACCGCGCGCGGCCGGACGGATTCGCCTTCCTGCTGTATGTGGCCGGGCCGGACGGACGCGCACACGGCGTCGCTGTGACCCACCGCGCTCTGCTCTCCTCGTCGACCGCTCACGCGATCGGCCAAAGTCTCGGCCGAGCCGATGTATGGGCCTGGTCCCACTCGCCGGCGACCGACACGGGTGTGCGGGAGCTGTGCGGCGCGCTGGCCCACGGGAGCCGCGCACTGGTCGTGCCGGACGCGGTGTCGCGCTCCGCAGGGGCACTCGGCAAGTTCGTCGCCGACGAGGACGTCACCGTGCTCACCGCCGAGCCGGCGTTCTTCGACGAACCGGTGCCCGCCGGGGCACAGGTGCGCACCGTGTTCCTGTCCGGTGCTCGACCGGCACCCGAGCGGCTCGGCACATGGGCCGCCCGGCTCTCCGTCACGCCCGCGGTCGTCGGCGTTCACGGTGGTGCGGAGACGGGCGGACACCCCGTCGTCGGCGCACCGGCAGGTCCGACAGCCGTACGGCTCCTGGGACCGGGACTCGCTCCGCAGCCCCCGGGCTCGGTCGGCGAGGTGTACGTCGCCGGACCAGGTGTCGCGGGAGCGTACCGGGACAGCCCCGGCCTCACCTCCGAACGGTTCGTGGCGGACCCGTTCGGCACGCCGGGCGGGCGGATGTACCGCACCGGGGAGCTGGCACGCCGGGACGAGGACGGGACGCTGCACTTCGTCGGCCGGACCGACCGGCGGTTGCGGGTGGACGGTCAGTGGGTCGAACCCGCCGAGGTGGAGGCCGTGCTGCTCGCACACCCGGGAGTCGCCCAGGCCTTTGTCCGCCCCGGCGAGGGCCGCCCGGGCGAACAACGGCTGGTGGCCTACCTGGTCGCGGACACGCCGGTCACCGGCGACGACGCCGACGTCGACCTGACCGCCGGCCTGTCCGTGGCGGAACTGCGGACCTGCGTGGCCCGCCGGTTGCCGGCGCCCATGGTGCCCTCGGCGATCGTGATCCTCGACCGGCTGCCGACGACCGCCTCCGGTGCGGTGGACAGCACAGCCCTGCCCGCTCCGGGCACGTCCTCCGGCACCTACCGGGCACCCACGTCGGCGGTCGAGGAGATCCTGGCCGCCATCTACGCGGAGGTCCTCGGACTGGACCGGGTCGGTGTGGACGACGACTTCTTCGGCGCGGGCGGCGAGAGCATCCGCTCGATCCAGGTGACGGTCCGGGCACGCGCGGCCGGCATCAGGATCGACCCCAAGCAGGTCTTCGAGTGCCGTACGGTCGCCCGCCTGGCTGAGGCCGCCATCACGGCGACCGACCAGGGCCCCACGCTGGCCGAACTCGAAGGCGGAGCCTCTGGCTGGATGCCGCTGTCCCCCATCGCCCGCCATGTCCTCGGCCTCGGCGGGAACCGGGCGGGATTCGCCCAGAGCATGGTCCTGGCCCTGCCGGCGGACGTCGACGAGGCCGGGCTGACCGCGACCGTGTCCGCGGTGCTGGACCACCACGCCGTGCTGCGCTCCCGACTGGTGCCGGAGCCCGACGCCGGCCTTCTGGCCGGCGGGTCCGTGGATGTCGACGGCATCCTCCGGCGTTCGGACTGGACGAGCGAGCCCACCGGCGAGCCGTGGCAGCGTCTGCTGGCCGCGGAGACCCGCGCCCTCGCGGACGAACTCGACCCCCTCTCGGGCGTGATGGTCCGCATGCTGTGGTTCCCCACCGCTCGACGCTTGTTGGTGGTGGTGCATCACTTGGTGGTGGATGGGGTGTCGTGGCGGGTGTTGTTGGGGGATTTGGCGGTGGCGTGGGGTGTGGTGCGGGGTGGGGGTGTGCCGGTGTTGCCGGTGGGGGGTACGTCGGTGCGGCGGTGGTCGCATGCGTTGGTGGAGGAGGCTGTTTCGCCGGGCAGGGTGGCGGAGTTGGGGTGGTGGTGTGGGGCTCTTGCGGGTTCGGATCCGTTGGTGGGGTGTCGTGCGTTGGATCCGGTGGTGGATGTGATGGGTTCGGTTGGGCGGGTTCGGGTGGAGTTGTCGGTGGGGGTGACGGGTGCGTTGGTGCGGGGGTTGCCGGCGGCGTATGGGTGTGGTGTGGCTGATGGGTTGACGGCTGCGTTGGGTTTGGCGGTTCGGGTGTGGCGGGGTGGTGGGGATGGTTCGGTGGTGTTGCGGTTGGAGGGGCATGGTCGTGAGGAGGGGGTGGTGGCGGGGGCGGATCTGTCGCGGGCGGTGGGTTGGTTCACGAGTGTGTTTCCGGTGCGGTTGGAGGTGGGGGGTGTTGTTTTCGGGGATGTGGTGGCGGGTGGTGGGGCTGTTGGTGGGTTGGTGAAGTCGGTCAAGGAGCAGTTGGCGGGTGTGCCGGACAAGGGGATCGGGTACGGGTTGTTGCGGTTCCTGAACCGGGAGACGGGTGCGGAGCTGGCGTGTCTGCCGATGGGGCAGATCAGCTTCAACTACCTCGGCGACCTGCAGTCCAGCAGCCGCGCTGACTCCGGGTGGGACGACTGGGCCCCGGCCCCCGAGGCCGGCGGGCTGCTGGCCGCGCACGCCCCGGACATGCCGGTTCTGTCGGCGTTGGACGTGTCCGCGGCGATCACGGGTGACGAGCCCCGGTTGTCGGCGGTGCTGACTTTCCCCACCGGTGTGCTGTCGGAGTCGGAGGTGCGGGAGCTGGCCGGGCTGTGGTGTGCGGCGTTGGAGGGAATGGCCCGGCATGTGACCACGCCGGGCGTCGGGGGCCTCACCCCGTCCGACCTGCCTCTGGTGACGGTCGGGCAGGGCGACATCGAGCAGTGGGAGGAGCGCTACCCCGGCCTGGCCGACGTATGGCCGCTGACTCCGCTGCAGTCCGGGCTGCTCTTCCACGCCGCCTTGGCCGGCGCCTCGGTCGACGCGTATCAGGTGCAGCTCGTCCTCCACCTGGACGGGCGAGTGGACGCCGAGCGGCTGCGCGCGGCCGGTCAGGCGCTGCTGGACCGGCACACCGCCCTGCGCACCGCGTTCGTCACCGACTCCGCCGGACAGCAGGTACAACTCGTGGTGCACGGGGTGCAGTTGCCGTGGCGGGAGGTCGATCTGAGCACCCTGCCCGACGACGAGGCCACCCGGTCGCTCGACCGGCTCCTGGCCGAGGACCTGCACGAGCACTTCGCCCCGGACGTCCCGCCGCTCCTGCGGATGACCCTGGTCCACACCGGCGCCGACACCGCCGAACTCGTCCTCGCCGCGCACCACGTGCTGTTCGACGGCTGGTCGCTGCCGGTGCTGATGACCGAACTGCTGCGCCTCTACGCCACCTTCGGAGATCCGGCCGGGCTGCCCGTGCCCCGCGACTTCCGGCAGTTCCTGGCCTGGCTGGCCGGACGCGATCACCGGGCCTCGACCAGGGCCTGGTCCGACGAACTCGACGGCGTCGAGGAACCCACGCTGCTCGCCGCCGCTCTCCCCGCCCCGACGAACACCCCGGACCGCGGCACGGCCGGTGTCGGCCGTCTCGACGTGCCGCTGTCCGCCGAGGACGCGGTCCAGGTGTCCCGGCGTGCGGCCGAACTCGGCATCACGGTCAACACGCTGCTCCAGGGCGCCTGGGGACTGCTGCTCGCCCAGCTCAGCGGGCGGCAGGACGTCGTGTTCGGTACCACGGTGTCGGGCCGCCCGCCCGCCGTCGCCGGAGTGGACACCATGGTGGGGTTGTTCGTCAACACGGTGCCCACCCGCGTGCGTTTCACCCCCTCGGACACCGTCGCCGATCTGCTGACCGGGCTCCAGCAACGGCAGACCGCGCTGCTCGAACACCACCATCACGGGCTCGCGGACCTGCATCGGCTCGTTGGAGTGGACGTCCTGTTCGACACCCTGGTCGCCTACGAGTCGTATCCGGTCGACCGTGCGGGGATCAGCGACGCCCACGCGGCCGCGGGACTCCGCGTGACCGGTATCCGCCCCTTCACCGTCACCCATTACCCGATCACGGTGATCGCCGCCGCCGACCCGCATCTGCGCGTGTCCCTGCAGTACCAGGAGCAGCTGTTCGAACGGGCCGGGGCGGAGGACCTCGCGGAGCGGTTCGCCCATGTGCTGCGCCTGCTCGCCGGCGATCCCGGCACCCGGCTGGCGGAGCTGGACCTGCTCCTGCCCGGGGAGCACGACCGGTTGGTGCACACCGCCGACGATCCCCGCGCACCGGTGTCCGAGCTGACGGTGCCGGAACTGACCACGCGTCAGGCCCGGCGGGCACCCGGGGCCATCGCGGTCACCGACGAGCACCACACGCTGACCTATCGCGAGCTGGAGAGCCGGGCCGACGCGCTGGCCCACGCCCTCGTCGAGCGTGGCGCGGGCCCCGAGTCCGTCGTCGCGGTGGCCCTGCCGAGGTCGGCGGAGCTGGTCGTGGCGATCCTCGGTGTGCTGAAGTCCGGCGCGGCCTATCTCCCGGTGGACCCCGACTTCCCCGGGGCGCGGCTGGACCACATCCTGGCCGATGCGCGCCCCCTGATGATCCTCAGCGACGAGGCGACCACGCCGGTCCTGCCGTGCCCGGAGATCCCGCGCCTGTTCATCGGCACGGTCACCCCGGGCACGGGCAGCGACCCGGGACGCCGGGCCCGACCGGACAACGCCGCCTACGTGATGTACACCTCGGGATCCAGCGGCACCCCGAAGGGCGTGACCATCACCCACCGCAACGTGGTCAACGGCCTGGCCGGGCTGGTGGAAAGACTGGGCACACCGCCCGGCGGCCGGACGCTGGCAGGCACGTCCGTCTCCTTCGACGTCTCGGTGTTCGAGATGTTCACCACCCTGAGCACAGGCGGCACCGTGGAGGTCGTCCGCGACGCGCTCGTGCTGGGCGAGCGGGAACGCTGGGACGGCAGCGTGCTCAGCATGGTGCCGTCGGCGTTCGGCGAGCTGGCCGAGCGGCTGGCCGGCCGGGTCACCGCGGACGCGGTGGTGTTCGCCGGCGAGGGCCTGTCCGCCGGGCTGGCCGCACGGGCCCGGGAGGTCCTGCCCGGGGCCCGCGTGGTCAACGCCTACGGGCAGAGCGAGACGTTCTACGCCACCACGTTCACCGCGCCGGACGACTGCGCGCTCCCCGCCGACTCCGGTGTGCCGATCGGACGCCCGCTCGACCATGTCCGGGTGTACGTGCTCGGGCCGGGAATCGAGCCCGTACCACCGGGCGTGCGCGGTGAACTGTACGTCGCCGGCGTCTGCATGGGCCGTGGCTACCTCGGCCGGGCGGGACTGACCGCGCAGCGCTTCGTACCCGACCCCTTCGGCCCGCCGGGATCCCGGATGTACCGCACCGGCGACCTCGGCCGCCGCACCGCGGACGGCCTGCTGGAATACGCCGGGAGGGCCGACGCGCAGGTCAAGGTGCGCGGCTACCGGATCGAGCCGGCCGAGGTGGAGGCGGCGCTGGCCGAGCACCCCGCGGTGGGTCAGGTCGTGGTCGTCGCCAGGGGCACCGGGCCCGCGTGCCGACTGCTGGCTTATGTGATCCCGGGACACGAGACGTCCGCCGAGGAGGTGCGGTCGTTCGCCGAGACCCGGCTGCCCGCCTACATGGTCCCCTCGGCCGTCGTGCTGCTGGACCGCTTCCCCCTGACCCCGAGCGGAAAACTGGACCGGCGGGCCCTGCCCGAGCCGGAGTTCACCGGCACCGCGTACCGGGCGCCCCGCACCCGGGGCGAGGACGTCCTGGCCCGGCTGTTCGCCGAGGTGCTGGAGCTGGAACGGGTCGGCGTGGACGACGACTTCTTCGCGCTGGGCGGCCATTCCCTGCTGGCCACCCGCCTCGTCGGCCGGATCCGCGCCGAACTGGGCGCGGAGATCCCGATCCGTGCCGTGCTGGAGGCGCCGAGCGTCGCCCGGCTCGCGGCACGCCTGCGGGACGGCACCCGTGTGCGGCCCGCGCTGACCCGCGTGTCGCGCCCCGCACGCGTCCCGTTGTCGTATGCGCAGCGCCGCATGTGGTTCATCGACCGCTTCGAAGGACCGTCCGCCACCTACAACCTGCCCCTGGCGGTACGGCTGCACGGCGCGCTGGACGTGCCCGCGCTCGGCTCGGCGGTTGTGGACGTCCTGGTGCGGCACGAGAGTCTGCGCACACTGGTCGCCGAGGACGAGCGGGGCACCGCGTACCAGAACATCCTGTCCGCCGCAGAGGTCATGCCGGACGTTCCGGTGCTGCCCGTCACCGAGGACGACGTGGCCCCGCTCATCGCTGACCTCGCCGCCCACGAGTTCGACCTCTATACCGAACTGCCGCTCCTTGTACGGTTGCTGAGGCTGGCGTCCGACGAGCACGTCCTGGTACTGGTGCTCCACCACATCGCCGCCGACGGCGCGTCCGCGGCACCGCTGACCAGGGACCTCTCCCTGGCCTACACGGCGCGGCGCGAGGGCCGGGTGCCCGAGTGGGACCGACTGCCGGTGCAGTACGCCGACTACGCGCTCTGGCACGACGCTCTGCTCGGCGACGAGGACGATCCGGACAGCCTGCTGGCCGAGCAGGTCGGCTACTGGCGGTCCGAACTCGCCGACGTCCCGCAGCCTCTGGCGCTGCCGACCGACCGGCCCAGGCCGCCGGTGGCCGGGCACCGCGGGGACCGCGTCGACCTCGTGATCGACCCCGGTCTGATGGCGGCGGTCGACGCGCTGGCCCGGTCCGGCGGCGCGACCTCGGCCATGGTGCTCCAGAGCGTGCTCGCCGTGCTGCTGCACCGGCTCGGCGCAGGCGACGACCTCACCATCGGCTCGCCGATCGCGGGGCGTACCGACGAGGTGGCGGCGGACCTGGTCGGATTCTTCGTCAACACCTGGGTGCTTCGGGTCGGACTGTCCGGCAATCCCGCCTTCGGCCGGGTCCTGGAACACGTACGCGGCAAGGCGCTGGCCGCGTACGACAACCAGGACGCGCCGTTCGAGCGGCTGGTGGAGCTACTCAACCCGGACCGGTCCACCGCCTACCACCCGCTGTTCCAGATCATGTTCGCCTGGCAGAACACCGCCCCGGTGGAACTCGGCCTGCCCGGCCTGCGGGTTGACATCGAGCCCACGCCGGCCCTCACCGCCAAGTTCGACCTGCTGGTCAATCTGGCCCCGGACGCGGACGGCGGCGCCCGCGGCGCGATCGAGTACGCGACCGACCTGTTCGACCGGGCGAGCGTCGAGCTGTTCGCAGACCGATTCGTCCGTGTGCTCCGCGCGGTCGTGGCCGATCCACAGGTGCGCATCGGGTCCGTGGACGTCCTTGACGAGACCGAGCGGGACCGGCTGCTGCGCGGGATGAACAACACTGCGGTGCCGCTGCCCGAGGCGCCGGTCACCGACCTCTTCGCACTGCGGGCCGCGGCGACACCGGATGCGATCGCACTGGTCTGTGGGCACGAGGAGCTGACCTACGGGCAGCTGCGGACCCGGGCCGAACGGCTCGCCCGGGTGCTGGCCGGCCGCGGGGTGGGACCGGAGACCCTGGTGGCGATTGCGTTGCCCAGGACCGCGGACCTGGTCGTCGCGGTGCTCGCCGTCCTCATGTCGGGCGGTGCTCATGTGCCGATGGACCCGGCCCACCCCAGCCTGCGGCTGGGCCGTGTACTGGCCGACGCGCGACCGCACCTGGTGCTGACCGACGCCGCCGGCGAGTCCCAGGTCCCGCTGGACGGCTTCCCGAAGCTGCGGCTGGACGCACTGGGCGAGGAACCCGAGCGCACCACGGTCCGGCCCCGGCCGGACAACCTCGCGTATCTCATGTACACCTCGGGAACCACCGGTCTGCCCAAGGGAGTCGGGATCTCCCACGAAGCGCTCGCCAACGGCGTGCGCGACCTGATCCGGACGGTCGGCGTCACCCACCGGACCAGGATGCTCGCCGGCACCTCGGTCAACTTCGACGTCTCCCTGTTCGAACTGCTCACCACGCTGTGCGCGGGCGGCACCGTCGAACTGGTGCGGGACGCGCTGGTACTAGGGGAACGCGACGGCTGGCAGGGCGGCGTGCTGAGTGCCGTGCCCTCGGTGCTGACGGGCCTCGTCGACGACCTCGCCGAAGGCATCGACGCGGACGCCGTCGTACTGGCGGGGGAGGCGTTCACGTTCGCGCTGGCCCGGCGGATCCGGGCAGCGCTGCCCGCAACCCGGGTGTTCAACGCGTACGGCCAGAGCGAGTCGTTCTACGCCAGTGCATACGAAATCACCGGCACCGGCGAGCTACCGGACTCGGGGGTCGTACCCGTGGGCAGGCCGCTGGCCAACATGCGGATGTATGTGCTGGGTTCCGGGCTTGCCCCCGTGCCGCCGGGCGTCGTGGGCGAGTTGTACGTCGGTGGCATCGTGGGCCGCGGCTACCGGGGACGTCCCGGTCTCACCGCGCAGCGGTTCGTGGCGGACCCGTTCGATGCGCCGGGAGCGCGGATGTACCGCACCGGAGATCTCGCGCGGTTGACCCCGGACGGTCACTTCGAGTGTGTCGGACGTGCCGACGCACAGGTGAAGGTGCGTGGCATCCGCATCGAACCGGGTGAGATCGAGTCGGTCCTCATCGGGTACCCCGGGGTGGCGCAGGCCGTGGTGACCGTGCGCGAGGACACTGACGGCGGCAAGCGACTGGTCGGCTACGTCGTTCCGACGGGTCACGACGGGCTGGAGGACGTCGACTTCACCAAGGGCCTGTCGGTGCCGGAACTGCGCCGTCATCTCGCCGCCCGACTGCCCGACTACATGGTCCCCTCGGCCTTCGTGCTGCTGGACCGGCTCCCGCTGAGCGCCAACGGGAAACTGGACCGCGTGGCGCTGCCCGAGCCGGAGCCTGCCTCGGCCGTCTATCGGGCGCCCGAATCGGTAGGGGAACAAGTCCTGGCCGGCGTCTACGCCGAGGTGCTCGGCCTCGACCGGGTCGGTGTGGACGACGACTTCTTCGCCATCGGCGGGGACAGCATCCGCTCCATCCAGGTGGTCGCCCGGGCCAAGACCCTCGGCCTGACCGTCACCCCGCGCCAGGTCTTCGAGTGCAGGACCGTGGCCGAACTGGCCAGGGCCGCACAGGAGAACACCGAGGACGGCGGCCGCCCGCAGCTGGCCGAACTGCCCGGCGGAGCCGTCGGCTGGATGCCACTGCCGCCCATGGCACGCTATCTGCTGGGTCTGGACGGTCACCACGACCGGTACGCCATGTCGACCGTGCTCGAACTGCCGGACGGGATCACCGGGGACCGGCTGGCGGCCGTCCTGGCCGCCGTGGTCGACCGGCACGACGCGCTGCGTTCCACCCTCACGTCCAGGCCCGCGCCGGGCCTGATCGTCGGCGATCCCGACTCGGTCGACCCCGCCGACTGGACACGGATCGCCGACTGGGACGGGACCGAGGACTGGGACACGCGCGCCGAGGCCGAACTGGACGCAGCCGCAGGCCGACTCGCCCCCGAGGCCGGCGTGATGGCCCAGTTCGTCTGGCTGCGGCCGCCCACGGGCCCCGGCCGCTTGTTGGTGGTGGTGCATCACTTGGTGGTGGATGGGGTGTCGTGGCGGGTGTTGTTGGGGGATTTGGCGGTGGCGTGGGGTGTGGTGCGGGGTGGGGGTGTGCCGGTGTTGCCGGTGGGGGGTACGTCGGTGCGGCGGTGGTCGCATGCGTTGGTGGAGGAGGCTGTTTCGCCGGGCAGGGTGGCGGAGTTGGGGTGGTGGTGTGGGGCTCTTGCGGGTTCGGATCCGTTGGTGGGGTGTCGTGCGTTGGATCCGGTGGTGGATGTGATGGGTTCGGTGGGGCGGGTTCGGGTGGAGTTGTCGGTGGGGGTGACGGGTGCGTTGGTGCGGGGGTTGCCGACGGCGTATGGGTGTGGTGTGGCTGATGGGTTGACGGCTGCGTTGGGTTTGGCGGTTCGGGTGTGGCGGGGTGGTGGGGATGGTTCGGTGGTGTTGCGGTTGGAGGGGCATGGTCGTGAGGAGGGGGTGGTGGCGGGGGCGGATCTGTCGCGGGCGGTGGGTTGGTTCACGAGTGTGTTTCCGGTGCGGTTGGAGGTGGGGTGTGTTGTTTTCGGGGATGTGGTGGCGGGTGGTGGGGCTGTTGGTGGGTTGGTGAAGTCGGTCAAGGAGCAGTTGGCGGGTGTGCCGGACAAGGGGATCGGGTACGGGTTGTTGCGGTTCCTGAACCGGGAGACGGGTGCGGAGCTGGCGGGTCTGCCGATGGGGCAGATCAGCTTCAACTACCTCGGCCAGTTCACCCGGGCGGACATGCCCGGACGCGACCGCGGCTGGACGGCGCTCACCGACGTCGGCACACCCGACCCGGACCCGGACATGCCGGTTCTGTCGGCGTTGGACGTGTCCGCGGCGATCACGGGTGACGAGCCCCGGTTGTCGGCGGTGCTGACCTTCCCGACCGGTGTGCTGTCGGAGTCGGAGGTGCGGGAGCTGGCCGGGCTGTGGTGTGCGGCGTTGGAGGGAATGGCCCGGCATGTGACCACGCCGGGCGTCGGGGGCCTCACCCCGTCCGACCTGCCTCTGGTGACCGTCGGTCAGGGCGACATCGAGCAGTGGGAGGAGCGCTACCCCGCGCTGGCCGACGTATGGCCGGCCACCCCGATGCAGTCAGGGCTGCTCCTCCACAGCATGCTGGCCGGAACCTCCTTCGACGCCTACCACGTGCAACTCGTCTTCCATATCCACGGAGCGGTGGACCCGGCGCGCATGCGCGCGGCCGGTCAGGCGCTGCTGGACCGGCACACCGCCCTGCGCACCGCGTTCGTCACCGACTCCGCCGGACAGCAAGTGCAACTGGTCCTGGACCGGGTGACGCTGCCCTGGCGCGAGTGCGTACTCGACACAGCGCAGGCCGCTAAGGAGTTCGAGCGACTGCTCGCAGACGACCACGCCGCCCACTTCGCCCCGGATGTGCCACCCCTGCTGCGGATGACACTCGTACGCACCGGCGCCGACCGCGCGGAACTCGTTCTCACCGCGCACCACGCGCTGTTCGACGGCTGGTCGTTACCGCTGTTGATGAAGGAACTGCTGCGCCTTTACGGATCCGGCGGCGACGCCTCCGCGCTGCCGCGGACGCGGAGCTACGGCGACTTCCTGGCCTGGCTGTGCGCACAGGACCCGGCCGCCTCGCTGCGGGCCTGGGCCGACGCACTCGACTCGCTGGAGGAGCCGACGATCCTCGTCCCCGGAGCCGACGCCTCGACGGCCCCGGGCGGCCTGGAACAGATCGAGGTACCCCTTTCCCCGGACGCCACACGCACCCTGTCGCGCCGCGCGGCCGAGCTGGGCGTCACCATGAGCACCCTGGTCCAGGGAGCGTGGGCGGTCACACTGGGGCTGCTGACCGGCCACCGCGACGTCGTGTTCGGCGCCACGGTCTCCGGCCGGCCGCCCGCGGTGCCCGACATCGACTCGATAGTGGGGCTGTTCGTCAACACCCTGCCCGTGCGGGCCCGTTACTCGTCCCGGGACACACTCGCCGAGCTGGTCACCGGGTTGCACGAGCAGCATGCCGCCCTGCTCGACCATCACCACTGCGGGCTGCCCGAGATCCAGCAGCAGACAGGTCTGGGCACCCTCTTCGACACCCTCGTGCTGTTCGAGTCCTATCCCGTCGACAGGGCCGGGCTCACCGAGGCGAACACGGCCGCCGGCATCACCGTCACCGGCATCCGCGCCCGGACGGGCACGCACTATCCGCTGATCGTCGCCGCGGACGCGTCCCCCCACCTCCGGGTCGGCCTCCAGTTCCAGCCCGACCACGTCGACAGGGCCCGCGCACAGGACATCGCCACCCGGTTGGCCCGGGTGCTGACGCAGCTCGCGGCCGACCCGAACGCATCCGTCGCCTCGGGGCAGCTGCTCGAAGCCGCCGAACGCGAGCTTGTGCTGCGACGCTACAACGACACTGCGCAGCCACTGCCGGACGCGCGCGTCACAGAGCTGTTCCAGCGGCGGGCCGAGGCCACCCCGGACACGGTCGCCGTCGTCTTCGGCGACACGGCACTGACCTACCGCGAGCTGGACGTCCGGGCGAACCGACTGGCGCACTGGCTGGTCGACCGGGGCGTCGGGCCCGAGCAGCGGGTGGCGCTGGCCATGCCCCGCTCGGCGGACCTGGCCGTGGCGGTACTGGCCGTGCTGAAGGCCGGCGGTGCCTATGTGCCGGTCGATCCCCACCACCCCACGGCGCGCACCGAGTTCGTGCTGCGTGACTCCGCCCCCGTGCTGGTCCTGGACGCCGCGGCGGCGGCCCGGGATCTCGCCCACTACCCGGACACCCCGCCCGCCACCGGACGCGGCCACGCGGCGGAACTCGCCTACGTCCTCTACACCTCCGGCTCGACCGGCACCCCGAAGGGCGTCGGAGTGTCGCACGCCGCCCTGGCCAACTTCCTCACCGCGATGCGGCACCACGTCCCGATGCGGCCGGGCGACCGCCTCCTGGCGGTCACCACCGTCGCCTTCGACATCGCCGCGCTGGAGCTGCTGCTGCCCCTCATCTCCGGCGGCACGGTGGTGGTCGCCGGTCAGGACGACATCGGCCGGCCCGCCGCGCTGGCAGACCTGATCCGGCGCCACGGAATCACCCTGCTCCAGGGCACACCGTCGCTGTGGCGGATGCTGGTGTCCCACGATCCGGACGTACTGCACGAGGTACGGGCACTGGTCGGCGGAGAGGCGTTCCCGGCGGACCTCGCCGACACCCTGACCCGGTGCGCGGACCGGGTCACCAACCTGTACGGACCCACCGAGACGACCGTCTGGTCCACCGTCGCACCGGTCACCGAGGCCGGCGGCGCGCCGCCGATCGGCCGGCCGATCGCGAACACCCGGGCCTATGTGCTGAACGACGACCTCCGACCCGTGCCGCCCGGCGTCGTGGGCGAGCTGTACCTCGCGGGCACCGGCCTCGCCCGCGGATACGTGGGCCGCCCCGGACTCACCGCCGACCGGTTCGTGGCCGACCCGCACACCCCCGGCGGCCGGATGTACCGCACCGGCGACCTGGCGCGATGGCGGCCGGACGGCGTCCTCGACTACCTCGGCCGCACCGACTTCCAGGTGAAGATTCGCGGATACCGCATCGAACTCGGCGAGGTCGAAACGGCGTTGCTGGCCCACCCGGACGTCGCACAAGCGGTGGTCACCGCGCGGGAGGACATCCCTGGAGACCGCCGGCTGGTCGGCTACGTGGTCATCCGCCCGGACGACGCGAGTGCCGTGCCCGAGGCCGGGACGCTGCTCTCCGCCCTTCGCGGGCACGTCGCGGCGAGCTTGCCGGACTACATGGTGCCCTCGGCCGTGGTGGCTCTCCCCGAGATCCCGCTGACCCCCAATGGCAAGGTGGACCGCCGCGCCCTGCCCACACCCGACTACGCCCGCGCGTCGGCCGGCCGGCCCCCGCGCACCCCGCGGGAAGAGGCGCTGTGCCGCCTGTTCGCCGAGGTCCTGGGGCTCGACCGGATCGGGATCGACGACGACTTCTTCACCCTCGGCGGTCACTCCCTGCTCGCCACCCGCCTGATCGGCCGGATCCGTGCCGAGCTGGGTGTCGACCTGCCGGTCAGGACGTTCTTCGGAGCCCCGACGGTCGCCGGACTCAGCTCCCACTGGACGGACCTGGCCGCCTCTGCCCGACCCCGCCTGCGCAAGATGACCGAGGAGTGAGACATGGTTCCCCTGTCCTTCGCCCAGCGCCGGTTGTGGTTCCTGTACAAGTTCACCGGTCCCTCGGCGACCTACAACATCCCGGCGGTGCTCAGGCTGCGCGGCCGGCTGGACACCGACGCGCTGGGCACCGCCCTCCGGGACGTCGTCCTCCGGCACGACAGCCTGCGCACGCTCATCGTCGACGGCCACGCGGACGCGCCCGCTCAGCGGGTGCTGGCGCCCGGTGACGTGACCATCGACGTGCCAGTGGTCCCCGTACCCCCGGACGACGTGCCGTCCGCTGTCGCGGAGGCCGTCGCGCACCCCTTCGACCTGTGCCGCGAGATCCCGGTGCGGGCGCGGATCCTGCGCTGCTCGGCGCAGGAGCACGTCCTCATCCTGCTTGTCCACCACATCGCCGCGGACGGCGGCTCCTCCGCACCCTTCACCCGCGACCTGGCCCTCGCCTACGAGGCCCGGTTGCGGGGGCGTGCCCCCGACTGGACCCCGCTGCCCGTCCGGTATGTGGACTACACCCTGTGGCAGCGGGAACTGCTCGGCGACGAGTCCTGCGAGGACAGCCTGCTGGCCCGTCAGGTGGCCTACTGGCGCCACGAACTGGACGAGCTGCCCCAGCCACTCCCCTTGCCGCTGGACCGCCCCCGGCCGGCGCTGGCCAGCTACCAGGGCGACGAGGTGCGCTTCGCCCTAGATCCCGGCCTGTTCGCCGGCATCGAGGCCCTGGCCGCCGGCCGCGGCAGCACCGTCGCCATGGTGCTCCAGAGCGCCCTCGCCGTCCTGCTGCACCGGATGGGCGGCGGGGACGACCTCACCATCGGCTCGCCGATCGCCGGACGTACCGACGAGGCGCTGACCGACCTGGTCGGGTTCTTCGTCAACACCTGGGTGCTGCGCGCGAGCCTGTCCGGCGACACCTCCTTCGACCAGGTACTCCAGCAGGTGCGGGACAAGGCACTGGCCGCCTACGACAACCAGGACGCGCCCTTCGAGCGGTTGGTCGAACTGCTCAACCCCGACCGCTCGCTCTCCTACCACCCGTTCTTCCAGGTGATGTTCGTCTGGCAGAACAACGCGCGGCTCCAACTGGAGATGCCGGACCTGCGCGTGATACCCGAACCGGTCGCGACCAGGACGGCGAAGTTCGACCTGTTCTTCGACCTCGCCCCGGACGGCACCGGCGAAGGAGCCGTCGGGCGGATCGAGTACGCCACCGACCTCTTCGACCACGCCACGGTGGAACGGCTCGCCGCGCGGCTGAGGACGGTGCTGCGTCATGTCGTCGCCCGCCCCGGCGACCCGATCGGCGCGATCGACCTGTTGGAGGACGCTGAACGCACCCTTGTGCTACGCGGTTTCAACGACACCGACGCTTCCCTCCCCGAGGCGCCCGTCCACACCCTCTTCGAGCGCCGGGCCGCGGCCACCCCGGACGCCGTCGCCGTGGAGTACGGCGACACGACCCTCCGCTACCGGGACCTCGACCGGCTCGCCGACCGCGTCGCGCGGGGCCTCGCCGGCAGGGGAGTGGGCCCCGAGACCCTGGTGGCGATCGCCCTGCCCCGGTCGCCGGACCTGATCGTCGCACTGCTGGCCGTCCTCAAGGCAGGCGCGGCCTACCTCCCGATCGACACCGCCTATCCCGCCGAACGCCTGTCCTTCATGCTCGGCGACGCGGCCCCGGCCCTCGTGGTCGCCGACGCGGCGTTCACTGCGCCGGACGGCCTGCAGACCGTGCTCCTCGACGAACTGACCCGCGACGACACGGATGCCCCCCTGCCCGAGGTGTGCCGCACCGACCGGCTCGCCTATGTGATGTACACCTCCGGCTCGACCGGCGTCCCCAAGGGCATCGCCGTGGCCCACCGCAACGTCGCGGCGCTGGCCCTGGACCGCCGGTGGCGCGGCGGTGCCCACGACCGTGTGCTGCTGCACTCGCCCCACACGTTCGACGCCTCCACCTTCGAGCTGTGGGTGCCCCTGCTGGGCGGCGGCCGAGTGGTGGTGAGCCCACCGGGGAACCCGGACGCGGCGGCGCTGGCCGCCCTGATCGCCCGACACCGCCTCACCGCGATGTGGCTGACCGCCGGGCTCTTCGCGGCCGTCGTCGACCAGGATCCCGGGTGTCTGGCAGAGCTGCGCGAGCTGTGGGTGGGCGGCGACGTGGTGTCACCGGAGGCCGTGGCACGCGTGCATGCGGCCTGCCCCGGTCTCAAGGTGGTGGACGGATACGGCCCCACCGAGACGACCGTGTTCGCCACGGCCCACGCGGTGCCACCGGGACAGCCGCCGGCCGAGGTGCCGATCGGCAGCCCGATGGACAACATGCGGGCCTACGTCCTCGACGACGGCCTCAGGCCGGTGCCGCCCGGCGTCGTGGGGGAGTTGTACGTCGCGGGCGCCGGCCTCGCGCGGGGATACCTGGGCCGCGCAGGTCTGACCGCCGAACGGTTCGTGGCCTGCCCGTTCGGCGCACCGGGTGGACTGATGTACCGGACCGGCGACCGGGTCGCCTGGAGCGCGGCGGGTGAACTCGCCTTCCGGGGCCGGGCCGACTCCCAGGTGAAGGTCCGCGGGTTCCGCATCGAGCCGGCCGAGGTCGAGGCGGTCCTCGGCGAACACCCCGCAGTGGCCAGGGCGGTCGTCATGAGCCGCGAGGATCAGGCCGGTGACCAGCGGCTGGTGGCCTACGTGGTGCCCGACCTGTCCGGGACCCGCTCGGCCGGTGAGCACGTCGACGACTGGCTCCAGGTCTACGAGCGGATGTACGACGCCCCGGAAGCCGGGCTGGGGGAGGACTTCACAGGCTGGGACTCCAGCTACACGGGCAAACCCATCCCCCGTGGGGAGATGCGGGAATGGCGGGACGCCGCCGTCGAGCGCATCCGGTGCTGGTCGCCGCGCCGGGTCCTCGAACTGGGCGTCGGCTCCGGCCTGTTGCTGGCCCATATCGCCCCGCACGTCGAGGAGTACTGGGGCACGGACTTCTCGGCCGTTACCGTCGACCGGCTGCGCGAGCACGTGACCCCGGAAGGCTGGGGGCAGCGGGTGCACCTGCGTCGCCAAGCCGCCGACGACTTCTCGGGCCTGCCCTCCGGGCGGTTCGACACCGTCGTACTGAACTCGGTGGTCCAGTACTTCCCGGACACCGGCTACCTGGAGAACGTGCTGCGCCAGGCGTACGACCTCCTGGTCCCCGGCGGTCGGCTGGTGGTCGGCGACGTCCGGCACGCCGGTAGCGTACGACTGCTGCACCACTCCGTGCAGCGCCGGCGGCGCCCCGGAGCTTCGGCCGACGCCCTGCGCGCGGCCGTGGAGCACGCCGTTTTCCTTGAGAAGGAACTGGTGCTCGGACCCGAGTGGTTCACACGGTGGGGCGAGAGGGCGGGGGCCGCGGTCGACATCCGGCTGAAGTCCGGCACGGCTCACAACGAACTGACCCGGTTCCGCTACGAAGTGGTCCTGCACAAGGAACCGGCGGCCGTGGTCCCGCTCGCGGACTTGCCCACCGTCGCCTGGGGCTCCTGGGCGAACTCCCTGCCCGACCTGGAACGCGCCGGGCGCCTGCCCGTCGGCGAAGCCCTGCGGATCACGGGCATCCCCAACGGGCGACTGAGCGGCGAGGGTCCCGTGGACGCGCCCGGCCCGTCCGCCGTCGACCCGCAGGAGCTGCTGAACTGGGCGACCGGCCGCGGCCTGGGCGCCCTGGTGACCTGGTGCCGCGAGGCCGACCGGTTCGACGCCGTCCTCCTGCCCGAACCGCCCGAGCCGGCCACGGTGTTCACCGGCGGATGCCTCGCCATGGGCGACCCGGGCCGGCCGTCGGCCAACAACCCCGGCCGGGTGCGTGAGGCCGTCGCGCTCCTCGCCGATCTGCGAACGTATCTGCGCGGGCGGCTGCCCGAGTACCTGGTGCCCTCGGCTGTCGTGCCCGTCGGCAGCATCCCGCTGACCCCGAACGGCAAGCTGGACCGCCGCGCGCTGCCCGCACCGGACTACGTGACCAGGACCGAAGGACCGGCCCCGCGCACCTTGTACGAGGAGATCCTGGCGAGGCTCTTCGCCGAAGTGCTGGGAGTCGAACACGTCGGCGTGGACGACGACTTCTTCCTGCTGGGCGGCCATTCCCTGCTGGCCACCCGGCTGGTCGGCCGGATCCGTGCCGAGCTGGGTGTGGAGACGCCGGTGCGCAGCGTGTTCGAGGCGAGCACGGTCGCCGCCCTCGCCGCGTGCCTGGCGGCGGCGAAGAAGGCACGACCGCCCCTGGTCGCGCAGCCACGCCCGGAGCGGACGCCCTTGTCCTATGCACAGCAGCGGCTGTGGTTCCTGCACCGCTTCGACGCATCGTCGACCACCTACAACACGGCCACCGTGCTGCGGCTGCGCGGCACCCTGGACGTGCCCGCGCTCCAGCAGGCCGTGCGGGATGTCGTCGATCGGCACGAGAGCCTGCGTACCCTCTTCCGCGACGAGGACGGCACACCCTTCCAGCAGATCGTTCCGGCGGACGAACTGACGCTGGAGGTCGGCGTCGAAGCGGTCGAGCGCGACGGCCTCGACGACGCCCTGACCGCCGAGGCCGGACACCGCTTCGACCTGTCCGCCGAGATCCCGCTGCGGGCCAAGGTGTTCCGCTGCGCCGAGGACGATCACGTTCTCGCGCTGGTCATCCACCACATCGCCAGCGACGGCAGTTCGGCCGCCCCGCTGGTCCGGGACCTGACGACGGCGTACACGGCACGCACGGACGGCCGGGCACCGGCCTGGAAGGCGCTCTGCGTGCAGTACGCCGACTACGCCCTCTGGCAGCGGGAGATACTCGGCGACGGAGCCGATCCGGACAGCGTGATGGCCGCCGAGGCCGAGTACTGGCGGCGGGAGCTGGCCGGAGCGCCGGAACCGCTGCCGCTGCCGCTGGACCGTCCGCGATCGGCGACGGGGGAACGGCGCGAGGACCGGATCGAGTTCGCGCTGCGGCCGGACCTCATGGCGGGCATCGAGGACCTGGCACGCCGCCGGAGCGTGACCACCGCGATGGTGCTTCAGGCCGCTCTGGCCACGCTGCTGCACCGGATGGGCAGTGGCGACGACATCACCCTCGGCTCGCCGATCGCCGGCCGGACGGACGAAGCCATGACCGACCTGATCGGCTTCTTCGTCAACACCTGGGTCCTGCGTCTCGCGCTGGCCGGCGACCCCTCGTTCACGGACGTGCTCGACCAGGTCCGTACGAAGGCGCTTGCCGCGTACGACAACCAGGAGGCACCCTTCGACCGACTGGTGGAACTGGTCAACCCCGGCCGCTCCGCCGCCCACCACCCGCTGTTCCAGATCATCTTCGCCTGGCAGAACAGTCCGACGGCCGAGCTGCTCCTGCCCGGCCTGGTGATCGAGGTCGAGCCGTTCGCCCCTGCGACGACCGCCAAGTTCGACCTCGCCGTGTCGCTGCGAAGCGACCCGCGCGATGCCGGGGCGCTCGGTCTGGCCGAGTACGACACCGATCTCTTCGACCGGGACACCGTGGTCACGTTCGTCCATCGCCTGTCGATCGTGCTCGACCAGATCCTGGCCGACCCCTCTGTGCCGCTGAGCGCCATCGACGTCTTCGAGCCGGGCGAGTACGACCGGTTCGTCCACGAGTTCAACGACACGACGGTGGACCTGCCGGGTGACACACTCACGGAGCTGTTCGCGCGGCAGGCCGCGGCCACACCGGACGCGCTCGCGGTGACGGGGGACGCGGGATCGCTGACGTA
Organism: Streptomyces sp. NPDC004629; assembly: GCF_042873595.1. Lineage (NCBI taxonomy): Bacteria > Bacillati > Actinomycetota > Actinomycetes > Kitasatosporales > Streptomycetaceae > Streptomyces > Streptomyces sp. NPDC004629. Next base: position 48,256 of record NZ_JBIALO010000024.1, on the reverse strand, counting down.
CCGGGAACTGGATACGGCGGCCGACCGGGTGGCCGCGGCGCTGGTGCGGCGCGGTGTCACCGCCGAGTCCCTGGTCGGTGTCGCGCTGCCGCGCTCCCCGGAGATGGTCGTCACACTGCTCGCGGTCCTGAAGGCCGGCGGCGCCTACCTGCCGATCGATCCGGAGTACCCCGCCGACCGGCTGGCGTTCGTGCTCGCGGACGCGCAGCCGCACCTGGTCGTCGGCGAGGCGGGGTTCACCCTCCCCGCACGGTCGGACACTTGCCCGTGCGTGGCGTTCGGTGAACTCGCAGCGGACCCCGGGGCACCCGCCGAGACGGCAGAACGGGTCGGCTCCGGGGACCGGTTGGCATACGTGATCTACACCTCGGGATCGACCGGTCGGCCCAAGGGCGTCGCGATCACTCATCGCGGGGTCGTGCAGTTCGCCGTCGACCGGTGGTGCCGCCGGGAGGGCAACCACCGGGTGCTGCTGCGCACCCGGCACACCTTCGATCCGATGACCTACGAACTGTGGCCGACGCTGCTGCGGGGAGACTGTGTGGTCCTGGCACCGTCCGACGACCTCGACGCCAAGGTGTTCCGCTCGTTCGCCGAGCAGTACGGCGTCACCACCGCTCTGCTGATCACGCCGGTGTTCAACCACTTGGTCGAGCAGGACCCGCACTGCCTCGCCGGCCTGCGCGAAGTATGGATCGGTGGCGAACGCCTCTCGCCGGCCGCCGTCGACCGGGCTCTCGCCGCGTGCCCCGGCACGACGTTCGTCAACGCGTTCGGGCCGACCGAGATCACCTGCAACTCGACGGTGCACGAGATCGGACCGGGGCCGGTGCGCGGAGACATCCCCGTCGGTCTGCCGATGGACAACATGCAGATCTACGTCCTCGACGACCGGCTGCGTCCCGTACCACCCGGTGTGGTGGGGGAGTTGTACATGGCGGGCGACGGCCTGGCCCGGGGATATCTCAACCGGGCGGGGCTGACCGCCGGGCGCTTCGTGTCCTGCCCCTTCGGGAAGCCGGGCGAGCGGATGTACCGGACCGGCGACCTCGGCCTGTGGAACACCCGAGGCATCCTGGAGTTCCGGGGCCGTGCCGACCACCAGGTGAAGGTCCGCGGCTACCGGATCGAACTCGGCGAGGTGGAGGCCGTGCTGACGGAACACCCCGCTGTCACGCAGGCCGTGGTCATCACCCGCGAGCTCCCGGACACCGGTGTCCACCTGCTCGCTTACGCGGTCGCCCGGGACGTCACCGGCGACGGCCTGCGGGAGTACCTGGCGAGCAGGCTGCCCGCCTACATGGTGCCGTCGGCCGTCGTCCTCCTGGAGCGCCTGCCGCTGACCTCTCACCAGAAGCTGGACCGTGCGGCCCTGCCTGCCCCGGACTTCGCCGCCGACGCCTACCGCGCGCCGGGTACCGACGACGAGCGGGCCCTGGCGGAGCTGTACGCGGACGTCCTGGGCGTCGAACAGGTGGGTGCGGACGACGACTTCTTCCTGCTGGGCGGCCACTCGATGCTGGTGATCCGGTTGGTCAACCGGATCAACGCCGCCCTCGGTGTCTCGCTTCCGGTCAGGACCGTGTTCCAGTACCCGGTCGTCGCCGATCTCGCGGCGCGGCTGCGGACCGGCGCCGCGGACGGGCCGGCGGAGGACCCGTTCGCCACGGTGCTTCCGATACGCACGGAAGGCGAGCTGCCGCCCCTGTGGATGATCCATCCGGGCAGCGGTCTGTGCTGGGCGTACATGAGCTTCGCCGAGCACCTGCCGAACCGGCCGCTGTTCGGCATCCAGGCCCGCGAGTACGACCCCGCCCAGCCACCGGCGACCTCGGTGGACGACATGGTGCGCCACTATCTGCGGCACATCACAGATCTCCAGCCCGAGGGGCCGTACGCGCTCTTCGGCTGGTCCGGCGGCGGCACCCTCGCGCACGCGATCGCCGTCGAGCTGACCCGGCGCGGAAAGGAGGTGCGCCTGGTGGCGATGCTCGACAGCGCCGCCGCCGGTGGTTTCGGGGCCGAGAACGACTTCGCGGAGGCCGACGTCATCGCGGACGCCGGCACCCAGGCGTTCGTGCGCGACTACCTCGGCAATGGAGCCGGGGAGGCCGACTACGAGGCGGTTGTCGAGAAGGTGGCGGCCATCACCGTCCGGCACACAAAGCTGCTCGACGCGTTCGTCACCCCGGTTTTCGACGGTGACGTGCTGTTCTTCACCGCCACGGTCGATGATCACGGGTTCGCCGCCCAGTGGCCGCCGTATGTGGGCGGACGCTTCATCGAGCACGAGATCCCCTGTAGACACCGACTGATGAACGAGCCGGAGCATGCGGCCGAGATCTGCTCGGTGATCCGCCGTGCGCTCGAAGGCTGAACGACAGTCTCGAAGGCTGAACGACAGTGGAGAGGAGTCGGACATGCGGATCCAGGTCGACACGGACCGGTGCGTGGGTGCGGGGCTGTGTGCTCTGGCCGCGCCGGGCGTATTCACCCAGGACGACGACGGGCTCGGCGCGGTACTCCCCGGGCGGGAGGAGGGAGCCGAGGACCCGCACGTGCGGGATGCGGCTCGGGGCTGCCCCGTGCAGGCCATTTCGTTGAACGAATCCCGCTGAAGTTCCGGATCTGAGACGATTCAGCAGAAGGTGTTGATGGAGATGACAGAAATATTCGTTATCTCAGTCAGCCTGCTAGCATCAATGATGTGTCGCAGGACTCGCACCTGATCTTCGCCGACCATGTCGGGCGCTTCTATGCACGTCAGTACGGCTTTCCGCCGATGGCCGGCCGTCTGCTGGGGTATCTCTTCGTCTGTGATCCGCCCCAGCAGACGATCGACGAGCTGAGCGAAGCTCTGCTGGCGAGCCGGAGCGCCATCACCGGTGCGGTCAAGCTGCTCGAAAGCTACAAAATGGCGCGTCGGACGCGCGCCGCCGGTGAGCGGGTGGATCGTGTGGATCTCGATCCGGTCAGTCAGCAGCCGCAGAATTTCGACTCAGCCATCCACAAGGAGCATGCCGAGCTGTTCCGGGAAGGGCTGGCGCTCCTGGCCCACGCCCCGGCGGAGCGTCGTGCCCCGCTTGAGGAGATGGCCGCGCTGGCCGAGTTCCTCGCCGAGCGACTCCCTAAGCTGCTGGACGAGTGGCATGCCCATCGAGAGCGACTCCGCGCGTCCGGACATCTACCCGCCTCGTCCGAATAGCCCCACCGGACTGCGCAAGCGACGCGACCAGCTCTCGACCCAGACCACTGAGAGGTTGTCCAGCATGACTGAATCCGACCTGTCCGTCCTGCGGGAGCGGGCCGACAAGGGAGACACCTCGGCGGCGGACGAGCTGATCGAACTGGCCACTGAGAACGGTGACCTGGAGGAGTTGCGACGGTTGTCCGACAGGGGCAACTCGACCGCGACGGACCAGTTGATCGAACTGGCCGCGGAGCTGGGCGACATGAAGGAGCTGCGGCGGCTGTCGGACGGAGGCAACTCGACCGCGACGGACCAGTTGATCGAACTGGCCACGGAGCGGGGCGACATGAAGGAACTGCGCCGCCTCGCGGATGAGGGCAACTCCACCGCCGCTGACCAGCTTGCGGAGCTTGGCGAAGAGGATGAGTAGTCAGGCACGTCGCGGCCTGCGGCGCACGGCCGCCCGAAGCTGATCGCTGCTTACCCGGCAATTGCTCCGGCGTCGCGTGGCATCGCGTGGTGCCGCGTGGTGTCATTCGGCGCCACCCGATGCCACTGGGTGCCACTCGACGCCACTGGGTGTCAATCGATGCCGCGTCGGGCTTTCTGAAGCGGAATGGGCGCCGGTGGTGCCGGGATGGCTCGGGCCGAATTTTTCCTATTCCACCAGGTCAGAGCCCCCTTGCCGGGCCCGCGCCCGCTTGGGGTGCCGTTCTGTCTTGCCTGGGGTGCCAAAGTGATGCCATGATGACGTCATGGACCTCACACCGTATGTCGACACCCTGCGGCGCGAACTCGCGGTGGCTGCCGAAGCCGGCGGCGAAGACGCCCGCGAGCTGGCCGAGCGGCTCACCGCTCCGCTGGAGTCGGCGACCCGTCTGACCATGCTCAATGTGCTCTCCGCCGCAATGGACGAGATCACCCGCGAGCTCGCCCCCGCCTCGGTCGACGTACGGCTGCGCGGTCTTGACCCCGACTTCGTGGTGACGCTGCCGCCCGCCGCCGACGGCATCGCGGAGCCCGCCGCGCGCCTCGAACCGCTCACGCCCACGGCGCCCGCCGAGGCCGACGAGGGCGGCACCGCCCGCATCAATCTGCGGCTGCCGGCCCAGCTCAAGGCGCGCGCCGAGGAGGCCGCGAGCCGCGACGGCCTGTCGGTCAACGCATGGCTGGTGCGGGCCGTGTCGGCCGGGGTCGACGGCGGCACACAGCCGCGTACGCCGGAGCGGACCCGCACCGTCGGGCAGAGCTTCACGGGCTGGGTGCGCTAGCCGCGCCTGCGCGCCGCCCCCGGCGAAGAGCACTTCCACTCACACCGCGTCCCACCTGAAGGGACGTGCCACCGACTCATGAGGACGGGACAGCCATGCCTTCTTTCGACACTCCCGAACCGATCTCGGTCACCGGTCACGTGGGCGCCGGCTCCATCCGGTTCACCGCCGGCGACCGCCGCGACACGGTCGTGGAGGTGCAGCCCCGCGACCCGAAGCGGGACAAGGACGTGCGGGCCGCCGAGCAGACCGAGGTCACCTGGGCGAACGGTGTCCTGACCGTCAGGACGAAGGAGCGCCGCCTGCTCGGGCCCGGCGGCCTCGTCGATGTGATGGTCGAACTGCCCACGGGCTCACGCGTCGATGTGACCGGCTCCTGGGCGCAGGTGCTCGGCGAGGGCCGGCTCGGCGAGGTCCGGGTCAAGACCTCGTCCGGCGACGTGCGACTGGACACGACCGGGCCGCTCCAGCTGACCGCCTCTCACGGCTCGATCGTGGTCGACCGGGTCGAGGGCAGGGCCGAGATCACCACCAGCTCCGGCAATCTGCGCGTCGGCACCGTCGACGGCCCCGCCATCCTGAAGAACGCGAACGGCACCACGACCGTCGGCGATGTGACCGGCGAGCTGCGGGTGAGCGGTACCAACGGCGGCATCGACATCGCGCGCGCCCAGGCATCGGTCACCGGCACCGCGACCAACGGCTCCCTGCGGGTCGCAGAAGTCGCCTGCGGAGAAGTCCAGTTGGAGACCTCGAACGGTTCCATCGAGGTCGGCATCCGGGAGGGTACCGCCGCCTGGCTCGACGTCAGCTCCCATCGCGGGCAGGTGCGCAACGCGCTCACCGCGTCCGAGGGCCCGGAGCAGACCGAGGACACGGTCAAGGTTCGCGCACGGACCAACTGGGGCAACATCGATGTCCGCCGCGCCCGCCCCTGAGCACCGCCTGGCCAACTCACCGACTTCCTCACCCACTTCAGCCTCCGAACGGGAGGGCTCCATGCCTTCTTCTGTCATGTCCACGACTAGTTCGACCGGCGGCCGGCATCTCCCCGCCGCCGTCTCCGCCCTCGGCCTGCGCAAGTCGTACGGTGACAAGACCGTCCTCGACGGCGTCGACCTGCACATCCCGGCGGGGTCCGTGTTCGCCCTGCTCGGGCCGAACGGCGCGGGCAAGACCACCACCGTGCAGATCCTGTCCACGCTCATCTCCGCCGACGCCGGCCAGACCCAGGTCGCGGGCCACGACGTCGCCACGTCAGCGGCCGGGGTGCGCGCCGCGATCGGCGTCACGGGACAGTTCTCCGCCGTGGACGGACTGATCACCGGCGAGGAGAACCTGCTTCTCATGGCGGACCTGCACCACCTGTCCAGGCGCGACAGGCGGCGGGTCACGGCCGAGTTGCTGGAACGGTTCGACCTCACGGAGGCCGCGAAGAAGCCGGCTTCCACCTACTCCGGCGGCATGAAGCGCCGTCTCGACATCGCCATGACCCTGGTCGGTGACCCGCGGATCATCTTCCTGGACGAGCCGACCACCGGTCTCGACCCGCGCGCCCGCCACACCATGTGGCAGATCATCCGCGAACTCGTCACGGACGGCGTCACCGTCTTCCTGACGACCCAGTACCTCGACGAGGCCGATGAACTCGCCGACACCATCGCGGTGTTGAACGACGGCAGGATCGCTGCCCAGGGCACCGCGGAGGAACTGAAGCGGCTGATCCCCGGCGGTCACATCCGCCTCCGCTTCTCCGACCCGGCCACGTACCAGTCCGCCGCCTCCGCCCTGCGCGAGGCGGGCCGGGACGACGAGTCCCTGGCCCTGCAGATCCCCAGCGACGGCAGCCAGCGGGAGCTGCGTTCCCTCCTCGACTGGCTCGACTCGCTCGGCATCGAGGCGGACGAACTGGCCGTGCACACCCCCGACCTGGACGACGTGTTCTTCGCCCTGACCGCCGCCACCGTGCCCGGCCGGGCCGACCAGCCCAAGGAGACCGCCCGATGAGCACCCCCCTGGTTCCCGCCCGCCCGACCCGGATCTCCCTCGCCGTACGCGACGGTTCCACGATGCTGCGCCGTAACCTCCTGCACGCCCGGCGCTACCCGTCCATGACGCTGAACCTGCTGCTCACGCCCGTCATGCTGTTGCTGCTCTTCGTCTATGTCTTCGGTGACACCATGAGCGCGGGCATGGGCGGCGGCGCCGACCGCTCCGCATACGTCGCGTATCTCGTCCCGGGCCTGCTGCTGATGACCGTCGGCAGCACCACGATCGGCACCGCGGTCTCCGTCGCCACGGACATGACCGAGGGCATCATCGCCCGCTTCCGCACGATGCCGATCCACCGCGGCTCCGTGCTCGTCGGACACGCCGTCGGCAGCGTGCTGCAGTGCGTGATGAGCGTGGTCCTCGTCGGAGCCGTCGCCGTGGCCATCGGCTTCCGCTCCACGGACGCCACCGCCCTGGAGTGGCTGGCGGCGCTCGGGCTGCTCGTGCTGTTCGCCACGGCGCTCACCTGGATCGCGGTCGGCATGGGCCTGTCCAGCCCGAACGCCGAGGCGGCCAGCAACACCGCGATGCCGCTGATCTTCCTGCCGCTCATCTCCAGCACCTTCGTGCCGGTCCAGGCGATGCCGGGCTGGTTCCAGCCGATCGCCGAGTACCAGCCGTTCACCCCGGCGATCGAGACCCTTCGCGGCCTGCTGCTCGGCACCGGGATCGGCAACAACTGGTGGATCGGCATCACCTGGTGCCTGGGCCTGGCAGCCCTCGGCTACGTCTGGTCCAAGTCCCTGTTCAACAGCACCGGTCAGCGCTGAGGCGCTGTCCTTCGTCTCGACCGATCCCCTGCACGAGAGCAGCCCATGGGCGCGGTACCACGGATCCACCGTCGGCATCCTGCTGAGCCTGCTACGGCGATCGAGGGACGGGCTGGCCGCGTACACGATCTCTCGCTTGAGCCGCCAGCAGGCACAGGGCCTCCACGAGAGCCGGAGCAGCGGACGGCCATTCCTCTCCTTCAAGCGCTACCCCCGGCACACCGGCGCAGAGCTGAGATACAACGAGTTGGACTGGCTGAATCTCTACTACTCGTACTCCCTTCAGCTGGATCCTGAGGGCCTGACAGAGTTCGATTTCACGACCTGGGACACACGGGCGGCTTTCGAGAACTCGTTGCAAGACACTTGGCGCCAGAGCGCAGGCGTGGAGATGACCGAGCGTCCCGAGGACACGCCTGTCAGCGCCACGGGGCCCCTGAGTCTCGTACACACCTCTGAGAGGCCGCTCACCACCCGCATCCTGTTCGAGTGCGCGGCGGTGATCGACGAACTCTTCCAGTTCGAGGGCGCCTTCATGCGCATGACCGACCCGACGCTGCGGGAGTTCCTGCACGAGGAGATGGGCGGTGAGTACGGGCTTCCGTGGCGTCTGGCGAGTGTTCTGGCGGGGCGGGACCTCGGCGGGAGCGTCGACTTGGCCCTCATCGACTTTGCGCTGAACCCGGTGGTGCCGGGCCTTACCTCCGACGCCCCGTCCGTCGATTGGAGGGAACTGCACCCGCCCTACCGCTTCGCGGCGGCGGCGAAGGCGATGGCGGACTAGGAAAGCGACCTGGAGTTCCAGTATCCGAGTCATGAGATGACGGTTCACTTCCAGCACACGCTGGCCAAGCGCAGCGGGCTCCAGATAGGACGTGTGCTGTCCCGCCCGTCCGGACTTTCCACGCTTCGGGATGCCGCCACGATACCCATGCACCTGGCCGAACGAATCCCTGCCGTTTCCCTCATGTGCGCCTCACATCTGCTCGACCTCCGAGAGGGGGACGTCTGCGCGCTCTCCCACTACGGCATCAATTTCCTGGGCGACCGGGCGGTCAGGTTCGTCGCCCCCGACCGGGACATGTGGTGGCTGTTCCCCGTCTTCCAAGTGAGCCGGGGTGAGTACCGATGGCCAGCAGAGCACGTGAGCCTCGACCAGGCCACGGATCTTCTGCTGGGCGTCGGCGTACGACGACATCCTGCACGGCACCGGCCCTCTCGCCTCGGACCACCTTCCCCGTGCCCTTTTCGAGGACCGCGGACAGGTTGAAGCGCTGAGCAAGGTCCTCAAGGACTCCACGGGGCTGGACATGGGCTGGGTCTGATTCCCCACGCGTCCGAGGGAGTCGCCCGGCTACGATCACCCCATGACGACCTCGGACATCCCAGAGCCGCCGAAGATCACGGAGGAGCACTTCCTCGACACGGGTACCGGAGTCGAGGCGGAGACCGAGGCGGAGGACGCGCCACCGGAGATCGCCCGGCCGTGGAATCCGGAACAGATCCGGGTCAACACCAAGCAGTTCTCGCTGCGTAACGCCCTGGACATGATCGAGGACGGGTCCCTGGAGCTGGCCCCGGACTTCCAGCGCGGCATCGTATGGAAACCGGTGCAGAAGTCCCGGCTCATCGAGTCGGTGCTCCTGCAGATTCCGCTTCCCGCCTTCTACTTCGCCGAGGACACCGACGGGCTCATGCGCGTGGTCGACGGCCTTCAGCGCCTGTCGACCATTCGCGACTTCGTCCGCGGGGGAGACGAGCGCGGATTCGAGCTGAAGGGCCTGGAGTACCTGCAGAGCGCGGTGGAGGGCAGACGTTTCGAGGACCTTCCCGCCCCGTGGAAGCGGCGCATCTACAACACCCAGATCGTCACGAACGTCATCGACCCGACGACGCCGTCGGATGTCATGTACGACATCTTCAAGCGCATCAACACGGGCGGTACGCCGCTGAACGCGCAGGAGATCCGGCACTGTATGAGCAAGGAGCGCAGCCGGACCATCCTGCGGGTGATGACCTCCACCGTGGAGTTCAACGTGGCGACCAACAACATGGGTGGCCACATCCGGATGAACGACCGGGAGATGGCCCTGCGCTTCGCCGCATTCTGGCTGATGGGTACGGACGGCTATGCGAAGTACGCCGCGATGGACCCCTTCCTCCAGCGCACCACCATCATGCTGGACAACGTGAAGGACGTGAACGACGCCAGGGTAGGAGACCTCCTGGAGGCGTTCCGCAAGGCCATGGTGAACGCCCGTCTGGTCTTCGGCGAGCAGGCGTTCCGTAAATGGCCGCTGGGCTCGTCCGGCCGCAATCCGATCAACCGGGCACTCTTCGAGGCCTGGTCGATCACCCTCGCCAAGTACGAGACCGAAGACCTCGAACGGCGCCGCGAGGCGATCGTGGATGCCGCGCGTTTCCTGATGACGAACGACTACCAGTACCTGGAAGCCATCACCTCCTCCACGGGTGACGTCCGCCGGGTGATGCTCCGGTTCGACGTCACCGCCCAGGCCGCGGAGGCCGGTAAGTGATCACCTCGCTGCGCGTCCGGCACTTCAAACGCTTCACCGACGCGTCCTTCGCTTTGCGCCCTCTCACCGTCCTCACCGGACTCAACGGCACGGGGAAGAGCACCACCATCCAGAGCCTGCTGCTGACCCGCCAGCTCGCTGACGCGTCGGCCGGCCGAGTGGTACAGCTCAACGGACCCTACGGACTCGCCCTGGGCGAGGCACACGAGGTGCTGCACCCCGACGCCCCCGACTCCACCATCGAGATCCAGATTGGCGGCGACGGTACTCAGGTGCCGAGTGTGCACCGCTTCACGGTCCCCGACGAGCAGGCGCTCTACCTGCGGGTGGCCGATGACAGCGGGCCACCACCGGCGGAACTGCGCGGCCAAGGAGCCGCGTTCACCTATCTGTGCGCCGAGCGCCTCGGTCCCCGCGACCAACTCGGCGTCTCCGCCGAGCATCCCGATCTCATCGGAGTCGGTGTGCAGGGGCAGTACACCGCGCAGTTACTCGCCCTGCACGAGACCCGGGCGGTGCGTGAGCCGCTGCTTCATCCGACGACCCGGAACACCCACAACGTCACGACCTTGCGCACACAGGTGGAGACCTGGGCCTCCGACATCATCCGTCCCATCAAGATCACTGCGCAGTGGCCGCCAGGCATCACGGCGAGCACCATCCGTTTCCAGGAACCGGGACTGCTGAGCGAGCCGATCCGCCCGGCCAACATGGGCTTCGGGTTCTCCTACGCCTTGCCGGTGATCGTCGCCGGTCTCCTCACCGGTCCCGGAGACCTGCTGATTGTCGAGAACCCGGAGGCGCACCTCCATCCCGGTGGTCAGTCCAAGCTGGGCCGCTTCCTGACCCGGGTCGCCGGAGCCGGAGCCCAGGTGATCGTGGAGACGCACAGCGACCATGTGCTCAACGGAGCTCGGCTGGCCGTGGCGGAGGAGCGGAGCCTGCGGCCCGAGGACGCGGTCGTGCACTACTTCGGCGAGGAGGCAGCCGGTTCCACACCCATCGAGTTCACCACGAAGGGCGAACTGACCGAGTGGCCGCGGGGCTTCTTCGACCAGATCGAACAGGACCTGGGGAGGCTGGCACGTGCCAGGCGCAGGGGGCGGTAAGCCGTACCGGATCGTCGTGGACGAGTCGTCCTTCGACTTCCGAGGGCTGGCGGAGGAGCGGTTGACGGACCTGCTGGACGACTTCAGCGACACTCTGGAGGAGTTATCCGAACAGCAGGCGGTCGCCGTCTCGCCGTTGTGGATGGAGGTGGAGTGCGCGGACGACCGTGAGCTCTACGACGTCCTGTACGAGGGGGAGACGCCGCGCGCCGGACGAGACGCGCGGCTGAGAACGATCCGTCTCATGGACCGCTGCCCCACCTGGGACACGGACGTGCCCGGCCTGCCCGACCACGTCGAAGTGGCGGGCGACAGCCGGGACCTCGCCTGGTCCCTCTGCTACGCCTGGTGGCGGACGCGGCAGCGGCACCACGTCGCCTGCCTGATCTTCCCGGCCGGAGACCGCCGCGGCTGGCTCCCGGTCTCCGCGATCGACGGCGCGACGGGTGAGGCGGCGACTGAGGAGGTCTTCCACCTCGTCGAGGCGCCCGCGCTCTCCGAGTTCTGGCGCTCCCTCTTCGAACGGGAGAACGTCACGGAGCAGGACTTCTTCGACCGCGCCCGCCAGAGCTTCCCGCAGCTGGTCTTCGCCGACTCCCTCTCCTTCCGCAAGTTCGACGGCACCTACGCGGAGATGCGTGACTGGGTCGTACGGCTCCTGAGTGTGGTGCATGACCACTTCGCCGACGCCCTGGCCCTGCACTCGGGGCAGCCGCACCAGGTGCAGGCGGAGCTGGGTCGCTTCGGCCTGGACCTGTCCCCGGAGAGTCCCAACACCCGATCCAAACCGTCGATCATGAAGCAGCGGGATGTCGACCACGAGGGCGAGACCTACCGCTGCGAGTGGCATGGCAAGAAGGAACGGCACCGCAATCGCGTCCACTTCAGCCTGCCCCAGCCCCGTCTCGGCGATCGCATACTCATCGGCATCTTCGTGGACCATCTGGACACCTGAGCGCGGGAGCGGGGAAGCGCGGCTCCGCACTGCGCGTACACGCCCCCGGTACCTCGTACAGCCCGGTTCGTCAGCGCGTCCTGCCCGGTCGGTGACGTGTCATGCCCGCCACCGTGGTGGGCGTGACCCATGAACTTCGCAGCATCGCGCGAGACACCCGACAGGTCGTGCCGGGAGCCCCGCCGATCAATCCGTCCCCCTTCACCATGCGCTTCAGCTCAACCCGCCGCGGGGCCCGGCTCGCGCGGCGGATGGCCGAGTACCTGCTGGACGCCTGGGGAGTGCCGTACGACTACGAACCGCATAACATGCTCACTCTCGTCGTGGTCGAATTGTGCGCCAACGCCGTCCAGCACGGCCGCGTCCCGGCTGGCGCCATGGTTCTAGCGGGCCCCCGACTGGCAGACCGAGATGCGGGCCGTCGCCGCCCTGATCAAGGAAGGCCAGGTCCTACAGTTCCCGTGGGTGCTCCTCACGGGTGTGAGCGACGGCCGAATCCCGCACCAGCACATCGAGCGGTACCGGCTCACCAGCCCCGACCGGCATCGTCAGGAGGATCAGCGCGCCAAGTCACTGGTGTTCGTGGCGGCCACTCACACCCGCGATGAACTCGTCGTTACTTGGAGCGGCCGCCCGAGCCGCTTCCTGCACAAGGACGCCACTCGCATGGCAAACAACGCCGCAGAACTTCTCTCACCCGACGGGCCCTGGTAGGGGCGGCGGCCTGACGGAGGGAGCGGTCGGAATTCTTGCAAGGCACGTATCTTCGACCGCCATCCGGGCCAGTCGACGCGATGATCGGGCACCGGACGACCGGGGTAAGCCCGGCTCTGGTCAAAAGTCCCAGGAACGTCCCAGAGGCGCCGCCACCTCCCTTCTCGCCTCGCATTCATGCAGGTCAACAGGGGTGGTGACGACGCTTTTCCTGAAGGCTTTCAGATGTCCCGGAAGATTTCGATCTGGGCGCCGATCGAGTTGAGGCGTTCGGCGAGGTCCTCGTAGCCGCGGTTGATGACGTAGACGTTGCGCAGCACCGACGTGCCCTCGGCGGCCATCATGGCGAGCAGGACGACCACGGCGGGGCGCAGGGCGGGCGGGCACATCATCTCGGCGGCGCGCCAGCGGGTGGGGCCCTCGACCAGGACGCGGTGCGGGTCGAGCAGTTGCAGCCGGCCGCCCAGGCGGTTGAGGTCCGTCAGATAGATCGCGCGGTTGTCGTAGACCCAGTCGTGGATCAGCGTCTTGCCCTGGGCGACCGCCGCGATGGCCGCGAAGAAGGGCACGTTGTCGATGTTCAGGCCGGGGAACGGCATCGGGTGGATCTTGTCGATGGGCGCCTCCAGCTTCGAGGGCCGCACGGTCAGGTCCACCAGACGGGTACGGCCGTTGTCGGCGACGTACTCGGTGGTGCGGTCGTGGTCGAGGCCCATCTCCTCCAGGACCGCGAGTTCGATCTCCAGGAACTCGATCGGCACCCGGCGCACGGTCAGTTCCGACTCGGTGACCACGGCGGCGGCCAGCAGGCTCATCGCCTCGACCGGGTCCTCGGAGGGCGAGTAGTCGACATCGACGTCGATGGTGGGCACGCCGTGCACGGTGAGCGTGGTCGTGCCGATGCCCTCGACCCGCACGCCCAGCGCCTCCAGGAAGAAGCACAGGTCCTGGACCATGTAGTTGGAGGAGGCGTTGCGGATGGTGGTGACGCCGTCGTAGCGGGCGGCGGCGAGCAGAGCGTTCTCCGTGACCGTGTCGCCGCGCTCGGTCAGTACGATCGGGCGGGCGGGACGCACGGACCGGTCCACCGTGGCGTGGTACTGCCCCTCGGTGGCGGCGACCTCAAGACCGAACCGGCGCAGCGCGATCATGTGCGGTTCGATGGTGCGGGTGCCGAGGTCGCAGCCGCCGGCGTAGGGCAGCTTGAAGGCGTCCATGCGGTGCAGCAGCGGGCCGAGGAACATGATGATGGAGCGCGTGCGGACGGCCGCCTCCGCGTCGATGGCCTCAAGGTCCAACTCGGCGGGGGGCACGATCTCCAGATCGACCCCGTCGTTGATCCAGCGGGTGCGGACGCCGATGGAGCTGAGCACCTCCAGCAGGCGGTACACCTCTTCGATGCGGGCGACCCGGCGCAGCACCGTGCGGCCCTTGTTCAGCAGTGTGGCGCACAGCAGGGCCACGCAGGCGTTCTTGCTGGTCTTCACGTCGATGGCGCCGGACAGGCGACGGCCTCCGACCACCCGGAGATGCATGGGGCCCGCATAACCCAGCGACACGATCTCGCTGTCCAGGGCTTCGCCGATTCGGGCGATCATCTCAAGGCTGATGTTCTGGTTCCCGCGCTCGATCCGGTTGACGGCGCTCTGGCTGGTGCCGAGTGCCTCCGCGAGCTGTGCCTGTGTCCAGCCGCGGTGTTGCCGGGCGTCACGGATGAGCTTGCCGATGCGTACGAGGTAATCGTCTGCCATGAGGTTGAGGTTATCTCAGATATGAGATGGCGCCCGTTGAGGGGTCCACCAGGGTGATGGGACGTCAGTGTCCCCTGATGCCATGGGGGATATGGCGGGTTCAGGGTAAGCAGATCGGGGTGACAAATCATTAGATATCCCAATATGTCGTGCATGCGTGTCGGCCTCGAACAGTCGTCCGCTGAGGGCGGCGGGGTCGGCCGTAGCCGGACCACTGGCGGGGCTAGGACTGACGGCGCGCGAAAAGGACCGCCCCGGGAACGCTGTCGTCGGGGTCGAGCAGTATCTGGGCCTCGACCGTGAACCCGGCATCGCGTAGCCGGGCCGCCACGTTGCCGGGCCGGCGGCGGTGGACGTGAACGTTCATCGGGTGACCGCCGTAGCCTTGCGTCTTCAGCCTCGACTCGTTGCCGACGTGAAAGCCGAGCAGAAGTGGTCCGCCGGGACGCAACACCCGCCGGAAGTGCCCGAAGACCGTGGGGACGGCATCGTCGGGGATGTGAATCAACGACCAAAAAGCGAGCAGGCCGGCGACCGAAGCATCGGTGAGGGCGAGGTCCGTCATCGAGCCCACTTCGAACCGCAGGCGAGGGTGGTCACGCCGAGCAACGTCGATCATCACGGGGGAGAGGTCGATGCCGAAAGCATCCACACCCAGCTCGTGGAGGTGAGCGGTGACGTGTCCGGGCCCGCAGCCCACGTCCGCCACCGGTCCGCCGCCGGCGGCGTGGACCAAGTCTGCGAACAACGTCAGAGCCGCCCGAAGGTACGGTTTCTCGGCCAGAGCCTCGTGCATTTGGTCGGCATAGTTGACCGCGACTGTGTCGTAGGAGGTCCGGGTGTCTGCCAGCCAGCCGTCCGTGTTCATGGCCCGACACGGTAGTCGAGCGATCAGGATGACGAACCAGATCAACGATGAATCAGGCCGGGCCCACTTGAGACGGGGGCCGGATCCTCCCTTGCTCGTCGTGCCAGTGCGGTGAGGCGAGCAAGGCCGTCAGCTTGACGGGCTCGGGGTAGGTCACAAGCTCGATCCGGAGCGAGGAGGGACGGCGGGGGCCTCCATGGGGGTCCTCGCCGAGGAGCCGGCGATGGTGCCGCAGGCAGGCGGCTTCATGGGACGGGATGTTGCGGACCACGAGCCCGTGAACTCCTCGTCGGGCCATGCAGTAACGGCAGGCAGGACGCCGGAGTACGTCGTCTTTCTGATCGCTCACCGGCCGCGGGGTGTCCTCGGCAAGTTCGCTGATCACGGCGAGGGTCGGGATCGCGTGAGACAACTTGGCAGGGGTGCTCCCCGTCAGAGCGGAGAGCCGGAGCACGGTGTCGGGTGTCGGGTGACTTGTGCGGTTGTCGTCGCGGCGGTGGTGCCGGTTGTGCCCGAGCAGGATGGACAGGTATTGGACCGGCAGGCGGTTGGCGTCGGTGAGCCGGTTCGGATGGGAGCCGATCGTTTCGGCGTGCATGGGCGGCGGTGTGACCGGCAGCGCCCGCAGGCGCGTACTCACCCGGCCTTCCCCACCGGGGACGATGGTCGCCGGGGACGGGACTGTTCGACGCCTCTGTCGAGTTCGACCGCGTCGAGTCCGGCTCGCGGGGTCTTCTCGGTGCCGTCGAGGATGGCGTCCAGTCCCGCCTCGCGGATCAGATGGGACGGAGGCAGGTCAGGCGACCAGTTGTCGCTGCACTGCCTGGGCGTCGATCAGATAGTTCATCTCGTAGAAGCGCCCGTCACGAACCTTGTGGAAGGCGTACTCGGCATACTCGACCGTGACGCCGGTGGGGGGCACGCCGAACCACTCCTTCGCGGGCGTGCCCTTGTTGAACAGACGGGCCGCTACTCGATCACCGTCGATGGCGACGTCCTTGACCCGCCAGGTGAAGTCGGGGACCGCGTCGACATGGCCCTTCTGGGCCGCAATGACGTCGTCCCGCTTGACCGGGGAGCCGTTCATGATGACCTCGTCGTGGACGAACTCGGTCATGCGGTCAAACTCATGCGCGTTGAGCGCATCGATGTAGCGCTGGAAGAAGTCGCGCAGTTCGGTGTCGGACATGATTGCCTCTCAGTGCAAGATCGGGATGTTCTCGGACGGTGAAAGAAGTGCGATGCCCTTCCACGGTCTTGCCGTGGCGGCCGTCGCTGAAGGCAGGAACTTCGACTGCGGATACCTCTGTTCTGGGCGCCCCGGAGTTCACGTCGCGCCCAGAGTGTCGACGCCGCGGCAGTGCCCTGTGAACGTGTTTCAGTCAGATCTGGTTCAATCCGCCGTCGACGTAGAGATTGGCGCCGTAGACGAAGCTGCTCTCCGACGAGGCGAGGAAGGTCACGGCGGCGGCAATCTCGTCCGGGTCGCCGACCCGCTTGGAGGGCAGGCCGGCCGCAACGGTCTCCATCATCTCTTCGGCTCGATCGCCGAAAGCCTTGTCCCATAGTGAGGTGTTCACCGGGCCCGGCGAGACCACGTTGACCCGGATACCCCGACTGCCCAGTTCGTCGGCCCAGGCGCGGGCATAAGCCCGCACGGCCGCCTTCGATGCTCCGTAGGCGCTCATGCCCGCCGCGCCTCCCTCGGCGGCGGTGGACGAGGTGAGGATCACCGAGGCGTGGTCGTTGAGAAGCGGGAGGGCCTTCTGCACAGTGAGGAAGGTGCCCTTGACGTTTGTGTCGAAGAGCGCATCGTGGGCCTCCTCGGTGAGCTGGTCCAACGTCGCGATGTGGTTGATGCCCGCGTTGGCGAACACCACGTCCAGGCCCTGACCGTGCTCCCGCACGCGCTCGTAGAGGCGGTCCATGTCGGCCGCGACACTGACGTCACCGGACACCGCGGTGGCGTTGCCGATGGCGGCGACGGCTTTCTCCAGCTCGGTTTCGCGCCGGCCGGTGATGAACACGTGCGCGCCCTCGGCTGCGAGTCGCTTCGCAGTCGCCAGGCCGATCCCGGCGCTGCCGCCGGTGACGACTGCGGTCTTACCCTCAAGCTGCCCCATGGCCGTGACCTCCACAAATTAAAGTACCGATCGATTCCGAATGAGACCGTAGCACCTTCCGCACCGACCAGTACAGAAGGGTGCGATCGATTGCGTGGAGACCCGGCAGAAGGCACCGGTCGGCCGACCGAGAGGCTTCGACACCGACCAAGCCCTTGAACACGCCATGCGCGTCTTCTGGGAACAGGGTTACGACGGAGCCGGCCTCACCGACCTGACCAACGCCATGCCTTGGAGCGCTATACCGAGGGCCCCGCTTCTTACGGAGCGCGGGCCTTGCAGGAGCCGACCGCCCGCCAAGTGGCCACCGCGTTCCTGAACGGCTCCTTCCGGGCCGCCACCCGTCCCGGCTGCCAAGCAAGCCGTCGAGGAAGCCGACCTGCCCCCGGGGCACCGATCCCGGCCTACTCGCCCGTTACCTCATGACCGTGGCAAACGGCATCGCCGTCCAAGCCGCCAGCGGCAGCACTCGCAACGACCTCCAGCAGGTGGCCGACATGGCCCTGACCTGCCCGTCGAAGCGGATCCTGTCACCGACACGCAGCACTCCACGGGGGCCGATGCCCGTCACCGCCCGGGCTCCTGGGCCGTCACCACGGTGCGATCGCTCTGTCGGCGGGCCAGATCCGCCTGCGACACGCCGCACCACAGCGGGTGGAAGACCACCGGCAGCACCTTGATGGGATCACCCACCGTCGCTGCCCTGCCCCAGCAGCGGCGCGGGGACCGCGAAGGCCGAGCAGACCGCCGCCGTCATTCCCTCCGACACCGCGAAGCGGGGATCGCAGTAGCCCGCCGGCCGGCGCAGATTCGCCGCCCTCATGGGCTCGATCCCGCCGACGACGCGGTAGGCCCATCTCAACGCCTCAGATGCCTCCCGCATCCGCGTGAACGACTCCGCCGCCCTCGCATCGATCCGGTCCGCCGGACGGCAGTCGACCGCCAACCCGGTTCCGTCCACGGCCCGCGCGAAGTGGTCCGGGGCATGCGAACGGCTGCGGCCCTTCTGCCTGTCGCTCCAACTCAGCCAGAAGGGCTGGGAGGCCAGCCCCTTCACCAGCGGATCAAAGTCCGAGAGCATCGCGTGGTCCCGCTCCAGCCAGGACTCGAACCCCACATGCCGGCCCGTCGTCGCCGCCCGGTACAGCCCCGGGAAATGGCGCTGCCCGCGGTAGGACGGAAAGTCCCGCACCGGCGCTGCATCCTCGAACGCCACCTCCCCGGCCTCGGCCAGGAGCCGCCGTCCCTCTTACCTGGGTGGCTGAAAAAATCTCAGTTGATCTGGACCCTGGCGTCTGAATACTGGCTGTCGTATCAGTTGATCTGGATTGCTTCCGTCGTTTCGAACTGGACCAGTGGAAGGGCCTGCGAGATTGACCATGCACGATGACCAAGTGGACGTGACCACCGAAATCGTTGCGACCTTGATCCAAGAACAGTTCCCTCAGTGGAGCGGCAAGGCGATCCGACTCCTGTCGTCGACCGGGACGGTCCACGCCATCTTCCGTATCGGGGAGGACCTCTCCGCGCGTTTCCCGCTGCGTCTGACCGATGCTGCGGAGGTGCTGGCGGTTCTGGAACGGGAAGCCCAGGCGAGCGCGGAGCTGGCCCAGGTGTCTCGGTTCCCCGTTCCGGAACCCGTCGCCCTGGGAAAGCCTGGAGCGGGTTACCCCATGCCGTGGTCGGTCCAGACATGGCTGCCGGGAACGGTCGCCTCGGACGCCGACCCGAGTGGGTCGGATGCTTTCGCACAGGACCTTGCGACCTTCATCGCCGCCCTCCGCAGAGCCGAGACGCGGGGGCGGCTCTTCAACGGCGAGGGTCGTGGCGGCGTGCTCACTCACCACGACGCGTGGATGGAGAAGTGCTTCGAGGAGAGCAAGGCGCTGCTCGACGTGCCCCGGCTGCGCCAGTTGTGGAGCCGCCTCCGGGAGTTGCCACGCACGGCTGCCGACGTGATGAGCCATGGTGACCTGATTCCCGGCAACGTACTGGTCACGGGAGACCGGCTCAGCGGCGTACTCGACACCGGCGGCTTCGGCCCGGCCGATCCCGCGCTGGATCTGGTCAGCGCCTGGCATCTGTTGCAACCGGGCCCACGGGAAGTGCTCCGGCGGACACTGGCCTGCGACGATCTGGAGTGGGAGCGCGGCAAGGCATGGGCCTTCGTACAGGCGATGGGTCTTGTCTGGTACTACGTCGAGAGCAATCCGACGATGAGCAGCATGGGGCGCCGGACACTCGACCGCATTCTTGAGTCGACGAAGTGATATCGCCCCGATTCAGGAAATTACTGAAAGTGACCCCTTGGAGGGTGAGACCTGCCTTTTACGGCGTTGTGTCGCCGAGTGCGGTGCTGGCGGACGAATTGGCGGAGCATCGTGTCCATTGGAGTTGTGCGTGGGTTGGGTTTCATGCGACCGCGCGGGGAGCTTGCGTCGGCGAGGGCCCGGTCCAGAGATTCCTCGGAGCGTCCGGAAACAGCGGCCAGACGGTCGAGTTGGGGCTTGCCGAACCAGAAAGGCGGTCCGTTGCGGAAGCAGTGCAGGTAGCTCGGCTTGAGATGGTTCGCGCGTGCCAGGCGGCGCACGAAGTGGTCCGGAGCGTGCACCCAGCACCCCCCAGCACGTCCCCTCGTACGACTAGGTTCGCTGGCAAGGAAGCCGGAACGACTGGGTTCGCTGTCAGACGTCTCGATTGGATGACAGCGGACAGGGTGGTCCGGGCATGACCATTCCGGCCCTATGTACTAGAGTTATCTCGACATCGAGATATCTGCCCGAGGGCACCACAGCCGCCACCGGGTAAGGGTTACCTAACTAAGCCTTACCTTAGCGGATCGGCCCAGTGGCCGTGGCGGCAGGATCGTGGTGGTACGCGCACATCAATGAAGGAGACTGTCGTGTCGGCGAACAGCTTCGACGCCCGCAGCACACTGCAGGTGGGCGACGAGTCGTACGAGATCTTCCGGCTGGACAAGGTGGAGGGCTCGGCCCGCCTGCCGTACAGCCTCAAGGTCCTGCTGGAGAACCTGCTCCGCACCGAGGACGGCGCGAACATCACCGCCGACCACATCCGTGCCCTCGGCAGCTGGGACTCCAAGGCCCAGCCGTCGCAGGAGATCCAGTTCACCCCGGCCCGCGTGATCATGCAGGACTTCACCGGCGTCCCGTGCGTCGTGGACCTCGCCACCATGCGCGAGGCCGTGAAGGAGCTGGGCGGCGACCCCGCCAAGATCAACCCGTTGGCCCCGGCCGAACTGGTCATCGACCACTCCGTCATCGCCGACAAGTTCGGCACCAACGACGCCTTCAAGGCGAACGTCGACCTGGAGTACGGGCGCAACAAGGAGCGCTACCAGTTCCTGCGCTGGGGCCAGACCGCGTTCGACGAGTTCAAGGTCGTCCCGCCCGGCACCGGCATCGTCCACCAGGTGAACATCGAGCACCTGGCCCGTGTGGTGATGGTGCGCGACGGCAAGGCCTACCCGGACACCCTGGTCGGCACCGACTCGCACACCACGATGGTCAACGGCCTCGGCGTGCTCGGCTGGGGCGTCGGCGGCATCGAGGCCGAGGCCGCCATGCTCGGCCAGCCCGTCTCCATGCTCATCCCGCGCGTCGTCGGCTTCAAGCTGACCGGTGAGCTGCGGCCCGGCACCACCGCCACCGACCTCGTGCTCACCATCACCGAGATGCTGCGCAAGCACGGCGTCGTCGGCAAGTTCGTGGAGTTCTACGGCGAGGGCGTCGCCGCCACCTCCCTCGCCAACCGCGCCACCATCGGCAACATGTCGCCGGAGTTCGGCTCCACCGCCGCGATCTTCCCGATCGACGACGAGACCCTCAACTACCTGCGCCTGACCGGCCGCAGCGACCAGCAGGTCGCGCTGGTCGAGGCGTACGCCAAGGAGCAGGGTCTCTGGCTCGACCCGGAGGCCGAGCCCGACTTCTCCGAGAAGCTGGAGCTGGACCTGTCGACGGTCGTCCCGTCGATCGCCGGCCCGAAGCGCCCGCAGGACCGCATCGTCCTCGCCGACGCCGCCCAGCAGTTCAAGTCGGACGTCCTCAACTACGTGGACGTGGTGGACGAGGCGGGCAAGGAGTCCTTCCCGGCCTCCGACTCCCCGGCCGTCGCCCCGAACGGCGCCCCCTCCAACCCGGTCCAGGTCACCGCCCCCGACGGCACCACCTACACCCTCGACCACGGTGCGGTCACGGTCGCGGCCATCACCTCCTGCACCAACACCTCCAACCCGTACGTCATGGTCGCCGCCGCCCTGGTGGCCAAGAAGGCGGTGGAGAAGGGCCTGACCCGCAAGCCGTGGGTCAAGACCACCCTCGCCCCGGGCTCCAAGGTAGTCACCGACTACTTCGACAAGGCGGGCCTCACCCCGTACCTGGACAAGGTCGGTTTCAACCTCGTCGGCTACGGCTGCACCACCTGCATCGGCAACTCCGGCCCGCTGCCGGAGGAGGTCTCCAAGGCCGTCAACGACCACGACCTCGCGGTCACCTCGGTCCTGTCCGGCAACCGCAACTTCGAGGGCCGGATCAACCCCGACGTCAAGATGAACTACCTGGCCTCCCCGCCGCTGGTCGTCGCGTACGCCATCGCGGGCTCCATGAAGGTGGACATCACGCGTGACGCCCTGGGCACCGACCAGGACGGCAACCTGGTCCACCTGAAGGACATCTGGCCGAGCGAGGCCGAGGTCAACGACGTCGTCGCCAACGCCATCGGCGAGGACATGTTCGCCAAGTCCTACGAGGACGTCTTCGCAGGCGACGCCCAGTGGCAGGCGCTGCCGATCCCGACCGGCAACACCTTCGAGTGGGACGCCGAGTCGACGTACGTCCGCAAGCCCCCGTACTTCGAGGGCATGGGCATGGAGCCGGCCCCGGTCGAGGACATCGCCGGCGCCCGTGTCCTGGCCAAGCTGGGCGACTCGGTCACCACCGACCACATCTCCCCGGCCGGCGCCATCAAGGCCGACACCCCGGCCGGCAAGTACCTCACCGAGCACGGTGTGGAGCGCCGCGACTTCAACAGCTACGGCTCCCGCCGCGGCAACCACGAGGTCATGATCCGCGGTACGTTCGCCAACATCCGCCTGCGCAACCAGATCGCGCCGGGCACCGAGGGCGGCTACACCCGCGACTTCACGCGGGCCGCCGAAGGTGCGGGAGGGGCCCCGGTCTCCTTCATCTACGACGCCTCGCAGAACTACCAGGCCGCCGGCATCCCGCTGGTCGTCCTGGCCGGCAAGGAGTACGGCTCCGGCTCGTCCCGCGACTGGGCGGCCAAGGGCACGGCCCTGCTGGGCGTCAAGGCCGTCATCGCCGAGTCCTACGAGCGCATCCACCGCTCCAACCTCATCGGCATGGGCGTGCTGCCGCTCCAGTTCCCGGAGGGCGCCTCCGCCGAATCCCTCGGCCTGACCGGCGAGGAGACCTTCGCCTTCTCCGGCGTGACCGAGCTGAACAACGGCACCACGCCGCGCACGGTCAAGGTCACCACCGACACGGGCGTCGAGTTCGACGCGGTCGTCCGCATCGACACCCCCGGTGAGGCCGACTACTACCGCAACGGCGGCATCATGCAGTACGTGCTGCGCAGCCTGATCCGCAAGTAGGCGCCGGCCGGACCGGACGCGGGCGACGGCCCCGGCGTCAGGCGACCGGCACTCAAGGGCCGCATCCCCGGTGAAGGGGGTGCGGCCCTTCGTCGCGTTCCCTGCGCGGCGGGCCCCGGTACATGGCTGAAAACCATGGCCCGCGAACCGGCCGTACCCGTACGCTGACCATTGCCACCGTGGTCCCCCAACGCGCCCGTGTGCTCAGTGAGTTGGACCGCCGACCGCAACGCGCCGGGGGACTTTGTCGGGGCATGCCGAGGCCGGCGGGCGGCTCGGTCTGCGTCTGTCGGTCGCGGAGCGAGGGTAGTTGACCACCGGGCGCCGGATCCGGCGACCGGGCGTGTGGCGTGCCGCCCCCTCCTGCCTCCGCGCGGGTTCGAGGGCGGCTCCGGACAGCCACCCTGGTTCCGACCGGCCGAGGGCACGACGAGGGGAACGGCATCATGGCGACGGCCCTGTTCTGCGGAGACATAGCGTTCGACGTGGCGCTGCGCGTGCCCCGCTTTCCCGACCCGGACCAGAAGACACACGCGTTCGAGCACCTGGTGAGCGCCGGAGGGGTGGCCGCCAACGCGGCGGTCGCCTGCGCCCGGCAGGGCGTCGACACGGCGCTGCTCGCCGTCGTCGGGGACGACGTGTTCGGCGTGTACGCCACGGACCACCTCGCGGCGTGCGGGGTCGACGTCACGGGTGTCACCACCACACCGGGCATGACCGCGCTGTCGGTGTGCACCCTGGCCGAGGACGGGGAGAAGCGTCTCGTCTACACCTCGTCCGTCTCGCAGTACCCCCCGCTGGAGCGGGTGCGCGACGCCGAACTGGGGGGAGTGGACTGGATCCACACCTCCTGCCTGCATCCCGAGGGCGCGGCGGTGCTCGCGGAACGGGCGCGCGCCGCCGGCATCGCGATGTCGATCGACCTGGAACCCCTCGCGCTCGCCCACGGCATGGACGCGCTCGCCCCGGCCCTGCACGGGGCGGCGGTCGTCTTCCTCAACGAGCGGACCACGGCGGAGATAGGCGACGTGCACGGCTTCGCGGCGCGCCACCGTCTCAGGTCGGTCGTACGCACCGGGGGGTTACGCGGGGCGACGCTGACATACGGTTCCGGTGAGATCGCCGTGCCGCCGCCGACCGGCCGGATCATCGACACCACCGGTGCCGGCGACTGCCTGGCCGGTGTCTACATCGCCCGTGCCCTGTCCGGCTCGGACCCGCACTCGTCGCTCCGGGCGGCGGTGGCCTCGGCGACGTACGCCTGCGGCCACCTCGGCGCGCAAGGCGGATACCCGGACAGACCGACGACGGACGAACTCCTCGTGGACGCGGACGCCTGGCCGCAGGACCGGGACACGAACCTCCGGAAACCGAAGCCCTAGTCGTTCTGTCCACGGAAGTCCGGCCGAGGGGCATCGCCCAGGGGCTGTCCCGTAACTGCCGTTCGCCGTCAGCTCCGGAGGACTCTCGGACGCGTCGCCCGGCGGTGTGAGCGGCGCATGCGGCAGGAGGCTCAGCCTTGCGGCTCCTGCGGCTTGACGTCGAGGTCGCGCAGAGCCTGGTCCTTGAGTTCGGTGCGGGCCTCCGTGCGGTGGCCACGGGCGATGTAGTCCCGCACGATCGCCTCGATCGCGTCCTGGGGCGAGCCGATCCCCGCCAGGACCATCACTTCCACTACGAGTTCGGCGTCGAGACTGATATTTACCTTGGCCACAGTGCTCCCTCATCGCGTCGCATCCGCACTCTAGCCGCTCATGGTTCCTCAGCATGCGCTCAAGATTCGATCTCAGGGAAGCCCGAGCGGGATGATCCTGCAGTGGCCGGCGTGATCACGGCTTCGGAGTCGTCCTGGACGGCCCCGTTCACCGGGCTGAGCCCGCGTCGGTTCGGCAAGCCGATCACCGCGCCTCTCTGCACGACCGCCTGAGGAGCGGCACCGTGCGTGCGGCGATGCGGACCGCTGCCGGTGGTTGCTCGGCGCGTTCGGGCCGGCCTGTGTCGCGCGGCCTGCGCGGTCCTGCTCGGCCGCCGGCGCATCCCGTCGGTTCGGCCCCCAACGCCCAGCCCGATCCCGGCCGCACCCCACCCGTGCTCCGTCTCACGCCGGGCGTTTACAGGTGTCGCCGGGCGCGCTAGCTTCACTGGGGAGTGGGGTGGGAGCGCTCCCATTCGGTGGTCCGGAACCCGTCGTGCCGGGTCCGCTCCCATCCCGCGTGCACACGGCACCGAAGACACCCGCGCACCTTTCGCACGACCGTCGAATCCGGAGGTGGACGTGTCATGTTTGCGACAATCAGGCCCCGGGGGCGCCCGCGATCAGCGGGAGCCGTACCGCGCAGCGCCTTCTTCCTCGCTCTGCTGGCGCTGCTCACCACCGTTCCGGCCCTCGGGCTCATCGTGGCCGGCGGCAGCCGGGCCGAGGCCCATGGCACCCCCATGAAGCCGGGCAGCCGCACCTTCCTGTGCTGGCAGGACGGACTCACCGACACCGGTGAGATCAAGCCCGTCAACCCGGCCTGCCGGGCCGCCCAGCAGGTCAGCGGGACCACCCCGTTCTACAACTGGTTCTCCGTGCTGCGCTCGGACGGCGCCGGCCGCACCCGCGGCTTCGTGCCGGACGGCGAGCTGTGCAGCGGCGGCAACCCGAACTTCACCGGCTTCAACCAGGCGCGCGACGACTGGCCGCTGACCCATCTGACCTCGGGCGCCACGGTCGACTTCTCGTACAACGCCTGGGCCGCCCACCCGGGTTGGTTCTACGTCTATGTCACCAAGGACGGCTACGACCCCACCCAGCCGCTCACCTGGGACGACATGGAGGACCAGCCGTTCCTGACGGTCGACCACCCGCCGCTGAACGGCTCTCCGGGCACGGTCGACGCCAACTACTCCTGGAGCGGGCAGCTGCCGGCGAACAAGTCGGGGCGGCACATCGTCTACATGGTGTGGCAGCGGTCGGACAGCGCGGAGACCTTCTACTCCTGCTCCGATGTCGTCTTCGACGGCGGCAACGGCGAGGTGACGGGCATCCACGACCCCGGGAACCCGACCGAGCCGCCGCCCGGCGCGTGCACGGCCACCCGGCGCACCACCGGGACCTGGTCGGGCGGGTACCAGTCCGAGGTGACCGTCACCAACAGCGGTGATGTGCCGATGCTCGGCTGGATGGTCGACTGGACGCTGCCCGCCGGTCAGTCGGTGGACAGCCTGTGGAACGGGAACGCGACCTACACCGGCCAGGACGTCATGGTCCACAACGCCGACTGGAACGGGTCGCTCAGTCCGGGGCAGAGCGCGACCTTCGGGTACGTGGTCTCCGGATCCGGCGGCGACAGCGCGACGAGCCTGCCCTGTCAGGTGGGTTGAGCCGCTCCGGGCGGACCCGGTGGCTGTTGCCCACCGGGTCCGCGAGCCGGACGGGCGAGGGGGGTTCGGCCCGTCCGGGTGGGGGATGGCTTTGTCGGCCTGAGTGCGACAACGTTATCGACAGCTGTCTGACCGTGACTTTACCGCCTCGACCGACAACGATGTCAAGGGCGGGCGAATCGTGAGCGTCACCCTGCCCGACGACGCCGACCTGCACGTCTTCACGCTCGCCGTCGGCTGACCGTACGGCAGTGCGGGCGGCCTGCGACGATGGTGCGATGACCGACGGACATCGCCCCGCGGGCCGCCTCGCGCTGCACCCGGACACCCGCGGCGTCACCCTCGACGGCCGGACGGTGCGGCTGAGCCGCAAGGAGTTCCAGATCCTCGCGCTCCTCGTGGCGGAGCCGGACACCGTGCACACCGCGGCCGAACTGGCCCGCCGCGTCTGGAACTTCCTGCTGCCGCCGGGCGGCGAGCCGGCCATCGACGTCGAGGTCGCCCGGATCCGCGCCAAGCTGGGCCACCCGCCGTTCCTGCACAGCGTGCACGGCGAGGGGCACCGACTCGTCTCGTCCGCGCTGTACGCGGCGGAGACCGCACATGCCGAAGGGGCGGACCCGGAGTGATCCCGGGTCCGCCCCTCGCTGCCTGCGGTGCGGGTCAGGCCAGCAGTTCCACCTCCGCGAGCGTCGACTGACCGTCCAGGACCAGCCGGTACTTGGTGTACGTGCCGGGCGAGGGGATCGTGAACGCCCTGGTCTGCCGGTTCCAGGTGAACGACTCGCCGGAGCGCTTGTCCAGGGTCCGCCAGGTCGTGCCGTCCGTGGAGCCCTGGAGGGTCCAGCCGGCCGGTGCCTGCGTGTGGTCCGTGGACGAGGTCAGCGTGTACTGGAGCGCCTTGGCGGCGGCGCCGACCGGCAGGTCGACGGAGGTGACCGCCGCGTCCGTCGCCGATGTGTCGTCGAACAGCGCGCCGTCACCCTTCAGCACGTCCGCGCGCGGCGTCGGCACCTTGTCGTCGCGGGTGATGGAGACCGGGCCCGCGTTCTTGCCCGTGCCCCATCTGGACGGCTTGGCGCCCATGTCGAAGGTGAGCACCCCGCCCTTGGCCAGGACCGAGTGGGGCAGCGAAGTCGACGTCCAGGCACGGCCGTTGACCTTCAGGCCCTGCACGTACACGTTCTTCGCGCTGTTCTTCGGCGCGTTGACCACCAGATCCCGGCCGTTCTCCAGGTGGACCGTGACCTTCTTGAACAGCGGGGAGCCGACGGCGTACTCGCCGCTGCCCATGACCAGCGGGTAGAAGCCGAGCGCGGAGAACAGGTACCAGCCGGACATCTCGCCGTTGTCCTCGTCGCCCGGGTAGCCCTGGCCTATCTCACTGCCCACGTACAGCCGGGACAGCGCCTCGCGCACCAGCCCCTGCGTCTTCCACGGCTGACCCGCCGCGTCGTACATGTACAGCGCGTGGTGCGAGGGCTGGTTGGACTGCCCGTGCATGCCCATGCGGACATCGCGGGCCTCGATCATCTCGTGGATGATCCCGCCGTACGAGCCGACGACCTCGGGCGAGGCCGTCTCCGGAGTGGAGAAGTACGCGTCGAGCTTGTCGGCGAGAGCGGACCGGCCGCCGTAGAGGTTGGCCAGGCCCCGGCTGTCCTGCGGCGCCGTGAACGCGTAGCCCCAGCCGTTGGTCTCCGTGTAGTCGTAGCCCCACACGCGCGGGTCGTACTTCGCCGAGTCGACCCGCCAGTTGCCCTTGGCGTCGCGGCCCTGGAAGAAGCCCGCCCGGGAGTCGAAGAGGTTCACGTAGTCCTGGGCGCGGTTGAGGAAGTACTGCGACTCCTCCTTGTAGCGCTTCTCGCCTGTCTTCTTGTACAGGGCCTCGCCCATCTTGGCGATGCCGTAGTCGTTGAGGTAGCCCTCCATCGCCCAGGACAGGCCCTCACCGGTGGCGGTGCTGGTGTAGCCGAGGAACGGCGAGGTGGCCATGCCCTTGCGGCCCACGCCGGAGGACGGCGGCACGACGGTCGCGTTCTTCAGGGCCGCCTCGTAGGCCGCCTTGCCGTCGAACTTCACGCCCTTGACGTAGGCGTCCGCGAACGCGACGTCCGAGGAGGTGCCGGTCATCAGGTCCGCGTAGCCGGGGGAGGACCAGCGGGAGGTCCAGCCGCCGTCCTTGTACTGCTGCACGAACCCGTCGACCATCTCGCCTGCCTGACTGGGCGTCAGGAAGGAGTAGGCGGGCCAGGTCGTCCGGTAGGTGTCCCAGAAGCCGTTGTTGATGTACACCTTGCCGTCGACGATCTCGGCGCCCGTGTGGGTCGGGGTGTCCTGGCCCGGCATCGGCGAGAACGGCGAGGCGTACCGGTACGTCGAACCGACCTTCTCGAAGCCGGAGTTCGGGTACAGGTACAGCCGGTACAGGCTGGAGTACAGGGTGGTCAGCTGGTCGGGTGTCGCGCCCTCCACCTCGACGCGGCCGAGCACCTTGTCCCAGGCGCGCTGGGCCCGCGACTTGACGGTGTCGAAGGACGTGCCGCCGGGGATCTCCTGGCGCAGATTGTCCTTCGCCTGGTCGACGCTGATCAGGGAGGTCGCCAGGCGCAGCGTGACGGTGCGGTCGGCACCCGCGTCGAACCGCAGATAGCCCTTGACCCCGCCGGAGTCGCCCGCGGTGACCGGCTTGTCGAAGACGCCGTAGACGAACAGCCGGGTGGCGCCCGCCGACAGGCCCGACTTCACGTCGGAGTAGCCGGTGACGATCCCGTTCTCCTTGTCGAGGGTCAGGCCCGCCTGGTCGGTGACGTTGTCGAAGATCACGCTCGCGTCGTCGCCCGGGTAGGTGAAGCGCAGCGCCGCCGCGTGGTCGGTCGGCGCCATCTCCGCCTTGAGGCCGCTCTCGAAGCGGACGCCGTAGTAGTACGGCCGCGCGGTCTCGTTCTCGTGCCGGAACGCCAGCGCCCGTGCCGTGCGGCCGGTGTCCGGGGTGCCGGCCGTGGCGGACGGCATCACCTGGAAGGTCTGCCGGTCCCCCATCCAGGGGCTCGGCTCGTGGCTCGCGCTGAACGCCTGGATCGTCGGCAGATTGGCGTCGTTGTTCGCCCGAGCGTACTCGTACAGCCAGCTGAGCGAGGACGCGTTGGTCACCGGGGTCCAGAAGTTGAAGCCGTGGGGCACCGCGGTCGCCGGGAAGTTGTTGCCGCGCGAGAAGCTGCCGCTGGAGTTGGTGCCGCGGGTGGTCAGCGCGTAGTCGGACAGATGCGCCTTGGGCTTGTCCGGGGCCGCCTGCCGCAGCGCCACGTCGTCGAGCCAGCCGCGGAACTTCGCCGGTCCGGTGGGGGAGTCGTAGGCCAGCAGGATCCGGTCGACGGTCTTGCCCGCGGCGACCGAGCCGATCCGCGACTCCACGTTGTTCCACTGGTTGACGTACAGCACCTTCGCCGCGCCCTGCCCCTGCGGGGACAGCGCGAAGCCGTGCTGGTCCGTCGCGCCCAGAGCGCTGAGGTAGGTGCCGTCGGTGAAGGCCAGGTCCACGGCGACGTTGGTGGCGTCGTAGTCGCGGTCGCCGTCGGCCATGGACGGGAAGATCCGGTACGACAGCCGGGTGTCGCGGCCGACCTTCACGTTCACGTCGAAGACCTTGTTGTACGAGTAGGCGTGCCCGCCCGCGGTGTGCCGTCCCGCGTACCTGAGGGCCCGCTTGCCGGTGAAGCCGGCGCCCGCCTTGGCGGTCGGCGAGCCGCTCGGGCCGCGGTCGATCAGCGAGAGCATGTCCTGCGGGACCGGGTTGTCGCCGCCGCCCGTGGAGAACTGGACGTCCGCGAGCTGCAGGATCCCCGACGCGCCGTTGTTCTTGGTCACGTCGAGCCGGAAGTGCCGGTACTCGGCCGGTTCGGCGAGGTCGTACGACTTGGTCTTGAAACGCTCCGAGAAGGTCTCGCCGGAGCGGGTGTCGAGGGTCTTCCAGTCCTTGCCGTCCGCGGAGCCCTGAAGAGTCCAGTCCTTCGGGTCGCGTTCGGCGTGGTCGTTGGCCGACGTGAGGGCGTACGTCACCAGCTTGACCGGCTTGTCCAGGTCGAACTCAACCCAGCCGGTCGGCTGGAAGGCGAGCCACTTGGTGGTCGGCTCACCGTCGACGAGATTCTCCTTCACCTCCCCGCCGCCGGTGTTCTCGGCGCTCGCGCGCACCTCGGTGACATGGTCGGTGACGTTCCCCGGGATACCGGTGCTGTAGCCGCCGTCGACGCCCGAGGCGCGCTTGGCCCCGTCCGGTCCCGTGTCCACCGTGTTCAGCCAGTCCGGCGCCGGATCGTCCGCCTCGAACGAGGATGCGAACTCCCGGTCGGCGGCCGGCGCCTTGGCGGGCAGGGCGACGGCCGCTCCCTGTGAACCCGCCGCCATGACGAAGGCGGTCGTCAGCACGACCGCCGGTCCCCATCTGTACCGAGCTTTCCGCTGCATCTACGGAAACCCTCCCTGCGCTGATCAGACAACGTTGTCAAATTTGCTGCGCAGGAACCAGTAGGGAGTCAAGTGGCCGATGATGTCAAGGGTGTTGTCTGTGGCATTCGGGGCTCTATGTCGCGGATTTTTCCGGCAAGGCGCCCACAGGTGGCGCATATTTCCGCGAGGTCTCAACTCGGAAAAGACCCATGGCCAACCTTGCATTCGATCTTGCTCAGCCGGCGGGAAGTGGACTATACCTGTCGGCGTTTCCTGCACGACCCAGCGCTACCCGAACGCGGTGCCGGGGAGGATCCGGTTCACCGCCTGAGTCCTGGAGAAAGCGAGGACTTGAGCATGGGATCCACTTCCGCAGCGAACCACGGTGGCGGTGGCGTAGGCCGCCGCGACCTCATCAAGCGGTCCGCCGCACTCGGTCTGCTCACCCTTCCCACGGCGGGATTCCTGTCCGCCTGTGCGAGCAGCGGTGGCGACAGCCAGGACAAGGCGAAAGCGGGCAAGAAGACGGCGAAGAACCCACTTGCCGTCAACGAGACCGCGCAGATGGAATTCGTCCTGTTCGACGGCGGCTTCGGCAAGGAGTACGCCGAGGACGCGGTGAAGATCTACGAGAAGGACTTCCCGAAGGCCACGGTGAAGTTCTCCGCCACCCAGAAGATCCAGTCGACGCTCCAGCCGCGCTTCAACCAGGGCAACCCGCCGGACCTCATCGACAACTCCGGCGCCGAGCAGATGGACATGGGCGTCCTGGTCGGCAAGAACCAGCTCGCCGACCTCACCCCGCTGCTCGACGCCCCCTCCTACGACGACCCGAACAAGAAGGTCCGCGACACGCTGCGTCCCGGCATCGTCGAGATGGGCCAGTTCGACGGCGACCCGGTCTGGATCTTCTACTACGCCTACACGGTGTACGGCGTCTGGTACTCGCAAAAGGCCCTGGACACGCTCGACGAGCAGTACCCGGAGACCTGGGACCAGATGCTCGCGGTCTGCGAGAAGGCCAAGAAGAAGGGCATGGCGGGCTGGACCTACGCGGGCAAGTACCCGTACTACGTCCCCTTCTCGCTCTACCCGATGATCGCCAAGGTGGGCGGCCGGGAGGTGCTCGACGCCATCGACAACCTCGAACCGGGCGCCTGGAAGCACCCGGCGGTCAAGGCCTGTTTCGAGGCCTACTACGAGCTGTACAAGAAGGGCTACATCCTCAAGGGCACCCCCGGCCTCGACCACATCCAGTCGCAGACCGCCTGGGCTCAGGGCAAGGCTCTGTTCCTCCCGAACGGCTCCTGGGTGGAGAACGAGTCGGCGAACGTCATTCCGAAGGACTTCGACCTGGCCGTCTCGGGGCCCACCGGCCTCGACTCCTCCGACAAGATGCCGTTCGGCACCGTCTGGGCCTCCGGCGCCGAGCCCTTCGTCGTCCCGGCCAAGGCGAAGAACCCGGCCGGCGGCATGGAGCAGCTGCGCATCATGCTGAGCGAGGCGTCCTCGAAGAGCTTCACCGCCAAGGTGAAGTCGCTGAGCGCGTACAACGGCGGCACCACCGGCATCACCCTCACCCCCGGCTTGAAGTCCGGGCAGGCGGCCCTGGAGAAGGCCGGGGACAACGTGGTGAATCCGCGGATCCAGGACTGGTACGTGAAGCTCCAGAAGGAGCAGATCGGGGTGGCCGGTCTCGGCGAGATGATGGCGGGCCGCATGACCCCGGCCGAGGCCATCACGAAGATCCAGGCCTTCGCCGACGACGCGGCCAAGGACACGTCGATCAAGCACTACAAGCACCAGTGACGATCCGTCACCGGGGCCTGCCGGGCGGCATCCGCCGGGCAGGCCCCGGCGGCGCCCGCGCAGAGATCGGGGTCGGCAGTAATGCAGCACGGTAAGTACCGGTTCATCGTGGGGTTCCTGGCGGCGCCCCTGGGGCTCTACGCGCTCTTCGTCGTATGGCCCTTCATCCAGTCCATCTACTACTCCTTCACGGACTGGACCGGGCTGAGCCCCGACTTCAAGATGGTGGGCTTCGACAACTACCAGCGGATGTTCGACGACGAGATCTTCTGGAAGTCGTTGCAGCACAGTCTGCTGTTCGCGGTCCTGCTCCCGCTGGTGACGATCAGCCTCGCGCTGTTCTTCTCCTTCATGATCAATGTGGGCGGCCGGCGCCGCAGGGGCGGACCGGTCGTCTCCGGCGTCCGCGGCTCCTCCTTCTACAAGATCGTCTACTTCTTCCCGCAGGTGCTGTCCATCGCGATCGTCGCGCTGCTGTTCGCTTTCGCGTACAACCCGGACAGCGGCGCCCTCAACTCGCTGCTGCGCGGCATCGGCCTCGACGGCGTCCAGCCGCTGTGGCTGGGCGACCCGAACCTCGCGCTGTGGTGCGTGATGGCGGTGCTCGTCTGGTCGACGGTCGGCTTCTTCGTGGTCCTGTTCTCGGCGGGCATGGCGTCGATCCCCACCGACCTGTACGAGGCGGCCCTGCTGGACGGGGCGAGCCGCTTCACCACGTTCTTCCGTATCACCCTGCCGCTGCTGTGGGACACCGTGCAGTCGGGCTGGGTCTACATGGGCATCCTCGCGCTGGGCGCCGAGTCGTTCGCGGTCGTGCAGATCATGACGACCGGGCCGGGCGGCCCCGACTACTCGACCACCGTGATGGTCCTGTACGTGTACCAGAAGGCGTTCCGGGACGGTCAGGCCGCCTACGCCACCACCATCGGCGTCGCCCTGCTCGTCGTCACCCTCGCCTTCGCGGCGATCGTGATGCGGCTGGGCCGTCGCGAGCGGCTGGAGTTCTGAGCAGATGAAGACGACCGAGACCCCCGCCCTCCCGCCGGCCGAGTCCGGCGCGCCGGTCGGCAAGGCGGACGGGCCGTCCGCCGGGCGGCCCGTCCGGAAGAAGGAGGGCCATGTCCTCAACGCCTTCTCGCACGGCTTCCTGATCCTGTGGGCCGTCATGGTGGTCATGCCGCTGCTGTGGGCGGTGATGACGTCGTTCAAGGACGACCGCTCCATCTTCAGCTCGCCGTGGTCGCTGCCGGACAAGCTGCACTTCGACAACTGGTCGCGGGCCTGGACGCAGGCCAACATGAGCGACTACTTCCTCAACACCGTTCTGGTGGTGGGCGGTTCGCTGATCGGCACGCTGGTCCTCGGCTCGATGGCGGCGTACGTCCTCGCCCGCTTCGACTTCCCCGGCAACCGGTTCATCTACTACCTGTTCATCGGCGGCATGAGCTTCCCGATCATGCTGGCGCTGGTCCCGCTGTTCTACGTCGTGAACAACATGGGGCTGCTGAACACGATCCACGGCCTGATCCTGGTCTACATCGCGTACTCGCTGCCGTTCACGGTGTTCTTCCTGACGGCGTTCTTCCGTACGCTGCCGACGTCGGTGGCGGAGGCGGCCTTCGTGGACGGCGCGTCCCACTCCCGGACGTTCTTCCAGATCATGCTGCCCATGGCCAAGCCCGGACTGATCAGCGTGGGCATCTTCAACTTCCTCGGCCAGTGGAACCAGTACATGCTCCCGACGGTGCTCAACACCGACCCGGACAAGCGTGTCCTGACCCAGGGGCTGGTCCAACTGGCCGTGAGCCAGGGCTACAAGGGCGACTGGTCCGGCCTGTTCGCGGGCCTGGTCATGGCGATGCTGCCGGTGCTGGCGGCGTACATCGTCTTCCAGCGCCAGGTCGTGCAGGGGCTGACCGCCGGTGCGCTGAAGTAGGACACACGGAGCGCGACCGGCCCGACGGCGATTCCAGCCGCCCCGTGCGGCAGCCCGGCGGGGCTGGGCTGGGCTGAGGGGAGCGCGCCACGGCCTGCCGTCCGGGCCCCACCCTGCGGGCGGCGCCGGGGGCCTCTGGCCGATCCGCGGTGGCGGGACTCGCCCGCCGGGGGTCCGCGCTGCGGTGGGGCGGAGGGGCGTCCGCCGGGTGGATGCCTTGTCCGTGACGGATGCGCATGTGTTCCTGTGTCGGGTGGCGAGTGCGTCGGGAGGCTGGCGTGGGTGGCGGGCCGGCGGGGGGTCTGCGCCGGGGCGTAGTCGGCTGCCGGGGCCTCCCGGCGACCCCGGGTGGCGGGGGCTTGTCCGGCGGGGTCCGTGCCGTGGTGGGGTGATGGGGCGTCTGGCGGGTGGATGCCTTGTCCGTGACGGATGCGCATGTGTTCCTGTGTCGGGTGGCGAGTGCGTCGGGAGGCTGGCGGGGGCGGCGGGCCGGTGGGGCGGAGGGGCGTCTGGCGGGTGGATGCCTTTTCCGTGACGGATGCGGATGCGTCCTTGTGTCGGGTGGCGAGTGCGTCGGGTCGGTGGGCGGCCTGTGTCGGGGCGTGGTCGGCCCGCTCGTTCGCTGCGGTCACGCTCCCGCTGCCTCACCCGCTCCTGAGCCGACGGCGGACCCCTCGGGCACCGTGTTCTGTTCGCACCGTCGGTGCTCGGAGGGGCGGCGACGTCGCGGACAGTTGCGCGCAGCCGGTGGTCAGCCCGGCGTGCGGCGTCCGGGGCGTGTGGGCCCCTCCGTCGCGACGTACCAGTGAGAGCACGAGGGTGTCGCTCCGTGCGCCGGCGGCGAGCGCGACGGCCGCGGACAGGGCCAGGGTGGCGGGCGGCAGCGCGCGGGGGCTGTGCGTGATGTCCGGTGCGGCGGCGGTGGGCAGCAGCCAGGCCACGAGGCTGTAGCAGGCGCAGGCCAGCAGTGTGGAGCCCAGCACATCGCTGGGCCGGTGGTGACCGAGGGCCTGGACGGCGGCGGCGATGCAGGAGAGCCACAGCACGCCGACCGTGGTGACGTAGGGGCGGGCGCGGGGGGACGCGACGAGGACGACGCCGAGGGTCAGCGCGGCGGGGACGGCCGCGTGCCCGTTGGGGAAGCTCCCTTCAAGGAGCCGTCCATGAGTGCGGCGAGGATGAAGTACTGCGGTTCCGTCAAGGACGGGTGCTGGCGTGTCATGCGTCGGCTATATATCGAGGTGCGAAATATATCCGCGGGCCTGAGGGTGCCCCTGGGGTCCGGATGAAGGGGGCGGTCTCCGCTCTGGTTCGCAACTGTGATTCGCACAGAGGTTCCCCGACAGGGGGCGTCCCGGTTTCCGTGGCTGAAGGGGGAGCGGGGGTTCGGGTGGGCGCACGGGGATAGGTGCGGGGACCGCGGTGACGGTGGTCGAAGGAGGGGGTCGAAGGGGATGCCGCCCTGCTCCGGGGTGGCGCGGGTATGTCCGCAGGATGTCCGGGGCGCGACCGACCAAGTGCCGGCGATTTACGTCAAGGACTTGACTGCGGCAACCCCTACAGAAGAGCTTGGAGTTCATAACTTGTAAGTGGCCCGGTTCCGTAGATGTGACCTGGGCCACGGGCGGCGCAGGGGTCGCCCGGCCGATGGCGGGAGTGGATGAGTCGATGGAGACTCCGGGGTCGCAGTCGTCGCTGCACCGAGCCAACCTGGAACGAGTCGTACGGGCGGTGCGGCTGGCCGGGTCGCTCACGCAGGCGGAGATCGCGCGGACGACCGGCCTGTCCGCGGCGACGGTCTCCAATATCGTGCGGGAACTCAAGGACGGCGGGACCGTCGAGGTCACGCCGACGTCGGCGGGCGGCAGGCGGGCCCGCAGCGTCTCGCTGTGCGGAGACGCCGGCATCGTCATAGGCGTGGACTTCGGCCACACCCACCTGCGCGTCGCGATCGGGAACCTCGCGCACCAGGTGCTGGCGGAGGAGTCCGAGCCGCTGGACGTCGACGCCTCCTCCACGCAGGGCTTCGACCGGGCCGAGCAACTGGTCAACCGGCTGATCGACGCGACCGGCATCGACCGGTCCAAGGTGGCGGGTGTGGGCGTCGGCGTGCCCGGCCCCATCGACGTCGAGTCGGGCACCCTGGGCTCCACCGCCATCCTGCCGGGCTGGTCCGGCACCAGGCCCGCCGAGGAGCTGCGGGGGCGGCTCGGCGTACCGGTGCACGTGGACAACGACGCCAATCTGGGCGCCCTCGGCGAGCTGGTCTGGGGCTGCGGCCGGGGCGTGCGCGACCTGGCGTACATCAAGGTCGCCAGCGGCGTCGGCGCCGGTCTGGTGATCAACGGCAAGATCTACCGGGGCCCCGGCGGCACCGCGGGCGAGATCGGGCACATCACGCTCGACGAGGCCGGCCCGGTCTGCCGCTGCGGCAACCGCGGCTGCCTGGAGACCTTCACGGCCGCGCGCTACGTGCTCCCGCTGCTCCAGCCGAGCCATGGCACCGGCCTGACCATGGAGGGCGTCGTACGGCTGGCCCGGGACGGCGACCCGGGCTGCCGCCGGGTGGTCGCCGACGTGGGCCGCCACATCGGCAGCGGGGTGGCCAACCTGTGCAACCTGCTGAACCCCAGCCGGGTGGTGCTCGGCGGAGACCTCGCCGAGGCCGGTGAGCTGGTGCTCGGGCCCATCAGGGAGTCGGTCGGGCGCTACGCCATCCCCAGCGCGGCGCGTCAGCTCTCCGTGCTTCCCGGCGCGCTCGGCGGGCGCGCCGAGGTGCTCGGGGCGCTCGCCCTGGCGCTCAGCGAGATGGGCGATTCAACCCTTTTGGACGGCACCCTGTCGACAGCGACACCCGCCTTCACTTAGAGAACGGCTGACACCGTTGCCATCTCGTTAAGGATTTACTTCTTGACGTCGCACGTGTGGCCGAGTTGACTTCCAGCCACCTCGGCCGCAACGACGCGGCCTCGTCAGGGAGGTTTCTGAAGTGAACACGCGTATGCGTCGTGCCGCCGTCGCCATTGCCGCTGGTGCGATGGCCGTTTCGCTCGCCGCCTGTGGTAGCGCCAAGGACTCGGGCGGCGACGATTCTTCCTCGTCGTCGTCGGCCAAGAAGGGCGACGACATCAAGGTCGGCCTGCTGCTGCCGGAGAACAAGACCGCGCGTTACGAGAAGTTCGACCGCCCGCAGATCGAGAAGAAGATCAAGGAGCTGACGAACAACAAGGCGGAGATCCAGTACAACAACGCCCGCCAGGACGCCAACCTCCAGGCCCAGCAGGTCGACACGATGATCACCAACAAGGTGGACGTGCTCATCCTGGACGCCGTGGACGCCAAGGCCATCCAGAACTCGGTCCAGAAGGCCGTGGACCAGGGCATCAAGGTCGTCGCCTACGACCGTCTGGCCGAGGGTCCGATCAGCGCCTACACCTCGTTCGACAACGTGCAGGTGGGCAAGACCCAGGGCGAGGCCCTGCTGAAGGCCCTGGGCAGCAAGGCCACCAAGTCCTCCAAGGTCGTCATGATCAACGGCTCGGTCACCGACCCGAACGCCAAGCAGTTCAAGGAAGGCGCTCACTCCGTCCTCGACGGCAAGGTCACCATCGCCAAGGAGTACGACACCAAGGAGTGGTCGCCGGACAACGCCAACTCCGAGATGGAGACGGCGATCTCGGCGATCGGCGCGAAGAACATCGCGGGCGTCTACTCCGCCAACGACGGCATGGCCGGCGGCGCCATCACCGCCCTCAAGGCCGCCGGCGTCTCCGTGCCGGTCACCGGTCAGGACGCCGAACTCGCCGCGGTGCAGCGGATCGTCACCGGTGAGCAGTACATGAGCGTCTTCAAGTCGTACCCGCAGGAGGCGCAGATCGCCGCCGAGATGGCGGTCGCGCTCGCCAAGGGCGAGAGCCTCGACTCCATCGCCAAGGACAAGGTCTCCAGCGACAGCGCGAAGGACGTCCCGTCCGTGCTGGTCCCGGTCGTCTCCCTGACGACGGACAACATCAACGAGACGGTCATCAAGGACGGCTTCTACACCGTCGCCGACATCTGCACGGCCAAGTACAAGTCGGCCTGTGACAAGATCGGCCTCAAGTAAGCGGTCCCAGGTCCCTTCCCAGGCACGGTGATTCGCCCTTGAATCCCCGTGCGGGACAGGACTGCTCCAGGCTCCACCGGCGTCCCGCGCATCAGTCAGCCCCGCAAGCTCGGCGCGGGGCGCCGGATGGAACTTCCCCCCAAACTTCTGCACAACCTTCCGCCGGGTCAGGCGGCGAAGGAGATGGTTCACGTGTCCGCTACGCCCGTGCTGGCGTTGCGCGGGGTCTCCAAGCGGTTCGGTGCCGTTCAGGCGCTCACCGACGTAGAGCTTGAGGTCCACGCCGGTGAGGTGGTCGCCCTTGTCGGCGACAACGGCGCCGGAAAGTCCACGCTGGTCAAGACGATCGCCGGCGTGCACCCCATCGATGAGGGCGTCATCGAATGGGACGGCAGGCCCGTCCAGATCAACCGGCCGCACGACGCCCAGAGCCTGGGCATCGCGACGGTGTACCAGGACCTGGCGCTGTGCGACAACATCGATGTCGTCGGCAACCTCTTCCTGGGCCGCGAGCTGAAGCGGCGCGGCGTCCTCGACGAGGTCGAGATGGAGCGCCGCTCCCGCGAACTGCTCACCACGCTCTCGATCCGCATCCCCAGCGTCCGCATCCCGATCGCCTCGCTCTCCGGCGGTCAGCGCCAGACCGTGGCGATCGCCCGGTCCATGCTCGGCGAGCCCAAGCTGGTCATCCTCGACGAGCCCACCGCGGCCCTCGGCGTCGAGCAGACCGCCCAGGTCCTCGACCTGGTGGAGCGGCTGCGCGAGCGAGGCCTCGCCGTCGTCCTCATCAGCCACAACATGGCCGACGTCAAGGCCGTGGCGGACCAGGTCGCCGTGCTGCGCCTGGGCCGCAACAACGGCGTCTTCGAGGTCAAGACGACCTCGCAGGAAGAGATCATCTCCGCCATCACCGGCGCCACCGACAACGCCGTGACCCGCCGTGCGGCGCGCGCGAACGGGGAGGTTTCCCAGTGAGCATCGACAAGACCTCCGCGACCCCGCAGGACGAGACCGTCGTCGAGAACCCCGAGGCGGCCGCCGCCGCGGTGACCGCGGTCGACCCGCGGCTCCTGGTGCGCGAGCAGGGCCTGGCGGGCTACCTCGGCGAGTTCCGGCGCAAGATGAAGGCCGGTGAACTGGGCTCCATCCCGGTCGTCATCGGTCTGATCGTCATCTGTGTCGTCTTCCAGAGCCTGAACTCGGCGTTCCTCTCCGCGGAGAACCTGAGCAACATCACCATCACGATGGTCGGCACGGGCATGATCTCCGTCGGCATCGTCTTCGTGCTGCTGCTCGGTGAGATCGACCTGTCGGTGGGCTCGGTCAGCGGCGCCGCCAGCGCCATCGCGGCCGTACTCGCGGTCAACCAGGGCTGGCCCGAGTGGGCCGCGGTGCTGTTCGCCATCGCCTCGGGTGCCGCCATCGGCGCGGTGCACGGCTTCTTCTTCGCGGTGCTCGGCGCCCCCGCGTTCGCCGTCACTTTGGCCGGTCTGCTGTTCTGGCTGGGCTTCATGCTCCAGACTCTGGGCCAGGACGGCACCATCAACCTCGACAGCGACGGTCTGATCAGCAAGCTGACCACGTACTACTTCACGGACATCGCGGCCGCCTACGGTCTCGCCGTCGTGGTGGTCGGCGTGTTCTTCCTCACCTCGTTCCTGTCCAACCGCCGGCGTGAGGCGGCCGGTATCCCGTCGAGGCCACTCAGCGACACGGTCCTGCGCACGGTGCTGCTCGCCGTGATCTCCTTCGCCGCGGCCTTCATGTACAACCAGTACAAGGGTCTGCCGCTCGCCACGGTGATCTTCCTGGTGTTCCTGGTGGGCACCGACTTCCTGCTGCGCCGCACCGCGTACGGCCGCAAGGTCTTCGCGCTCGGCGGCAGCGTGGAGGCGTCCCGGCGTGCGGGCATCAACGTCACCGCGGTGCGGATCTCCGTCTTCGCCATCTCGGGCGGGTTCGCGGCGATCGGCGGTCTGTTCCTGGCGTCGAAGATCGCCTCGGCCAACCAGAGTGCGGGCGCGGGTGACCTGCTGATGAATGCGATCGCCGCGGCCGTCATCGGCGGGACCAGCCTCTTCGGCGGGCGGGGGCGCACCTGGAACGCGCTGCTCGGTGTCCTGGTCATCGTGTCGATCCAGTACGGGCTCCAGCTGGAGTCCATCGCCGAGCCGGTGAAGTACATGATCACCGCGGCGGTGCTGCTGACCACCGTGGTCATCGACTCCATCACCCGCAAGACGCAGAAGACGGCCGGCCGCGCGTAGCGCTCCGCTGGGGTTGGCCGTTTGGGCGGTTTGACTGTGCCCGGTGCCTATTTGGTGCCGGGCGCTGTCGTGTTCGGCGGGGGCGTTGGTCGGCTGCGGGTGGGATGTGGCTGGGCGCGCAGTTCCCCGCGCCCCCTTCGGGGCGTGGCTGTGGTGGTGCTTTTGGGCGCGGGTGGGATGTGGCTGAGCGCGCAGTTCCCCGCGCCCCTTTCGGGGCCTAGTTCCTCGGGGCCCCTTCGGGGGCTGTTGTACGTGCCCCTTGGGGTGGGGTTCTGGGGGGAACATTAGACTCGGTGGGCCCGGCAACGCTCGATCAGCTCTATTGCAAGGAGGCACGGGTGCCGCTGCTGACCCGCATCAGGGGACCGCGCGATCTGGACCGGCTCAGCCTGGAGGAGCTGGACCAGCTGGCGCAGGAGATCCGGACCTTCCTCGTGGACGCGGTCGCCAAGACCGGCGGCCACCTCGGGCCCAACCTCGGTGTGGTCGAGCTGACCATCGCCCTGCACCGGGTCTTCGAGTCCCCGAAGGACGAGGTCCTGTGGGACACCGGCCACCAGTCATATGTGCACAAACTGCTCACCGGACGGCAGGACTTCTCGAAGCTGAAGATGAAGGGCGGCCTGTCCGGCTACCCCTCGCAGGCCGAGTCCGAGCACGACGTCATCGAGAACTCGCACGCCTCCACGGTCCTCGGCTGGGCCGACGGCATCGCCAAGGCCAACCAGCAGCTGCGGCGCGACCGCCACGTCGCCGCCGTCATCGGTGACGGGGCGCTCACCGGCGGCATGGCCTGGGAGGCGCTGAACAACATCGCCGCCGCCAAGGACCGCCCGCTGGTCATCGTCGTCAACGACAACGAGCGGTCGTACGCGCCGACCATCGGCGGCCTCGCCAACCACCTCGCCACGCTGCGCACGACGGACGGCTACGAGCGTTTCCTGGCCCGCACCAAGGACCTCCTGGGGCGCACCCCGGTCGTCGGCAAGCCGCTGTACGACACGCTCCACGGCGCCAAGAAGGGCCTCAAGGACTTCATCGCGCCGCAGGGCCTGTTCGAGGACCTGGGTCTGAAGTACGTCGGCCCGATCGACGGCCACGACATCGAGGCGCTGGAGTCCGCGCTGTCCCGCGCGAAGCGGTTCGGCGGCCCGGTCATCGTGCACTGCCTCACCGAGAAGGGGCGCGGCTACCAGCCCGCCCTCCAGGACGAGGCCGACCGCTTCCACGCCGTCGGTAAGATCCACCCCGACACCGGCCTGCCGATCGCCAGCTCCGGCGCCGACTGGACCTCGGTCTTCGGCGACGAGATGGTCGAGCTGGGCCGGGAGCGCGAGGACGTCGTCGCCATCACCGCCGCCATGCTCCAGCCCGTCGGCCTGGAGAAGTTCGCCAAGGCCTTCCCGGACCGGGTCTACGACGTCGGCATCGCCGAGCAGCACGGCGCCGTGTCGGCGGCGGGTCTGGCGCACGCCGGGGTGCACCCCGTCTTCGCCGTGTACGCCACCTTCCTCAACCGCGCCTTCGACCAGGTGCTGATGGATGTGGCGCTGCACAAGTGCGGGGTGACCTTCGTGCTGGACCGGGCCGGGGTCACCGGCAGCGACGGCGCCTCCCACAACGGCATGTGGGACATGTCGATCCTCCAGGTCGTGCCCGGCCTCAGGCTCGCCGCCCCGCGCGACGCCGACCAGGTGCGCGCCCAACTGCGGGAGGCCGTCGCCGTCGAGGACGCGCCGACCGTCGTGCGCTTCTCCAAGGGCGCCGTCGGCCCCGCCGTACCTGCCGTGGGCCGCGTCGGCGGCATGGACGTACTGCGCGAGCCCGGCACCACCACCCCGGACGTGCTGCTGGTCTCCGTCGGCGCGCTTGCGCCGATGTGCCTGGAGATCGCCGGCCTGCTCGACAAGCAGGGCATCTCCACCACCGTCGTCGACCCGCGCTGGGTCAAGCCCGTCGACGAGGCCATGGCACCGCTCGCCGAGCGGCACCGGGTGGTCGT
This sequence comes from Streptomyces sp. NPDC004629, assembly GCF_042873595.1. Classification (NCBI taxonomy): domain Bacteria; kingdom Bacillati; phylum Actinomycetota; class Actinomycetes; order Kitasatosporales; family Streptomycetaceae; genus Streptomyces; species Streptomyces sp. NPDC004629. Next base: position 5,347 of record NZ_JBIALO010000024.1, on the reverse strand, counting down.
CACCGTCGAGGACAACTCCCGCGTCGGCGGCGTCGGCTCGGCCGTCGCCCAGGCTCTGCGGGACGCGGGTGTCGACATGCCGCTGCGTGACTTCGGTATCCCGCCGCGCTTCCTCGACCACGCCTCGCGCGCCGAGGTCCTGGCCGAGATCGGGCTGACCGCGCCCGACATCGCCCGCCAGGTCACCGGGCTCGTCGCCCGGCTGGACGGCCGCTTCGCGACGCCCACGGCCGACATCGACCCGGTGGAGCCTGCCCGCGACTGAGCGCCCGGACGGGCCGGTACCGCCACGGTGAAGAGTGGCGGTACCGGCCCGTTTGCGTGAATGTGCCCGTTGCGGGGCATACGTTCCACGCCACCTCTCGATCATGTCGAGGACGCCGAGCGCGGGAGGTATGCCGTGAGCAACACCGTCTTCCGGACGAAGAAGGTCGAGCAGTCCATCCTCGATACCGAGGAGCCAGAGCACGCGCTCAAGAAGTCCCTGTCCGCGCTGGACCTGACGGTCTTCGGCGTCGGTGTCATCATCGGCACCGGCATCTTCGTGCTGACCGGCAAGGTCGCCAAGGAGAACGCCGGACCCGGGGTCGCGTTGGCCTTCGTCGCCGCCGGCGTCGTCTGCGCCCTCGCCGCGCTCTGCTACGCCGAGTTCGCCTCCACCCTCCCGGTGGCGGGCTCCGCGTACACGTTCTCGTACGCCTCCCTGGGCGAGCTGCCCGCCTGGATCATCGGCTGGGACCTGGTCCTGGAGCTCGCGCTCGGCACGGCGGTGGTCGCCGTCGGCTGGTCCGGGTACATCCGGGCGCTGCTGGACAACGCGGGCTGGCACCTGCCGGCGTATCTCGGCGGCCGGGAAGGGGCGCACGGCTTCGGCTTCGACATCCTCGCCGCCGTGCTGATCCTGGTGCTCACCGGCATCCTCGTGCTCGGCATGAAGCTGTCCGCCCGGGTCACCCGACTCGTCGTGGCCATCAAGGTGGCCGTCGTCCTCGTCGTGATCGTCGCCGGTGCCTTCTTCATCCACGCCGGCAACTACAAGCCGTTCATCCCGAAGCCGGTGCCGGTCGCCGCGGGCGGCGATCTCAAGGCGCCCCTGATCCAGCTGATGGTGGGCTGGGCGCCCGCCAACTTCGGGGTGATGGGCATCTTCACCGCCGCCTCCGTCGTCTTCTTCGCGTTCATCGGCTTCGACGTCGTCGCCACCGCCGCCGAGGAGACCAAGAACCCGCAGCGGGACATGCCGCGCGGCATCCTCGGCTCCCTGTTCGTGTGCACCGTGCTGTACGTGGCGGTGTCCGTCGTCGTCACCGGAATGCAGCACTACACCCAGCTCTCCGTCGACGCCCCGCTCGCCGACGCCTTCAAGGCCACCGGGCACCCGTGGTTCGCCGGGGTCATCAGCTTCGGCGCCGCCGTCGGTCTGACGACGGTGTGCATGATCCTGCTGCTCGGCCAGACCCGGGTGTTCTTCGCGATGAGCCGCGACGGGCTGCTGCCGCGCTTCTTCTCCCGCGTCCACCCGCGCTTTCGCACCCCGCACCGGCCGACCATCCTGCTCGGCGTGGTCATCGCGGTCGTCGCCGGCTTCACCAGCCTCAGCGAACTCGCCGAGCTGGTGAACATCGGCACGCTGTTCGCGTTCGTCGTCGTCGCGGTCGGCGTGGTCATCCTCCGCCGCACCCGACCGGACCTGCACCGCGCCTTCCGTACCCCGTGGGTGCCGGTCATCCCCGTGCTGTCCGTCGCCGCCACCCTGTGGCTGATGCTGAACCTGCCCGCCGAGACCTGGCTGCGGTTCGCCGTCTGGATGGTGCTCGGCTTCATCGTCTACTTCCTGTACGGCCGCACCCACAGCCGCCTGGCCCGCGGCAAGGACGCCCCGGCGGTGCCCCCGTCCCGGGGCACGCGCGCGTGACCGGGAACTCACCGTGATCGACCGGCTCGCCGGCCCCGTCCCGTATGTCCCGCTTCGGTGGAGAGCGCGGGGCCGGATAGCGTGCTCACCATGCTCGCCGCGCCGCTCGCCCCACCACGGTCCGCAGCCGTACGGACGGCGTACTGGGCGCGGCTGCTGCCGCTGCTCGCGGCGCTCGCCTGCCTCACCCGGGTGCCGTCCTTCGCCCGGCCGCTGTGGAACCCGGACGAGGGCTACCTCGCCGTGCAGGCGCGGATGCTGGCGCGCGGCGGGCGGCTGTACGAGACGGTCGTGGACCGCAAACCGCCGCTCGTGCCCTGGTTGTACGAGGGCGCGTTCGCGGTCTTCGGATCGGGTTCGCTGACCCCGGTCCGGGTACTGGCGGTCCTCGCGCAGCTGTGCACCGCGCTGCTGCTGGCCTCCCTGGCCCGGCGCCGCTGGGACGACACCGCGGGCCGCACCGCCGGGGTGCTGTATCTGCTGGTCTCCGTCGGGCTCAATCCCGAGGACGCGCAGGCCGCCACCTTCGAGGTGTTCATACTGCCCTGCACCGCCGCCGCGATGTGGTGCGCGGACCGGCGCCGCTGGGGTGCGGCCGGGGCGGCGGTCGCCTGCGCCTTCCTCGCCAAGCAGACCGGCGGGGCGGTGCTGGTGCCGGTGGTGTGGCTGCTGCACCGGTGCGGCGCGCCGCCGGGCGGGGTGCTGCGGCTGACGGCGGGGACGGCGGCGCCGGTGCTGTGCGCGGCCCTGGTCACGGACCCGGCGGGCTTCGTCTTCTGGACCGTCACCGGTTCCGGCGCGTACGCCTCCTTCACCGGTTCCGAACTGCATGTGCTGGTCCGGGCCGTGGCCAACTCGGCGATCCTGGCGGTGGCCTGCGCGGGGCTGATCCCGCCGGTGGTCCGGGTGCTGCGGGTGGCGCGCACGGGCGCGAGGGACCTGTGGCTGTGGCTGGGCTCCTCGGCCGCCGCGGTCGCCGTCGGCTTCCACTTCTTCGGCCACTACTACCTTCAACTGACGCCCGCCATCGCCCTGTTGGCGACGGCCGCGCTGCAGATCCTGCCGCGGGAGCGACTGCTGGCGGCGGTCCGCGCCACGGCCGGCTGCTGCGTCCTGTTCCTGGCCTGGGGGCTGCTGGCGCCACGCGCCGACCTCGGGCACGCCCAGCGGCTCGCCGCCGCGGTCGGCGACCGCACGGCGCCCGGCGACCGGGTCCTGGTGTGGGGCATACACCCGGAGACGTACTGGCTCGCCGCGCGCAGGCCCGCCAGCCGCTATCTCACCGCCGGCCTGCTCACCAACTACAGCGGCGGCCGCAACGGGCCCCAGGTGGGCGAGAAGTACGCCGTCCGGGGTGCTTGGCCGGTCTTCCGGGCGGAACTGGCCGCGCACGCGCCCGCCCTGGTCGTCGACGACTCCCGCGGCAAGCCGTACGCCCCCGCCCGGGTACCCAGCCTGCACCGTCTGCTGACCACCGAGTACGAACAGGTCGGCGAGGTGGACGGCGCGGTGCTGTACGCGCGGGTGACGGGGGAGTAGACGCGGCGCTGGAGCGGCGCCGGGCGTGGCGGTGGCCGCCTGTCTCGGGACGCGCGGGGCGCTCAGCCCAGCACGGTGCGTGGGCCGGTCACCTCCGCACCCAACTCCGTGACCCGGCGGCGGAGTTCACGGTCGGCCGTGATGACAAGGCGGGGGCGGCGCGGACACCCGGCGACGAGTTCGACCACACGGTCGTCCCCGCTGCCCGCCGCCGCTTCCACCCGCACCCCGGGCACCGACTCCACGTCGCGCGCGGCGCCCTCCACGACGAGCACGATCTCCACGGGGGTGGGACGGCCCGGCAGCCCGTCGGCGGCCAGCCGGTCCCGCAGCCGCTCGGCGGCGCCCTTCCGGTCCCGCCACCACCCATCGGGCACCGACCCGACGACGTTCGCCCCGTCGACGACCACGAGCACCGAAGCCTCCACGTCCATACCGCCAGGGTCCCACGGCCTCCTGGCCAGTGCGTGCCTGACTCCTCGCCGGACGCCGCGCCTCCAACGGACCCCGCCCGCGCCCTGTCACCGCGGCCGGGACACCGACGGGAGCCGCATCGTCGTCCGCTGTGGGCAGGGCGGGGGTGCCCCGGGTGGCCGGGGGAGGGCGGCTTAGAGTGAGGTGGTGAACGGCGATTGGCTCATACGTGGCCGAGACGGTCGGCTCAGTGTGTACCTGCTGTCGGACGACGCCGTCCTGTGCCGGGCGGAACGCGGACCTGACGGGCCCTGGGGCGCCCCGCGCAAGGTGGGCGGCGACCAGAAGCTGCACCCCGTCCTCGCCGTCGGACAGGGCCGCGACGGCTACGCCCACCTGGTCTCCTGGCGCCCCACGGCCAAGGGCGAGTCGGGGCTGGTGCACTCCACCCACTTCCGCCCGCACCTCGCCGCCCTGGACTGGAACCCGATCGGTCACCCGAACAAGAAGGGCCCCCGCACCGGAACGCCCGCGGTCGCCGTCGACGCGCAGGGCCGTGCCCATGTCTTCGTCCGCAACAAGGGCGGCGGCATGAGCCTGCTCGCCCAGAAGGAGAAGGGCGGCTGGGGCCCCTGGCAGGACCTCAAGGGCCGCGACGTCCAGGACGAACCGGCGGCCGTGACCGGGGAGTCGGGCCGCGTCGAACTGTACGCGGCGGTGCCCGGCGGCATCCTGCACTGGCGCCAGGAGGAGCCGGGCTCCCGGCTGGTCCTGGAGGAGGCGATGCGGGCGCCGGTCCGGCCGGGCACGCTGTACGCCCTCGCCACGTCGCCCGACGCCACAACCCTCTTTTACACGGACGACTCCGGCCACCTGTGCGCCTGGCGCCCCGGCACTGCGCCCGTCGCCGTCGTGCCGTCCGCCGGTCCGGGCCCGGTCTCCGCGGTCCGCTGCGAACTGGACGGCCATGACTGCACCTTGCTGGCCCAGCGCTCGGCCGGCGGCCGTGTCGCCTTCGCCGCCTACCCGACGGAGCAGGAGTCGGCGGGCGCCTGGTGGACCGAGTCCGGTCCGCAGCTGCCGGCGGACGCCGCGGTGTCCCTCGCGACGGACGCGCGGGACAGGGTGAGCGCGGCGGCGTCGTCCCCGTCCACCGGTCGGCTCCTGCTGACCCGCCGCAAGGCCGAACCGGGCCTCGCGCTGGAGGCGTGGCGGTCCGCCTGACGCTCCGCTGGGTGTGCCGCGCTGTGCCGCCGGCCGTCTGCGGCGTCGTTGTGGTTGGTTGCGCCCGTGCGGCGGAGCCGCGTATCGATACAGCCCCGTGCCGCTTTGGGGGTGGGATCTGTCGTCGGTTGTCTGCGGCGGCGTCGTGGGTGGTTGCGCAGGGCGGTTTCTAGGGATCGTCGCAACACTTGGTCGTGTTGGTCAGGCTGTGAGTAGTTTATGCAGGCGCTCGGCTGGGGTTTCCCAGCCGAGCGT